>DALZLW010000101.1:0-13358 GCA_032007425.1 Stenotrophomonas sp.
GGTAGCCGATCTTCGGGGTGAAGGTTTCCCACTTGGCGATGGCCTTGGCCTTGGTTTCGGCGCTCATCCAGGACAGGCCCTCGATGCGCTCCTTCAGGGCGGCCGCCAGGTTCTTCACCAGGTCTTCCATCTTCGCCTTGGCTTCCGGCGAGAAGGCGACCTTCACGTACAGCTGGCCGAAGGCTTCGCCGGCATCGCTTTCGATGGTGCCGAGCACGCGCTTCCAACGGGCCTTCTGTTCCTTCTGGCCGTTCAGGGTCTTGCCGTAGAAGGCATAGCTTTCCTGCACGAAGGGCTCGCTCAGGTACGGCGCGGCGCCATCGACGGTGTGGAAGCGCAGGTAGGCGCGCCACACGGACGGATCGGTATCACCCAGGGCCTTGCTCACTTCCTGGTGGAAGCTGGGGACGGCCAGCGAGAACTTCTCCGGTGCGGCGACGCCCTGCGATTTGAAGAACTCGGTCCAGCTGAAGTTCGGGGTCAGCGCATCGGCATCGGCCAGGGTGACCGGGTTGTAGAACAGCGAGACGTCACGCGACAGCTCGACACTGGACTTGGAGGCCTTGGCCAGGCGGGTTTCGAAGGCCACCACGTCCTGTGCCTGCTTTTCCGCATCGGTGGTGGCCACGCCGGCCAGTTCCAGCACCTTGGCCACGTGGGCCTGGTAGGCCTTCAGCTTGTCGGCGTTCTTGGCGTCGGTGTAGTAAGTGGTATCGGGCAGGCCCAGGCCGCCCTGGCTTGCATAGGCCATGTTGACGGCCGAGTTCTTGAAATCGGCTTCGGCGCCGAAACCGAACAGCACGTTTTCGCCCTTGGCCGCGCTGCTGCGCAGGTAATTGGCGATCGCGTCCTTGTCCTGCAGGCCGTCGATGGCGGCCAGGTCGGCCTTCAGCGGCTCGATGCCCTGGGCGTTGATCTTGGCTTCGTCCATGCCGGTGGCCCACAGGTCGCCGACGATCTTTTCAATGTGGGTGGGGTTCTGCACCTTGGCCACCTGTTCGACCAGCTGGTGCTGCACGGCCACCGAGCGCTCGTCGAGGATGGTGAAGGCGCCCCAACTGGTGCGGTCGGCCGGGATTTCGTTGGCGGCCAGCCACTTGCTGTTGACGTAGTCGCCGAAGGCGGTGCACGCCTCCAGGTTGCTGTCCAGGTCGCCAGCGTGGAAGGCGTTGTAGGCCGGCAGCTTGGCTTCGTCCAGGGTGTAGGCGGTGGCTTCGGGCGCGGCCGGGGTGGAGGCGGCGCCTTCCGTGGCCGGGGTTTCGCTCTTGCCGCAGCCGACCAGCGCGGCCGTGATGGCCAGGGTCAGCACGACGATCTTGGGATTACGGATCACTTGGATGGCCTCCAGGCCGGGTAGTGTCATGAGGGTGCCCTTCGCAGGGCCGTGGCCCGAACGATACGCCCCGTGCGGGGCTGGCAAGGGTGTCGAAGGTCATGGGCGGCACTGCGGGCGGGGCTGCGGCCTGATCTGGAAAAGCAATGAGGGCCTGGTTGGCAGGCCCTCATTGCCGGCGCGGAGGATTTACAGGCCGCCGCCGCCGCACCCCTTGGTCAGGTACTCATCGATCAAGGTGAGCTGCTCGGCCATGATGGCGCGTGTCCAAGCCGGTCCATGGCCATAGTCGGCGATCTCGTGGTATTCGACCGGCTTGCCGGCAGCGCGGGCCTTGGCGACAAACCATTCGGACTGTTCAAGCGGTACCGTACGATCGCGGTCGCCGTGGTAAACCATCAGCGGAATCTCCATCTGCGCCGCTTTATCCAACGGATTCAAGCCTGCGACGGTTGGCGCCTGGGTCTGGCGGAAGAAGGGGTTGGTGTAGAAACGTGCCCAGATCTTCTTGATATCAGAAACACCCGCACCGGCAATGGCACACTTGTACAGTCCGTTTGGGCGCACCGATGCGGCAAATGCCGAGTAACCACCGTAGGAGAAGCCGAACATGGCGATGTGGCCGGGCTGGGCGATCTTCTGCTCGATCATCCACTTCGCGCCATCGTCCTTGTCGTCCTGCATCTTCTGGCCCCATTCGGCATCGCCGGCCATCCACAGCCGGCGGCTCCAGTCGGCCGAACCGCGGAACTGCGGACGCAGCACGCTCATGCAACGCGAGGCCATCATGGGGACCCACATGGACCCGTCGAAGTCCAGGCCGTCACGCGCCCAGGGGCCGCCATGGGGATGGACCACGGCCTTCCAGGGTCCGGCGCCGCACAGTTCGGTGTTCGGCGTCGTCAGGAAGGCTGGAATGTCCAGGCCATCGCGCGCCTTGTAGTAGACCAGACGCGTGTCGCCCAGTGCTGACGGGTCGATCTGTGGGTAGGTCTTGGCCAGCAAGGTCAGCTTGCCGTCGTGGAGCAGGTGGTATTCCGGTGGATTGGACGGGCCGGACGTGGCCAGTACGAAAGTCTTCAGGTCGGCGCTGTAGTCCACCACGTGGACCGCGCGACCATTGTCGTATTTCACCTGCGCGCTCTGGCCAGTGGCCGGATCCACCAGGGTCAGCGGCGTGGCCTGGATGTCCAGGGCCTGGCGGACCCCTTGTTCGGCGCCTTTGAAGCTTGCATCGACCCATTCCACTTCATTGCCGCGCGGACCACTGTAGGTCAGCCCGAGCACAGCGCCCAGTGGTATCCCGGGAACATCGCGGTAGCGATTGATGATGGCCTGGCCGGCATTGAAGAACTTGTGTTCGAACAGGATTTCTTTCTGCTTGCGTGTGGCGATGTCGTACTCATAGATCACGGTCTTGTCGCGGCCGACATTGCTCTGCACGAAGGCGATGTTGGCATCGTTGGCGAAGCCCACCACCTGTGTGATATCGCGGTCCTTTACGTAGGAGCGGAAGTGCTCTTCCCATGCATTGGAGGTCGGGTTGCGGAACTCGGTGGCGACAAACGCACCGGTGGCGTCCAGGTCCTGGCGCAGGCGCGCTCGCAGTTCGCTGCTGAGGTCGGTCAGGTACCCGGCGACGCGCTCCTCGGTTTTCTGGATGCGCTGGGCAGTGAAGCTGCGCAGGTTCACCTTGTAGATGTCACCGGAATTACTGCCCGAACCGTTGACCACCAGGATATGGTCCGGATCATTGGGCAGTGTGTCGAGCACGGTGGAACTGGACAGTGCCTGCTCCAGTTGTTCGCTGTGGCTGGTGGCCCGCTGTGGCGCAATGGGTTCCTTCCACTGTTTGCCCTGGATATCGGTGATGAAGAACTTGCTGATGAAGGTCTTGGTGACGCGGTCGGTTCGCAGGTCGTAGGGCTGCCACAGCGTCACCGCCAGCAGGCCATTCTTGATGAAACTGACGCCCTGGAACTTCATGCGGCCCGAACCGATCACGGTCGGAGCCTTGTCCAGTGCATCCGTGTTCCAGACCAGGATCACCCGCTCTTCGCCATTGGCCTGCAGGCCGGCGATGTGTTTGCCGTCCGGTGAGATGGACAGGCTGGAAATGGCGGGGAATGCCGCCATCTGTTCAATGGTGGGGACGACGGGCTTGGCTGCGTGGGCTGCCAGCGGCGAAGCAACCGCCAGCACGAAGGTGGCGACGAGCGTGGCGAGGGGTTTGCACTGCACGGACGAATTCCTTGTGATTGCATGCACGATGCGGACGCGCAAAAAAAAAGCCGCCGCCCTTGCTGTGCAAGGGCGGCGGCGCATTGCTCTATCAGAAGCTCTTGCTGAGGTTCACGAAGAACGTACGACCGACGTAGTCATAGCCACTGTACAGCGGGGCATTGCCAACGCGGTTGTAGGCACCGGAGGAGATCACCGGCGGCGTTTCGTTGCGCAGGTTGCGCACGCCAGCAACGACCGACCACTTGTCACCGGTGTATTCGGTGGACAGGGCGTGGACGAAGTAGCTTGGCACGTGGAACTTGTAGATCGAGGTTTCCGGATCCAGACCGTAGTAGTCATAGCTCTGCATGGCGTCGATCCATTCCACGCCGTAACGCACCTTCCACTTGTTCCAGCTGTACACCAGGTCCAGGTTGGCGGTGTATTCCGGCGTGTTCAGGTTGCCGTTGTAGTCTTCCAGCGGATCGTCAGCAAACAGCTTGCTGGACTGTTCGGTGAAGTGAGTCAGCTGCAGGTTGGCACGCAGGGTGCCCGGGCCGACGTCACGGGTGTAGCGCATGCTGAAGTCCCAACCACGCACCTTGTCCACGGCCAGGTTGACGTAGCTGTCATACACGGTCAGCGCGTTGTTGGTCGGGTTGCGCGGGTCGACCAGGCGGCAGAAGCCACCACCGGCGCGGAAGTTCGGGTTGTTGTAGCACAGGTCCAGGATGTTGGCGCCACCGGCGCGCGACACGCCGTTTTCCACTTCGATGTTGAAGTAGTCAGCAGCGAAGGACAGGTCGCCGAACCAGCCCGGCATTTCTGGCTGCAGCACGATGCCAGCGGTGAAATTGGTGGAGGTTTCCGCCTTCAGGCCCGCCGCGGCGCCGCCGCCGTTGATGACGGCCACCGACTGCGTGGCGTTGTAGTCCGGAGCGAGGCCTTCGGAGGCACAGTTGATGGCCAGCGGGGTGCCCGGATCGTTGCCCCAGTTGTTGCAGGGATCGATCTGGTTGCTCAGGAAGCCACTGGTGGCGCCCAGGAACTGCTCGAACAGCGCCGGGGCGCGGTAAGACGTGCCGTAGGAGGCACGCAGCGACAGCCAGTTGATCGGGGTCCACAGACCACCGAGCTTGTAGGTGTAATCCGAGCCGTAGGACTTGTAGTCGGTCCAGCGCGCCGAGGCATTCATGGTCAGTTCTTCAGCCATGAAGACGCCCGAGAGCACTGGGATTTCCACTTCACCGAACACTTCGCGGACCGAGTCGCTGCCGCGGGTAGGGGTCGAGGAGGTCAGGTTGTACAGGTTGCCGTTGATCGAGTGGATCGATGGGGTGTCGTCGATCTTCGCACGGCGCCATTCAGCACCGAAGGCACCGCGGACATCGCCGTGCGGCAGCGAGAACAGCGGACCGTCGACGGTGAAGTTGGCGGTCGTTTCGGTGTACAGGGTGTTGCCGGTGACGGGCACGAACACGAAGTCCTTCCACGCCTGCGGCAGGTTGCCGGCAACGACGGCGCTGGTCAGCGCAGGCGCGGCCACGCAGCCATTGGCGGTGTTGACGCAGTTGAAGCCGCCGGCGCCATTGGATACCACGTTCAGGCTCTGGCTCAGGCGATCGGTCAGGAACGATTCCTGAGTGTAATCAGCGTCCGAACGGGCGTGGCTCAGGAAGAAGTCATAGTTCCAGGTCGAGCTCAGCTCGCCACGGACGCCCGCGGTGCCCTTGAAGAAATCAACGGTCTGGCTGCTCTTGTCGTTGCCGTAGCCGATGAAGGCGCGCACGCCGACGCCGCCGCCGAAGTTGGAGGCCTGCAGGTTGGCCGGGATCAGCGGACTGCCACGCAGGTAGTCCAGCGACAGCTGGCGGTAGCCGGTCTGTTCCGACTCACGGCGGCTGCCGAGCAGTTCGAAGTAGGCCTCGCCATTGCCCATCGACTCCAGGTCCAGGCCGCCCTGCAGGAACAGGGTGTGGGTTTCGGCGCCAGAGATCAGCGAGCGGTTGAGGGTGCGCGGATCGAACGTGTCACGGATGTTGCTGTTGGTGGTGGTGCCGCCGCCAACGCCTTCAAAGCCGACCAGTCCGGTGCTGACAGCCGAGTTCGGGCGCCAGCGGTTGAAGGTGGTCCCGGTCGCGCCAGCGGCGGCAACACCGGTCATGTTGTTGGTGCCGATGGTGTTGATGGTGACGCCGTTGGAGCCGGTGCCGGTGATCGGGTAGCACTTCGGCTTGCCGGTCAGCGGATCGACGTAATCGCCGTCGCCCCAAGCACCCTGGCCGCCTGCACGACGGCGGTAATCGGTGTTGCAGCGGGTCCACTCACGGTCGCCCAGAGTCAGTTCGTCACGGTTGTAGTACTCGTACGAACCGGAAATGTGACCGCGCTCGCCAGTGCTGCCGAAGACCACCGAGTAACGGCGCTCTTCGCCGCCGCCGCCATCGGTGGCGGTATGGCGGGCTTCGACGGTGACGCCGTCGACCTTGTTACGGGTGATGATGTTGATCACGCCGGCAACTGCGTCGGAGCCGTAGATCGACGAGGCGCCGTCCTTCAGCACTTCGACGCGGTCGATCATGGCGTTGGGCAGCGTGTTCAGATCGGCAGCGCCGACCGAGCCGCGCGAACCTGCCGGAGCGACGCGACGGCCGTTCATCAGGATCAGGGTACGGGTCGGGCCCAGGCCACGCAGGCCGACGGTGTTGGCACCCGGACCACCGTTGGTGACATAGCCGCCGTAAGCGTTGTTGATCTGCGCCGCACCGGCGGTGATCGCCGAGCTCTGCAGGATGCCCGCGGTCGACTGGAAGCCGGCCAGGGTGGTTTCTTCGCGGGTGATCACCTGGACCGGGGAAACCGCATTGAACACGTCGCGACCGATACGCGAGCCGGTCACGGTGACCGCGCTGAGGTCCGTGGCCTTGCTCTTGGTGGCGGTGCTTTCAGCCGATGCTTCCGGCGTCGTGGCGGCTTCCTGTGCGAACGAAGGAGCGGCGGCACCGAACAGCAGCGCGGACGCCAGGGCGAAGCTCAACGGATTACGGCTGGGCGACTTGCGAAATGACATGCGATTTCCCCTAAATGAAATCTTGAATCGAAATACGGCTCTCCGCCGTTCCATGCAGTCCGGTGATTACAAATGACATCTTCACGAACCGATAGCGAGAAGTTAACACAGGCTTAACTCCATCTGTCAACTGTTCACACCCCCGTCATACAAGCAAATTAGGCAAAGTCGACTTGCGTGCGGTGCAAGCAGCGTCAAGTCGTTGAATTTGCGCGTTCCAGGCCAGCGCTGACAGCTGGCGCGGGGTAAGGCTGTGGCAATGCAGCAACCCGGTTGGGCGGCCTGGCCTGGCCCAGGCCGTGGCGAGGGGCGTGAGGACGGCACGAAAAAGCCCCTGCCTTGCGGCAGGGGCCTGGGTGTTGCCATCGTCAGCCGGGCAGGGGTCCGGCCGGCGGCTTACTTCTTGCCGAAGTCGTACTGCATCTGGGCGTAGATCGACCGGCCATACGGGCTGTACATGTAGTTGTTGTACGGCGTGCCAGAGTTACCGGCGAAGCTGTAGCGCTGGCCGTCCGGGCTCTTGTCGAACACGTTGTTGACCATCAGCGACAGGGTCAGGTTTTCCAGCGCGCGGTAGCTGACGCTCAGGTTGTAGGTGGTGTACGAACCCCACTTGGCCGCCTTATAGCCCGAGGAGTGTTCGTAGTCGTAGCTGCCGCCCACGTACGCCATGTAGTTCGGGGTCTTGCCGATGTAGTTGAAGTACAGGGTGCTGGTCCAGTCACCCTTGCTCCAGCCCACAGAGCCGTCGGCGCGGACCTTGGCGTAGGAATCGTAGTACCACTGCGCGTATGGGTCGTTCAGCAGGTCCTGGTAGGCATCGCCCGGCTGCGCCTGCAGCTCGCGCTTGATCATGTTGGTGTAGTTGCTGGCGAACTGCAGCGCACCAAAACGACCGATGTCCTGGATGTACTTGAAGCTGGCGGTGACCGCCTGCAGGTTCTGCCGGGCGACGTTCAGCTTGGGCGTATGGATCTGCTCCAGCGCACCGGAGGCGTCACGGGTGACCCAGTCGGTTACGTTCTGGCAGCTGGCGCTGGTGACGTTGTCCAAGCCATTGCGGCAGTAGTACTCGGCGCGCAGCAACTGGTCCGAGCTCAGCGTATCGACCTCGTTTTCAATCTTCCAGTTGTAGTAGTCGACGGAGACCGACAGGTTGGCCATCGGTGCCCAGACGACGCCGGCGTTCCACACATCGGCGGTGATCGGCTCCAGGTCCGGGTTGCCGGCCTGGGTGCCGAACGTGGAAATGCCATCGTAGGCGCAACCGACGGTATCAGCCGGCAGGTAGCCCAACTGGGCGCAACGGTAGTAGTCGGTGGTGCCGGTGTAGTAACCGCTCTCACCCTGGAAGGCATCGGGCAGGGTCGGGGCGCGGAACGCGGTGCCGTACTTGCCGCGGAACAGCAGGCTTTCGATCGGACGGAACTCCACGCCGACGCTGTAGGTCGCCTTGTCGACGGTGTTGTCGGCGATCTTGAACGCGTCATAGCGGCCCGAACCGGTGACGGTCAGCGATTCCAGCAGCGGCAGGCGCAGCTCACTGGTCAGCGAGTAATTGCTGCGATGTCCGGCGCCGGCCACGGCGGTGGTGCCCCAGACGCTGCCATCCATCAGGCGCGCATCGGGGGTGTAATCCCAGCCTTCGCTGCCGGCCTCGGCGACCACGGCAAAGCCCGCATCGCCACCGGGCAGGGTGAACAGGCTGCCGTTGGTCAACTGCACGCGGCCCAGGTTCTGCCAGGTGCGGCTCTGGTTGTAGGTGTAGCCGGTGAAGCTCTGGAAGGCACCGGCCGGCAACTGGGCGTAGAACGCGCTCCAGTCCGGGTTGTAGATGTTGTAGCCGTCATCGGTGACGCCCAGCACCGGGCCGAACACATTGCTTTCAAACCAGCCATCGATGGCGTCGGTCCAGCGTGCGAAACCGCGTTCGGTCAGCTTGTACTCGCCGCGGCTGAAGCTTGCGCTGTAATCCCAATCACCGAAGTTACCGCGGCCGCCCAGGGTTACCTGGTAGGCCTTGTTGCGGTTGGTTTCCATGATGTCCTTGTAGCCGTTGCCGCCGATGTCTTCCGGCGAGAACGCACGCTGCAGGCTCATGTACTGGTCGGTGGCCTGGTCGTAGATGGCGCCGAAGCCAACGCCGGTGCTCCAGAAGGTGTAGTTGGCGCCGGTGGCGTATTCCACCTCTTCGAGGCTGTACAGCGCATCGGCGAACAGCTCGAAGTTGTCATTCACCTGGAAGTTGAGCGAGGTGTAGACCTGGCTGCTTTCCTTGCCGTTCTTGATGGTCTTGTAGCCGGCACCGAACGTGGAGCCACAGGACTCGCCGGCCGCACGCGTGCCCAGCACGGTGGTACCGCCGAACTGCCCGGCGACGCTGGCGCAGCGGGTCGGGTCCATCATCACGTAGCGGTTGGCTTCGGCTGGCAGGTAAACCAGGAAGTCATTGGCCGGCACCTGTGCGGTGTAGCCATCGGGGTTGTTGACCTTGGTCAGGTCGCGCTGGTAGCCCCAGATCGGGCTGGTCTTTTCGTACTGCGCGCTGACCAGTGCATTGAAGCGGCCGTCTGCACTGTTGAAGCCCTGCGCGCCGCTGAAGCGGAAGCTGCTGCCACCCCCATCGCTGTAAGCGCCGCCACGGACGTTGATCGAGCCGCCGTCCAGCCGGTCCTTCAGGATGATGTTGACCACGCCGGCGATGGCATCGCTGCCATACAGCGACGACTGGCCGCCCGGCAGGATTTCGATGCGCTCGACGATGTCGATCGGAATGCCACTGATGTTGTTGAACGCATCGCTGCCGTTGTACAGGGCCGGGTAGGACAGCATCGGGCGGCCGTTGATCAGGTACTTGGTGTAACCCGGATCCAGGCCGAACATGCCGGCCGCTTCCGCGCCCTGGGTGAACGAGGCCGAGGTCTGGCCGCCCTGCAGGCCGCCGGTGGTGAGCGAGGACTGCTGCAGTACATCGGCCACGCTGGTGAAGCCGCGGGTCTGGATGTCTTCAGCGGTGACGGTGAGGACCGGCGTGTGGTTCTCGATCTCGGTCTGCGGGATCAGCGAGCCGGTGACGGTCACGCGGTCCAGCTGGGTGGTGCCGCTGTCCTGGGCGAACGCGGCGCCAGTGGTAGCGGTCAAGCCCAGCAGCAGGGCCAGGGTCAGGGTGTTACGAGCAAGAGAGGCAGGTTGACGCGACATTGTGGATCCCCAATAGACAAGTCTTCTGTTCTGAATCCGCACCGGCCTTAATGGTCATTAAAGCGCGGTGGGTGTGATTTCGAACGTAACATGCACTTAACGCCTCAGACATGTGGCGGTCATGTTCGCGTCTGCGGGGAATGGTCCGGAAGCCTTGTAGGAAAGCGATTTCACGCCAAAATGAATTTTTGTATCAAAACGTTTCGGATGAGAATTGCTGCAAAAACGAGCTGAAAGCGTCGATTTACTGAGACTAAAACTAGACTTTTGATGCAATTGTTTTGTGTAGGCTTAATGATTGGGCCGTCGTTCCTGTTCGCCGTGACAGTCGCAGCACCCTCGAGCCGCACTGCTATCATTCCCGGTCCCCGAACCGATCCAGCCGGAGTCCGCAGTGACCAGCCTTGCCCGTCGTCCCCATGCCAGCCAGGTGCAGAAGGGGCTCACCCCGCATGCCCGCATCCGCAACGTCGTCGCGGTGGGCTCCGGCAAGGGCGGGGTCGGCAAGAGCACCACCTCGGTCAACCTGGCCGTGGCGCTGGGCCAGCTCGGCGCCCGCGTCGGCGTGCTCGATGCCGATATCTATGGTCCTTCGGTGCCGGCGATGCTGGGCCTGTCCGGCCGTCCGGAGAGCCCGGACAACAAGAGCATCGAACCGCTGCGCGCGTTCGGGGTGGACACGATGTCCATCGGCTACCTGATCGAGGACGAGACGCCGATGATCTGGCGTGGGCCGATGGCGACCTCGGCGATGACCCAGTTGTTCAACGACACGCTGTGGGATGACCTGGACGTGCTGCTGATCGACCTGCCGCCGGGGACCGGCGACATCCAGCTCACCCTGACCCAGAAGATCCCGCTGGCCGGTGCGGTGATCGTCACCACGCCGCAGGACATCGCCACGCTGGATGCGCGCAAGGCGCTGAAGATGTTCGAGAAGGTGGAAGTACCGGTGCTCGGCATCATCGAGAACATGGCCGTGCACACCTGCTCCAATTGTGGCCATGTCGAACATCTGTTCGGTGAGGGCGGCGGCGAGCGCATGGCCGCCCAGTACGGCGTCCCGTTGCTGGGGTCACTGCCGCTGCAGATCGGCATCCGCGAGCAGGGCGATGCCGGCACCCCGATCACCGCCTCGGCGCCGGATTCGGCCGCCGCCCAGGCCTACCGGGCTGCCGCCAGCCAGCTGCTGGAAGCGTTGGGCCAGCGCCCGCGGGCCTCGATTCCGATCCTGTCCTCGCTGCTCTGAGTGGCCGCCTGTAGAATCCTCCGGCCGGGCACTGCCCGCCCCACACCCAGCCAGGACCGAGCATGAGCATCAAGAGTGACCGTTGGATCCGCCGTATGTCCGAACAGCACGGCATGATCGAGCCGTTCGAAGCCGGGCAGGTGAAGCAGGCCAATGGCGAGCGCATCGTCAGCTACGGCACGTCCAGCTATGGCTACGACGTGCGCTGTTCGCGCGAGTTCAAGGTCTTCACCAACATCAATTCCACCATCGTGGACCCCAAGCACTTCGATCCGAAGAGCTTCGTCGACGTGGTGGGGGATGAATGCATCATTCCGCCCAACAGCTTCGCCCTGGCGCGCACGGTGGAGTACTTCCGGATTCCGCGCGACACGCTGGTGGTCTGCCTGGGCAAGAGCACGTACGCGCGCTGCGGCATCATCGTCAACGTCACCCCGCTGGAGCCGGAATGGGAAGGGCACGTGACGCTGGAGTTCAGCAACACGACCCCACTGCCGGCGCGCATCTACGCCAACGAAGGCGTGGCGCAGATGCTGTTCTTCCAGTCCGATGAAGTGTGCGAGACGTCTTACCGCGACCGCGGCGGCAAGTACCAGGGACAGACCGGCGTCACCCTGCCGCGCACCTGATGCTGGACGCGCCGCGCCCTGCGCGGGGAAACAGGGGAGGGCGCGGTTACTTCCCGCGCCCGAACAGCATGCCGATGCCCACCGCCACCAGGCCGACTGGCCACCACGTGGCAAACAGGCGGCTGAGGCTGACATCGGTCCAGCCCAGGTTGCTGGCCAGCAGGAACAGGCCGACGACGATGAGAAGGACGGCGGCAACGAGATTGAAGCGCATCGGCAGGGGCCAGGCTCAGGACAGGGGCGGATATCCTAGCCGTTCCTGCCAGTAGGCGACACGCTCTTCCAGTGCCTCCGGTGCATGGCGGTGCGCCGCGCCGCTGCCCCACACCGGGCCGGGCCAGGCCGGGTCGCCCTCATGCCGGCCGACCACGTGGAAGTGCAACTGCCGCACGATGTTGCCCAGTGAGCCGATGTTGATCTTCTCCACGCCATCGGTGCCATGCAGGGCCTTGCAGGCGCGGTTGAGCTCGGTACGCAGCTTGTCCTGCTGCTCGCCGTCGAGCTCGATCCATTCGGTCACTCCCGCCAGCCGGGGCACCAGCACCAGCCAGGGGAAGCGTTCGTCGTTCATCAGGCGGACCTGCGACAGCGGTCCTTCGGCGACCAGCACGCTGTCGGTGGCCAGGCGCGAATCCAGTTCAAACTCGCTCATCCAAGATGCTCCGTGAAGAAGTCCAGGGTGCGTTGCAGCGCCAGGGCGGCGCTGTCTGGATCATACGCGTGTCCGACGTCGCGGTTGAAGCCGTGATCGGCGGGGTAGACGTGCACCGCCATCTGCGGCAGTGCGTCACGGTGGGCCTGGATGGCCTCGGCCGGGATGCTGCTGTCGCGCTCGCCGAAGTGGAAGATCACCGGCGCCTTGGCCGGTTCGTCGAGGAACTGGGTGTTGCGTGCACCGTAGTAGCTCGCCGAGGGCAGGCCCAGTCGCAGCGCTGCCAGCAGGGCGATCGAGCCGCCCCAGCAGTAGCCGACGGTGCCGACCTTGCCGGCAGTGGCCAGGCGGGTGGCGGCGGCCCGCACGACCGCCAGCGCTTGTTCCACGCCCAGTGCGTTCACGGCCTCCAGCCCCGCCTTCACCCCTTCCGGGCTGTAGGGCAGGTCGGCTGGCGGGGCGTCCGCGTCAGCCTCCAGCAGGTCGAAGAACGACGGCAGCAGGACGGCATAGCCCTGTTCGGCGAAGCCTTCGGCGACGCGGCGCATATGGTCGTTGGCGCCGAAGATTTCCTGGATGACCACCAGGCCGCCGCGCGGCTTGCCCTCCGGCAGCGCCTGCCAGGCACGGACCTTGCCGTGGTGGGTATCGAGGGTGATCCATTCAGCCATGGTGCAACTCTCTCAGCAGTGGGTCTGGGCCCATTATGGCGCTGCCGCGCCACGGCCGCGTTGCGAAGCCTGTCGGTCCGGGCGCCGCGCTGTGCCCGGGGGAGCATCAGGACGGTGGCGGACAGGTAAAGGTGTTTGCGCGACGGCCACGGCAGGTTGACGGCGGCCCATCGCACGGCCGCCAGACCGGTATACTGGCGCCCTTTCAGGCCCCGGCCCCCAGGTCCCCCTGCCATGCCGGCAGGGGCCCAGGCCCCCAGAGTCCCGCGATTCCATGTCCCAGCTGAACCCCAAAGTCGGCTTCGTCAGCCTTGGCTGCCCGAAGGCCCT
>DALZLW010000102.1:0-13008 GCA_032007425.1 Stenotrophomonas sp.
TCGGCTTCGCCGAGGCCGAGCTGCCGCCGAACCTGTCGATGTCGCTGGGCACCGCCTCGCTGACCCCGCTTTCGGTGGCGCGAGGCTATGCGGTGTTCGCCAATGGCGGCTCGCGGGTGGATACCTGGGTGATCGACCGGGTGACCGACCGCGACGGTGTGGAAGTATTCAAGGAAAACCCGGCGCTGGCGTGCCGTGACTGCGCCGGCACCAGTGATGGCCAGCCCGTGGCCGCCGTGGTGGATGGCTTCAACTTCGGCGCCGCGCCGGCACCTGGCGCGGCCACTGCACCAGTCGCCAGTGTGGAAACCGCCCCGGCGCCGGTGAACCCCGACGCCCGCACGGCACCGCGCGCGATCGATGCCCGCACGGCTTACCAGCTGGTGTCGATGATGCGTGATGTGGTCCAGCGCGGTACCGGTACCGCGGCCAAGGTGCTCGGCCGAGCCGACGTCGGCGGCAAGACCGGCTCGACCAATGACCACCGCGATGCCTGGTTCTCCGGCTTTGGCGGCGCCTATGCCACCACGGTGTGGGTTGGCCGCGATGATTTCCGTTCGCTGGGTTACCGCGAATACGGTGGTCGTGCGGCGCTGCCGATCTGGATCGACTACATGCGCGTGGCATTGAAGGACACCCCGCTGGCCAGCAACGATCCGCCAGCCGGCATGGTGCAGACCACGCTCAACGGCGCGACCGAATGGGTGAAGGTCGAAGACATGGACCGCCTGCAGGACTACGACATCGACCTGCACGCACCGCAGACCGAGTCCGGCGCCTTCGATATTTTCTGAACGCGACGGCGGGGGGCCTGCCCGCCCCACGCCACTGTCACGTGGATGCGCTACGCTGCAGCCGTCTGTCGCAGGAGCTCCCCCATGCACCGTGCCCGGCAACACTCGGCAACACAGACCCGCGAGCGCCGCCAGCGGCTCGCGCATGAAGCCGCCCGGCTGATGGCCGAAAGCGGTATCAGCGACTACCAGCAGGCCCGGCAGAAAGCGGCCAGCCGGCTGGGCATCCATGACGATGCCTCGCTGCCACGCAATGCGGATATCGAAGAAGCGCTGCGTGCGCACCAGCGGCTGTTTGCCCGCCCGGAACAGCTGGCCGGCGTGCAGCAGCGTCGACACGCCGCCATCGAAGCGATGGAATTCCTGCAGGCGTTCTCACCACGGCTGGTCGGCGCAGTACTGGATGGGACGGCCGAAAGCCACATGCCTGTCCAGTTGCACCTGCACAGTGACGATCCGGATGCCGTGCAGCATTTCCTGCAGGACCAGCGCATCCCGGCCGAACAGCGCGGTGCGCGGCTGCGGCTGGACAAACAGCGTAGCGTGCAGGTGCCGTTGTGGCGATTCAGCGCCGATGGCGTGCCGTTCGAGCTCACCGTGCTGCCCTACGATGCGCTGCGCCAGGCGCCCTTGGCCGCCGTGGACGACAGGCCCATGCGCCGCGCGTCCCGCGCCCAGTTGCAGGCCCTGCTTGACGCGCCGCCCGAACCCGGATGGCGGGACGGCTGAGCGCGGGCGGTCACGGGGCGTGTTCGCGCTCCGTCGGCGCCGCCGCGTCCGTATCGCTCATGGCGACAGGGTTTGCAGGTGTTCGCGGTAACCATCACCGGTCAACTGGTAGCGCAGTTGCACGCT
Source organism: Stenotrophomonas sp. (assembly GCA_032007425.1). Taxonomy (GTDB): domain Bacteria; phylum Pseudomonadota; class Gammaproteobacteria; order Xanthomonadales; family Xanthomonadaceae; genus Stenotrophomonas. The sequence goes on from DALZLW010000102.1 coordinate 1,650, forward strand.
GCGCCCCTCGGCCGGCACGAAAGGCAAAGGCATCGTGCCGCCGGGATACAGACTGCGTGACACCGTGTGGGCCGTACAGCGGGCGCCATCGCATTCGGCCACGGTGGTCACGCCAATGCGCAGTGATCCCGTGTTGGACAGCATGCCTTCGTGCAGGCGTAACTGCACCTGGCCAGAGGCGGGCAACACATTCACCAGCGCGCCCCAGACCAGACTCACCCCGACCTGCGCCTGCGCCGCGGCGGGTCCACCCACGCCCTGCGATGCGGCCTCTGGACCGCGCACACCTTCCACATAGATGCGGTACGCCTGTTCCTGCTCGACCGGTTGCAACGGCACCACCCGGATCAACCGGTTCCCGCCGCCGGCCAAAGCAAAACGTGCAGGCGTGATCGCAATGGCCGCTTCGGCGGGATCCATCTCTACCTCGCGCTCGTCCTCGCCTGCCGGATCGAGTATCCGCCGCAGCCGCAACTGGACGTACTGCGGATGCGGCGATTGCGAATACACCCGGATCTGTGCGCCCTTGCGCACCTCGACCGAGGTCCGCATCGGATGCACCGTCAGGTTGGCATGGACAGGCGCCACCACGGCGGTGGTCAACAGCAGCAATGACAGCAGACGCTTCATGACGGACTCCAGGCAGGGATCAGGGACGAGAAGCAGGCAGCCGCAGCTCCACCTGCACGGCGCCGTGGTAACGGCCTGCGCGCTTGCCGGTGGCGAGGAAAGGATCGGTCGTCACCTGCAGTTGGGCCATCACGCACGACACCGGGGCCGCCATGCCCGGCAACTGCAGGGTCCGCCACCGCGCTGGAGCCGTGTGCTGCAGGCGTGCCATCGAACCCGGTGACAAGGGCAGTACCACGCCGGCATGACGCAGGCTGATGCGGTAATCCAGCCGCCCGGCCGCATCACGCTGGCCATCGGTGTGCCATGCGCCGTAATGGCCGGCGGCGGCACCGCCCATGGCATCGCGCACGGTCAGCTCCAGTGACTCGCCGCCGGCGGCTGCGCCATCAGACAGACACATATCCAGTACGCCGGTGCCGCCGATGCGCAGTTGCATCGCGTCCAGCCGCAGGTTCAAGTCCAGCTGCGGCGGCAGCATGCCCGAAGACGGGAAGTAGATCGCGGCGCGATCGTGGCCGGTGGACAGCGCGTGCGGCGCCGCCACCACGTGCAGGGGAAGCACGCTGACCAGGCAAAGCAGGACGGTGCAGGACGACGCTGTGGTCATGGCGCATCGCCTGCAGCAGTGGTCTGCACGGGTGCGGCGACCAAGGCCTGCTCCTGCAGCAGGCGATGCACGCGGGCCTGCTGGCTGATGTGGCGCGGCAACTGCTGCACCGTGAGCGCGTGGCAGTCCACCGCCCCGACCAGCAGCACCACCTGGCGACGCTCGCGCACCCGCAGCGGACAGCGCAGCAGGCGGCTGCCCTGCAGCAGGTAGAGGGTCGACTCCAGTTGCGGCAGATCGATGACGAAACCGCCGCTGCCGCCAGTATCGGCCACCGCGGCATTGAGCACATGTGCGCCCGGCACCGCTGTCCCGGCCAGGTCGCGGGCATTGCCGACGAAGGTGTAGGTGACATCGATCGGCACCGCCAGATGGGCCAGCCGTCCCGGCTGCAGGAACACGCCGCGGCTGCCGCCGACGCCACTTACCCGCACGCTGGCTGAACTGTCGAGCGTGCTTGCGTCCTGCACCTCGGCACGGTGGGCGCTGTAGGAAGCCAACGGGAAAAGCCGCCGCTCGCCAAGCTGCAGGTGCTGGCGGCGCAGGCCGGACACATGCAGTTCGGCCGCGACACCCTGCAATTCGACGTCATCGCTGGCATCGACCTGCACGGCAAGGCCGGCCTCTGCGGCCAACCCGGCACCCCAGTACAGGCCGCCACGCCCCAGCGCGAGGCTGGAACTGTGGGTGGCACTGTAGGACAGCCCCGGGCCGCCGACCCGTGTGTGGTACGCCGCACTGACCGCACCCTGTCCGACGCCGCTCAACCACTGGGCGCCCAGGCCAATGCTGTAACGGTCCGCGTTGTCGCCGCGCACTTCGGCAGCCATCTCGCGGTAGCGGCCATCGCGCTCCTGGCGCACCGTCTGCGCCGCACTGTAGGTGGTGTCGGGTCGGTGATGGGCCAGCTGGCGTACGTCCACGGCGTAACGGCGCTGTCCATTGAGCAGGTCGCCGCGTTGCAGCCGCGACAGGCTCAGGGTGAGGTAAAGCCCGCGCTCGTTGCCGCGGCGCGGACCGGCGTGGCTCTGCTGCTGCCATGCGCCGATGCGGGTGGATACGGTGAACTGCTGCCAGCGCTGGGTCCGGCCATAGCTGCCCTGCCAACTACGGCGGCGCTCGCCCCGGGACGGTGTGCCCACTGGCGGCCAGAATGCCGGCGGCAGCGGCTCGAACCCACCCTGCCCCGGTTCCAGCAGCGGTGTCAGTTGCCAGGTCTGGCGACGGGTATGCCCCAGGTAGAGACTGCCACCGGCCAGTGGAAAGGCCATCGAGGCGCTGAGCGCGCTGACGCAGCCCAGCCCGTCGCCCGACACGACTTCCCGGCGGCAGGCATGGCCGCGCAGTCGCTGGTGATACAGGTTCCATGAAGCGCGGCGGCGGTAGGACAGCTGGTGCTGCTGGCCATGGCTGCCGTCGCTGCCCCACAGCGCACTGGCACTGAGCTGCAGCTCGTGTTGCCGGTACGTGTGCCGCAGGTCCAGGCGGGTCTCGCCATAGCGCACCGCGGCGACCTCGGCCAGCCCGATCGTGGTGGCGACATGACGGCCGATGGACCAGCGCAGTCCAGCCATGGCCGCGCGCCCATCCTCCCTGTCGAGCGCATCGCGCTCGTCGCGCTCGCCCAACTGCATGAACCACTGTAGCGGGTCATCGGTCCAGTCACCGGTTTTCTCGAACGGGGCCTGTTCGCTGCGCACCAGTACACCCGCTTCGTGGATGCGCAGGTCGACGGTGTAGCTGCCAAACGGAAACGTGCGGGTATCGAGCGTGTTCACCCCGGCCTGCAGGTAAAAGCTCTGCAGCAGCCGCTGGCCATCGAACACATCCACGCGGGCGTCGCGCGCCAGCAGCACGGTCAGCGGTGATGCCTGGATCGCCTCTGCATCCACATATGCCCGGGTGGTCCCCAGCCGCAGGCCCTGGAAACGGTCCAGTGGCAGCATGCCGAAATTGAAGGTGCCGCCCTGCGGGCTGGCCAGGTGGCGGCGGTCCATTCGCCCCACCTGCAGGTAATGGGTCTGGCCGAAGTCCTGTCGGTAATACCCGTTGTCGACGACGAACCGCGTGCTGCCGCGCCGCCTCGGCACGCGCTGCCGGCTGACGTTCCACTCCACCGCCAGATGGCCGTGGTCAAACAGGCCCAGCGTGCCCGCGCCCTGCCCGGCAAACGATTGGTAATCATGACCGCCACTGACGTTGAAACTCTGCCGGTGCAGCAAGGCGTTTTCCGCTGAAGCATCCGGTCGATGGAAACGTGGCCGCTGCGCCTCTTCGTCCAGCCACTGGCGAGCGATGAACAAGTGCAATGCACCCTCGCCTTCGTCGTACAGCGCGGCCACGCCGTGGGGATCCTGCGGCGCTGGCAGGTAACCACAGCCCGCCGCAGGGGCACCAAAGCGGCAAGCCAGGTGGGCGTTGCGCGGCAATGGCTGCGAGGCAGACGGCAACAGCGCTGCCTGCGCGGCTTCACTCAGCCCCAGCGACTGCAGTACCGCAGCCGGTGACTGCAACTGCACATGGGTCAGGCTGACCCGCACCGGCGACAACCCTGCGGAACGCCCGAACACGCGCACCTCCAACTGTTCGATCTGGCCGGCGACCAGGTCCTCGAAACCGGCGGGCACCCGCTGCGTGCCGGATGCTGGCAGACTCGCTGCCAGCGCCAGAGCCAAGGGCATGACGGCGATTACCGGAGTGGGCTTGGGCATGTTCATGGGCAAGGGACGGCTGCGGCCGGCCCGCAGCACGGGCCGGCCGGAATGACCGTCAGATCAGGGCTTCTGCGCAATGACCACGCTGACCATGCCTTCGTACTGGCCAGCGGTGGTGATGCGTCCCAGGGTGGCCTGGGCAATCTGCAGTGGCATGGCGATCGACGCCCCCGGCAGCGCACCGTCAAACAGTTCGACGGCGGTGAAGTCCTGCGGCACCACGCCCAGCCGGCGCGTATTGATGCTGACTGACAAGGGCACGCTGGCCGCCGAGCCGCCCAAAGGCGAGAGCACCGGCGCATTGGCCAGGCGGATGGACAGATCTTTGCTGGTGTCGTTGGAATAGATGCGGACCTGCTGCGACCAGGGCAACAAGCCAAGGCTGGGGTTGTAGGTCAGGCGCACCGTGTCCGGCAGCGGGCTGCCATCGGCCTGCAGCAAGGCCAGCGTCGGGTCGACATCGGCCCATACTTTGATGTCGGTCTGCACCGCTTGAGCCGGAAGGGTCAATGTGCCCAGCAGCAAGGCCAAGCCGGCCGAGGTGGCATGTTTGAGGTTCATGGATATTCTCTCCGAGGGTTCCGCACGGGCGGACTGCCCGTGACCGCGTGGGATGCCAGGGGCTGGCAGGGAGAGACTAGTCAGTCGCTGACGGCTCTTGACTGAGAAAATCTTCAAAATAGTCAGCGCATATGGATTTCTGCGAGTTCGATTGCACAATTGAAACAGCGGATCACTCGATGCCCGGTTTCTTGAAGCACCCGCCGGCCTCCGCACTGACGGTAGCGCTGCGCCCTGCACGCCGGTCGATAGGCGGCGAAAAAAAACGCCCCGCGGTCGCGGGGCGTTCTTCAACAGCCGTTACCGGAGCGATCAGCCCTGGTAGTCACGCACGTCGTGGCCGGTGTAGACCTGGCGCGGACGACCAATCTTCATTTCCGGATCGACCTGCTGTTCCAGCCAATGTGCGGCCCAGCCGGAGGTACGGCCCAGCGCGAACATGACGGTGAACATTTCGGTCGGGATCTGCAGCGCCTTGTAGATGATGCCGCTGTAGAAATCGACGTTCGGGTACAGCTTGCGGGCAACGAAGTATTCGTCCTGCAGCGCGGCCTGTTCCAGCTTGACGGCCACGTCCAGCAGTGGATCCTGCACGCCCAGCTGCTTGAGCACCTTGCCGGTCATCTCACCGATGACCTTGGCGCGCGGGTCGAAGTTCTTGTACACGCGGTGACCGAAGCCCATCAGGCGGAAGCCGGACGTCTTGTCCTTGGCCTTGACCACGGCCGATTCGACGTTGTCGGCCGAACCGATTTCTTCCAGCATCTTCAGCACGGCTTCGTTGGCACCGCCATGGGCGGGGCCCCACAGGGCGGTCACGCCAGCGGCAACCGAAGCGTACGGGTTCGCACCGGTCGAACCGACCAGGCGCACCGTCGAGGTCGAAGCGTTCTGTTCGTGGTCGGCGTGCAGGATGAACAGCAGGTCCAGCGCCTTCACCACGTCCGGGTTCAGCGTGTACTGGCCGTCGGCGGATTCAAAGGTCTGCTTCAGGAAACGGCTGACGTAATCCAGCGAGGTGTCCGGCTTGTTGGCCGGCAGGCCCTTGCCATGGCGGTAGATCAGCGCCGACAGGGTCGGCACCTTGGCGATCAGGCGCACCGCTGCATGACGGCGCTGGTCGGCATCGGCCAGATCCAGCGAGTCGTGGTAGATCGCCGACAGCTGGGCGATCGACGCGGCGAGGATGGCCATCGGGTGGGCATCCTTGGCGAAGCTGGCAATCAGCGCATTGATGCTGTCATCAACGTCGGCTTCGGCCGCCAGTTCTTCGTTGAAGGCCTTCAGCTGGGCGGCGTCCGGACGCTCGCCGTTGATCAGCAGGTAAGCCACTTCGACATAGCTCGACTTTTCCGAGAGCTGCTCGATCGGATAGCCGCGGTACAGCAGGACGCCCTTGTCGCCATCGATGTAGGTGATGGCGGACTTGCAACTGGCCGTTGCGGTGAAGCCGGAATCGTAGGTGAAGTACCCCGTTTCCTTGGTCAGCTTCGAAATGTCGACGCAATCGTTGCCGAGGGTCGGTTTGATGACCGGCAGAACGACCGACTTATCGCCGGCGTTGAGCGTGACCTGATCAAGATCGGACACTGTGTGCGCTCCTTCATGGGAAGGCGCCTGCCCAAGCGCATTGGTCAGGCACGTGATTGACGTCCACGACCTGTGTCGTGGATCACGCCATTATCGCACAGCAGCATTTTCCGGGGGTTAGACGGAAGTCGTAGATGGGATAGGGGAAAGCCGGCCTGTCCCCGACGCTCATGGGCCCGGGCCAGTGGTTCAGGCAACTGCACGCACTGTTCCACGTTCCATACGCTTACGACTGGAAGCGTATAAAAACAAACGGCCGCGCAGAGCGCGGCCGTCGTTCAGACCTGAGGTCGACAGGATCAGCGCGCGTAGCGCCTCTGGAACTTGTCGATACGGCCGGAGGTGTCGATCACCTTGTGCTTGCCCGTGTAGAACGGATGCGAAGCCGAGGAGATTTCAACCTTGACCAGCGGGTATTCTTTACCGTCGGTCCAAACGGTGACGTCCTTGGTCGCCATCGTCGAGCGGGTCAGGATCTTGAAATCGGAAGTGACGTCTTCAAAGACGACGTCACGGTAATTCGGATGGGTATCGTCCTTCATGAGGGCACCGTAAAAGGGTAAGGAAAACGTAAGAGCGGCATTATAGGGGAGCAACGGCCCTCCGGCAACCCGCCGTGATGGATCGGCCGGGTTGCAGCGCCCCGTCCGTCAGGCGCCGAGGGCCTGCCTGACGAGCGCCTCGAACCGCGCCTGATCGTAAGCCAGCAGCAATACACAATTATCAGGCCGCCCGCTCTGTCGATTCCAGTCCACGAAGGTCGCACCGCGGCTAAACGTGCCCCCCAGCTCGACGGACAGCGGCCGAGTCTCCACGTGCAACTGACTTTCGGGATGCAACGCCCACGCCATGGCCAATGCATCGGCGGTGAACCAACGCCCCCCCTTGCTGTCTTCTGACAGTCCACGGGTTTTGCGCGAGATCCGTTCATAAAAACGTGCGCGTTCAGAATCGGTGGCCAACCACTGTTCAGCTTCAGCCAGCGGCAGGCCATGGGCAACGGTAGCCTCCCAATCGGAAACCAGCAGTTGCTGGAATGCCGTGAACACCACATGCGCCGCTTCGGGGTCGAAGGCGATGTTGAACTCAGCCACCGGGGTGATGTTGCCGTGTGCCGTCAGGGCCCCGCCCATCACCACGATGCGTTTGATCCGCTGCGGCAGGGTCGGGTCCAGCTTCAACGCAAGCGCCAGGTTGGTCAGCGGCCCCAACATGACCAGGACCAGCTCGCCGGCATGCACATGGGACAGGCGCAGGATGGCCAATGCGGCGTGTTCGGTTTCCGCCTGGCGCGAGGGCGCCGGCAGGCCGACATCACCAAAGCCGTCGCGGCCGTGCACGTGCGCGGCATCCAGTGCGGGGTGCAGCAGCGGGTCGGGGCTGCCGGCGAACACCGGCACGTCATGGCGCCCGACCACATCGCACAGGGCCAACGCATTGCGTACGGTGTATTCAAGCCCGACATTGCCAGCGGCGATGGTCAGCGCGACCACCTCATGCCGGTCATCGGCGAAGGCCATCAGGAGGGCCAGGGCATCGTCCACACCGGGGTCGGTGTCGATCAACAACGGGGTCTTTTGCGTCATGCTTGCCGCTTCCAGCTCGGCAATGAAGTGTCACCCGGCGCGTCGACGGTTGCAAGCCCGGCCGGCCCTGCGGTCCGGAAGGCCCAGGCCCTGCCCGGCCGATGGGCTCAGGCCGAGGCGTAGCGCACGGCCGTGCCGATCCAGCGGCTCACGACTTTGTCGGCCAGCGGCGGTGCCTGCGCCAACAAGCGCTCGGCCAGCGTGTGTACCGCGGGCAACAGCACCGCATCACGTGCCAGATCGGCAATACGGAAGCCGGCCAGTCCGGTCTGCCGGGTGCCCAGCAGTTCGCCCGGACCACGCAGCTCCAGATCCTTCTCTGCAATGACAAAGCCGTCGTTGGTCTGCCGCATCGTTTCCAGACGCTCGCGCGCCATCGTCGACAACGGCGCCTGGTACAGCAGCACGCAGCGTGACACCGCCGAACCGCGCCCGACCCGCCCGCGCAGCTGGTGCAACTGCGCCAGCCCCAGCCGCTCGGCATTCTCGATGACCATCAGCGAGGCATTGGGCACGTCCACGCCCACCTCGATCACCGTCGTGGCCACCAGCAGGTCGATGTCGCCGGCCTTGAACGCCACCATCGTCGCCTGCTTTTCAGCGGCCTTCAGCCGGCCATGCACCAGCCCCACGCGGACGCCCGGCAGCAGGGCCTGCAGGGATTCCCAGGTGGCCTGCGCTGGCGTCGCATCAAGCTCTTCACTTTCTTCGATCAGCGTGCACACCCAATACACCTGCCGGCCTTCGCTGCAGGCCAGGGCAATGCGCTCGATCAGCTCCGGGCGACGGTCGGCATTGAGCGCCACGGTCTGCACCGGGGTGCGCCCCGGCGGCAGCTCGTCAATGGCCGATACGTCCAGGTCGGCGTATTCGGACATGGCCAGCGTGCGCGGAATCGGCGTGGCCGTCATCACCAGCTGGTGCGGCACGCTGTTGCCCCCCGCGCCCTTGTCGCGCAGTGCCAAGCGCTGGTGCACACCGAAGCGGTGCTGCTCATCGACGATCGCCAGCGCCAGGTCCTTGAACACCACGCTGTCCTGCATCAGGGCATGCGTACCGACCACCACCTGCGCCTGGCCACCGGCGACCTGCTCAAGCACCTTGGCGCGGGCTTTGCCGGTGACCTTGCCGGCCAGCCAGGCCACCTGTACGCCCAGCGGCTCGAGCCAGCCACGCAGGTTGGCCAGGTGCTGTTCGGCCAGCAGCTCCGTGGGCGCTGCCAATGCCACCTGGTGGCCCTGTTCCACCGCCAGCATTGCCGCCAGCGCGGCCACTACGGTCTTGCCCGAGCCGACATCCCCCTGCACCAGCCGCAGCATGGGACTGGGCCGGGCAAGGTCGTCGCGGATCTGTTTGAACACCCGCTGCTGTGCACCGGTCAAGGCAAACGGCAGTTGCTTGAGCAGGGCCTTGGCCAGCCGGCCCGTGCCAGCCAGCGGCGGCGCGTGGTGGGCCTGCAGCGCAATGCGTTGGCGACGCAGGCTCAGGTGATGGGCCAACAGCTCTTCCAACGCCAGCCGCCGCTGTGCGGGATGGGTCCCGGCCGTCAGCGCCGCCAGGTCGGCATCCGATGGCGGCCGGTGCACGGTCAGCAATGCACTGCGCAACGAGGGCAGCGCCATGTCGTCCAGCCATCCTGCCGGCAGCAGTTCCAGTGCGCCCTCTTCCGGCAGCCGGTCCAGTGCCTGGCCGATCAGCTTGCGCATCGTCGCCGGGCCGACGCCCTCCACCGTGGGATACACCGGATCCAGGCTGTCACCCAGCGCTGGGTCTTCGTGACGCCCCAGTACCTGGTAGCTGGGGTGGATGATTTCCAGGCCCAGTTGCCCGGGCTTGGGGGTGCCAAAGCAGCGCAGGCGGCTGCCGACGGCGAACTGCGCCACCTGCTGCTGGCGGAAGTGGAAGAAGCGCAGCACCAGCGTGCCACGCCCTTCGTCTTCCACCGCCACCTTCAGCATCGGGCGGTAGCGCATGCCGCGTTCCACCGCGATCACCCGCCCTTCCACCTGTGCCGGTACGCCACTGCGCAGGTCTTCGATGCGGGTCAGCGTGGTGCGGTCTTCATAGCGCAGCGGCAGGTGCAGCCACAGGTCCTGCAGGGTGGCCAGGCCACGTGCCTGCAGCTTGCCGGCCACGGCCGGACCGACGCCGGCCAGCAAGGCCAGCGTGGCCTCGCCGGCAGGCGCCAGCGAGGGCGTTGCGACGGCCTTGCGCGCCACGTCGTGCGATCAGCCGATGACCATGATCGCGTCGACTTCGAAGTTGGCGCCCTTGGGCAGGGCGGACACTTCGATCGTGGAACGGGCCGGGAACGGCGCGGTGAAGTACTCGCCCATCACCGCGTTGACCTTGGCAAATTCGCCCAGGTCGGTCAGGTACAGACCCAGGCGGACGATCTGGTCCAGCGAGCCACCGGCCTCTTCGGCCACGGCCTTGAGGTTGTCAAAGGCGCGACGGGCCTGGGCTTCGACGTCGCCGGCGCCAACGAGGTCGCCGGTGGCCGGATCCAGCGGAATCTGGCCGGAGAAAAACACGGTGTTGCTGAAGCTCACGGCCTGCGAGTACGGGCCGATGGCGGCCGGGGCCTTGGCGGTGTTGATGATCTTGCGGGACATGGATCGCTCCGATAGGGCACAAAAAACAGAGCGGTAATTGTAGCGACTCGTGGCGACCAGCGGTCGCCATGAGTGGCCGGGCAGTCCCGCGTTATTGGCGGCGGACCGACTGCACCACCGACAGCCGTCGCAGGCGCCGCATCACTTCAGCCAGGTGGTTGCGGTCACGGACCTGCAGGCTGAACGCCAGCACGGCTGCATTGAAATCGCGGTCCAGGTAATCCACCCGCTCGATGTTGGAATGGCTCTGCGCGATCGCCGCAGCGAGCTGCGCCAACACGCCGGTACCGTTTTCCACATCCACCACCAGCGCCGTGGCGTAATCGCCGGAAACGGTGGAATCCCAGCCGATCGGCACCCAGCGCTCTGGCGATTTGCGCAGCTCGGCCAGGTTCGGGCAGTCCATGCGGTGCACCACGATGCCCTTGCCGGCCGTGTGGTAACCCATGATCTCGTCACCGGGAATCGGCTGGCAGCAGTTGGCGAAGCTGACCACGCCGCGCTCGCTGCCATTGATGAGGATCTTTTCCTGCGAATGGTGCCGCGAATGCGCGCCACCGCGCAGTTCGGCGTAAGCCATCAGCGCCTGCGCGGCCTGGGTCGGCATCCAGTTGCCCAACGCCACCTCGGCCAGCAGGGCTTCCAGGCGTGGGTAACGGTGCTCGGTGAGGAATGCGTCCAGGCGCCCCTTTGGCAGGCGTTCCAGCGAGGAGTCCATCGCCTCCAGCGCGCGGTCCAGCATGCGATGGCCCAGTTGCACGGCATCTTCGTGCTCAAGCTGCTTGAGCTGGTGGCGGATCGCCGTGCGCGCTTTGCTGCTGACTACGAATTCCAGCCACTGCGGTTTGGGGGTGGCAGAACGCGCGGTGATGATCTCCACCGTCTGCCCGCTCACCAGCTTGGTACGAAGGGGCACCAGGCGCTTATCGACCCGCGATGCAACCGCGGTATTGCCGACATCGGTGTGCACGCCGTACGCGAAGTCCAACGCGGTGGCATTGCGCGGTAGGGCCATGATCTTGCCCTTCGGCGTGAACAGATAGACCTCGTCCG
>DALZLW010000103.1:0-12993 GCA_032007425.1 Stenotrophomonas sp.
GCTGCGCCGCAGCCGTGGACTGGACGCCGGTCGTGGCGGCTACGTGGCCGCCGCACTGCTGCTGGTCGGGCTGCTCGGTACCGGCGTGGCCGCCTTCCAGCCGCGTCCGCTGGTCACCGCTGATGGCCAGGCGCCGGCCGTGGTGCCGGTCGCCAAGGGCAGCGAGCAGCGTGACTGGGCCCATTGGGGCAACACCACCGGCGGCACCCGCTTCGCCGCGCTGGACCAGATCACCCCGGCCAATGTGACAGACCTGCAGGTGGCCTGGACCGCGCGCACCGGCGACATCCCGGAAAGCAACGGATTTGGTGCCGAAGACCAGAGCACCCCGCTGCAGATCGGTGACACCGTGTATCTGTGCACCCCGCACAACCAGGTGATCGCCGTGGACGCCGATACGGGCCAGCAGCGCTGGGCCTTCGATCCCAAGGCCACGGCACCGAACTGGCAGCGTTGCCGTGGCCTGGGTTACTTCGATGCCAGCGCCACACCGGTGGGCAAGCCGACCGTGCTGCAGGCCGAGCCCGCTGCCGCCAACACCCTGGCTGCGGACCTCCCGACGGCACCGTCGGCGCCGCTGGCCGCGAGCACCGCCCTGCCGGCGCTGTGTGAGAAGCGCATCCTGATGACTTCGATCGATGCGCGGCTGTTCGCGCTGGACGCCACCACCGGCGCGGCCTGCAGTGGTTTCGGCAGCAACGGCGTGGTCGATCTGAAGGCAGGCATGGGCGAGATCAAGCCCGGCTTCTACACGCTCACCGCCGCCCCGCTGGTGGCCGGCGAACTGATCATCGTCGGCGGTCGGGTGGCCGACAACATCGAGGTTGGCGAACCCTCCGGCGTGGTGCGTGCCTACAACGTGCGCAGCGGCGCGCTGGCCTGGGTCTGGGACCTGAGCAAGGAAACACCCGACGTGCCGCTGGATCCGGCGGTGGACTACACCCGAGCCACCCCGAACGTGTGGACCTCGATGGCCTACGACGCCGAACTGGGCCTGGTCTACCTGCCCACCGGCAACACCACCCCGGACCAGTGGGCCGGCCAGCGCACGCCGCAGGACGACAAATACAGCTCGGCGATCGTGGCGCTGGACGTGGCCACCGGCAAGGAGCAGTGGGTCTACCAGACCGTGCACCACGATCTGTGGGATTACGATCTTCCCGCACAGCCGACCCTGGTCGATGTGCCCGACGGCAAGGGTGGCGTGCACAAGGCCCTGCTGGAAATCACCAAGGCCGGACAGATCTTCATGCTCGACCGCGCCACCGGCGTGCCACTGGCCGAAGTGCGTGACATCCCGGCGCCGCAGGGCAATGCCGATGGCGAGCGTTATGCACCGACCCAGCGTCTGTCGGTCGGCCTGCCGCAGATCGGTGCGGAAACCTTGACCGAATCGGATATGTGGGGTGCCACGCCGATCGACCAGATGCTGTGCCGCATCCAGTTCAAGCAGTTCCGTTACGACGGCATGTTCACCCCACCGGGTGAGGACGCCGCGCTGCAGTGGCCTGGTTCGCTGGGTGGCATGAACTGGGGCAGCGCTTCGGTGGACCCGACCACCGGCTACCTGTTCGTCAATGACATGCGCCTGGGCCTGTGGACCAAGCTGATTCCGCGTGCGCAGATGACCAGCGGTGCCGGCGGCGTGGAGATGGGTGCCGCTTCGCAGACCGGCACGCCGTATGGCTCGCTGCGCGATCGTTTCCTGTCCAAGCTGGGAATCCCCTGCCAGAAGCCGCCATATGGCACCTTGTCGGCGATCGACCTGAACACCCGCAAGCTGGTCTGGCAGGTGCCGGTGGGCACCGTGCAGGACACCGGACCGCTGGGCATCAAGATGCACCTGCCGGTACCGATCGGCATGCCGACGCTGGGCGGTTCGCTGGCCACGCAGTCCGGGCTGGTGTTCTTCGCCGGCACGCAGGACTACTACCTGCGCGCCTTCGACAGCCGCACGGGTGAAGAAGTGTGGAAGGCCCGCATGCCGGTCGGCAGCCAGGGCACGCCGATGACCTATGTCTCGCCGAAGAGCGGACGCCAGTACATCGTGATTTCGGCGGGCGGTGCGCGGCAATCGCCTGACCGTGGTGATTACGTGATCGCCTACGCGCTGCCGCAGAAGTAAGCCGGCCGGTGGCTGGCGACCGTTGGTCGCCGCTGCCGGATCCGCCACGCCGCGACCTTCGCAGGGGTCGCGGCGCTGGGGCACAGCGCTTACCATGCAGATTCATTGTTGCCCCGTGTACCGTCCATGTCTGCCGTTCCTCCCAGCCGCCGCGCCAAGCCTCCTGCCCCCAAGCATGCCGATCGTGGGCTCACCCACGAGTTGATGCAGCAGATCCAGGACAACCAGGGCGACCCCGACTTCATGACCTCGTTGGGTCGCGGCCTTGCCGTGCTGAGTGTGTTTTCCCAGCACCCGCGCGAAGTGACGATGTCACAGATAAGCACGGAGACCGGTATTTCCCGCGCGGCCGTGCGCCGCGTGCTGTATACGCTCGAACGCATGGGCTACGTCGGCGAACAGGGCCGCGGCTATGTGCTGCTGCCGCGCGTGCTGGGCATGGGCGGCGCGTACGTGGCCTCGTCTTCGATGACTGCCGCTGCACAACCCGTGCTGGACTCGTTGCGCGACGACGTGCATGAATCCTGCTCGCTGGGCGTGCTCGATGGCGACGATGTGCTGTACATCGCCCGCGCAGAGACCGTTCGCATCATGTCCATCGGCCTGCGTGCCGGCAGCCGGCTGCCGGCCTACTGCACTTCGATGGGCCGGGTGCTGCTGGCCGCGCTACCGCGCGACACGCTGGAAGGCTACCTGGACCGCACGCCATTGCGCCCACGCACCGAACGCACCGTCACCCGGACGGAAGACTTCCTCGATACGCTGGAAAAGGTACGCCGCGAAGGCGTTTCGCTGGTCGACCAGGAACTGGAGATCGGCCTGCGCTCGATTGCCGTGCCGGTGCGGGCCCGCAGCGGCGATGTGGTCGGCGCCCTGAACATCGGCACCCAGGCCGGGCGGATCAGCCTGGGGGTGATGCAGTCACAGCTGCTGCCGCGCCTGCGCGAAGCCGCGCAGCGGCTGGGCACACTGCTTTAATCCGATAACGCCGGCGTTGCAGTGATCACGCCGGCACCTGCATTGGACCGGTCGCGCCGGACCATGCCCGGCGCCGCCGCCGATCAGTCCTGCTGCTCCTGCGCCTGCTCTTCCAGGATCGGCTTGGCCAGCGCGAAGGCATGGTTGGCTGCCGGCACACCGCAGTAGATCGCTGCCTGCAACAGCACTTCCTTGATCTCCTCCGGCGTGACCCCGTTGTTGCGTGCCGCGCGGATGTGCAGCTTGAACTCTTCGTCATGCCCCAGCGCCACCATCATGACGATGGTGAGCAATGAGCGCGTATGCCGGGGCAGGCCCTCGCGCGTCCACACGGTGCCCCATGCCGTGCGGGTGATGAACTCCTGGAACTCGGTGGTGAAGTCGGTGCGCGCGGCCAGCGAGCGCGCCACATGCGCCTCGCCCAGCACTTCCTTGCGCACCGCCAGCCCGGTTTCGTAACGCGCTTGTTCGTCCATCGTACGTGCCTCCTGGGGTGGTGCGCTCAGCGCAGGAACGCCGACAACGCGGCCGTGAATGCTTCGGGCGACTCGATGTTGCAGATGTGCCGACCGTCAACGCCGACATAGCGGCCGTCGGCCACGCCATCGGCAATCGCCTGCAACTCGGCCGGGCTGCACACCGGATCGTCCAGCCCGGCAATGGCCAGCACAGGCACGCCGATCCGCCCCAGCTGGTCACGGAAATCGGCCTGGCCAACAGCGTTGCAGCAGCCGGCATAGCCAGCGGCATCGGTGGCAATGAATCTGGCCAGCACAGCGTCGACGACGGCGGCGTGCGACGCGCTGAAACCAGGGGTAAACCAACGTTCGCGGGTGCCGTCCACCATCGGCGCCAGGCCCTCGGCCTGCACCTGGGCGATACGCGTGGCCCAGCCTTCGGCGTTGCCGATTTTGGCCGCCGTCGCCGCCACGGTCAGGGTCTGCAGCCGGTCACCGGCGTTGACACCCAGCCATTGTCCGGTCAGGCCTCCGATCGAGAGCCCACAGAAGTGGCTGCGCTCGATACCGAGATGATCCCACAGCGCCAGCACATCGGCGCCCAGCTCTGCCACGGTGTACAGTCCGGGCGGCGAGCCGGACTGGCCATGGCCCCGGCGGTCGTAGCGCAGGATGCGGTACTGGTCGGCCAGTGCGCCCGCCTGTGCATCCCACATCGACAGGTCAGTGCCCAGCGAATTGCAGAAGGTCAGCCATGGCGCGCCTTCGCGGCCTTCGATCTGGTAGTGCAGGCGATGTTGCGCCAATTGCAGGAAAGCCATTGCGTTGCTCCAGTCAGTGCGTGCGACCGGTGTGCGAAAGCACCCGGTCGATCCAGGTATCGGCCATGCCGCGCCAACTGTCGGCAGCAAACAAAGCCTTGATGTCATCTACGGAAAGGTGGGCGGTCGCCTCGGCGGTGTCCAGCAACACTTCGCGCAGGTACCGTCCTTCCGTAAGCGAACGCGCCGCTGCCTTTTCCACCACGGCATGCGCGGCCGCCTTGCCGATATGACCGGCCAGGGTGACCGCCACCGCTTCGGCGTACAGCAGCCCGCCATGGTTGTCCAGGTGCGCGGCCATGCGTGCGCGGTCCAACTGCAGTCCCTCGATCACGACCGTCACCTGGGCCAGGCTGCCGGCGCACAGGCGGACGATCTCCGGCAGGGTCTCCCATTCGGCGTGCCACTGCCCTGCAGCACGTTCGTGCGGCTGGGCCATGGCACTGTAAAGCGTGGACACCAGCCCTGGCACGCGGGTCGCGGCGGCGATCGCAGCGACGCAGCCGACCGGGTTGCGCTTGTGCGGCATCGCCGAGGAACCGCCCTTGCCTTCCGCCGCAGGCTCGAAGGCCTCGGCCACTTCGCTCTGCATCAGCAGCACGATGTCGGTGGCGATCTTGCCGAGCACGCCGGTCAGCAAGGCGAATGCACTGCCGATCTCGACAACACGGTCGCGGGAGGTATGCCAGGGCAGCGCCGGCAGCGGCAACTGCAGTTCCTCGGCCAGCGCCTGGGCGACGACCAGGCCATCGTCGCGCAGCGAGGCCAGCGTGCCCGCGGCACCGCCGAACTGCAGCACCAGCGCATCGTCCTGCAACGCACGCAGGCGGCGTTCGCTGCGCTGCAGGGCATCCAGCCAGCCCGCTGCCTTCAGGCCGAACGTCACCGGCACCGCCTGCTGCAACAGCGTGCGCCCCGGCAGGCCGGTATCCCGTTCGGCATCGGCCAGGCGGGCAACGGCTCCGGCCAATTGCTGCACGCGCGGCAGCAGCAACTGCAGCGCATGACGCACCTGCAGCACCGCGCCGGTGTCGATCACATCCTGGCTGGTGGCGCCCCAGTGCACCCAGCGCGCAGCTTCCGGGTCCTGGCCGCGCACCTGCGCGGTCAGCGCCTTGACCAGCCCGATGGCGGGGTTTCCAGCCAGCGCGGTCGCCTGTGCCAGCGCCGGCAGATCATAGTGGCTGGCCTCGCAGGCCGCCTCGATGGGCGCCAGCGCCGTTTGCGGGATGACACCGCAGCGCACCTGCGCACGCGCCAACGCGCGTTCGAACTCCAGCATCGCCTGCACGCGCACCAGATCACTGAACAGGGTATCGATATCCGGCGCACCAAACAGCGGTGCCAGCAAGGAATGGGTCACGGTCATCAGGGCCATCGCAGCAGCGTCGGTGGTGCCAGCTTACCCGCGCCATCACGGCGCAGGTAAGCCGCGGCACTCAGTAGTCGAAGAACACGGTCTCGTCCGGGCCCTGCATGCGCACGTCCCAGTGGTACACACCCGCGCCCTGCGCCTGTGCCACCAGGGTGTGGCGACGCTCGGCCGGCACCAACTGCAGGATGCCATCGTCGGCCGTCGCCTCGTCATCGCTGAAGTAGATGCGTGCACGGGTGGCGCGCAGCAGGCCGCGCATGAACACCAGCACCACCAGGTGCGGTGCCTGCGGCTCGCCACGCAGGCCCGGCACCGCGCCGGGCTTGATGGTGCTGAAGGCAAACCGCCCCTGCTCGTCGGTCGGTACCCGGCCCCAGCCGTCGAAGGCCGGGTCGTGGTCGGCGCGACGGGGGTCCTCGGCATGGGCGTAGATGCCCTGCGCATCGGCCTGCCAGATTTCCAACACGGCATCGGACACCGGCACGCCATTGCCATCAAACACCGTGCCCTGCACCTCCACGCGGGTGCCCTGTGCCTCGGGCGGCGCGATGCTGGTGCGGTACAACGGTTCCAGGCCCAGGCGGTAATACGGGCCCACGGTCTGCCACGGAGTGGACTGGAAGCTCATGGTCTTACTCCCACACGGTCATCTTTCGACCGCGCAATACGATGTCAAAGCGGTAGCCCAGGGCGAACTCGTTGGCGGTGTTTTCCCAATCGAACGAGGACACCATGCGCTCGCGCGCCTTGGCATCGTCCACGCAGTTGTAGATCGGGTCATAGGCCAGCAACGGATCGCCCGGGAAGTACATCTGGGTCACCAGGCGCTGGCCGATGCCATCGCCGTGCAGCGAGAAATGGATGTGTGCCGGGCGCCAGGCGTTGTAGTGGTTGCGCCAGGGATAGGCACCGGGCTTGATGGTGGTGAACTGGTAGCGCCCGTGTTCATCGGTGAGCACCTGGCCGGTGCCCTTGAAGTTCGGGTCCAGCGGTGCATCGTGCTGGTCGCCCTTGTGCAGGTATCGGCCGGCGGCATTGCACTGCCACACTTCCACCACGGTGTTGCGCACCGGACGACCGTTCTCGTCGAGCACGCGGCCGTTGACGATGATGCGCTCGCCCTGCGGCTGGCCGGGAAAACCGGCAGTCAGGTCGGCCGCATGCGCGCCAAGGGTGATCCGGTCCAGGGTCGGGCCGGTCACTTCGGACAGCGTCACCGGAATCGTGATCGGGTCACGTCCCGGGCCACGGGTCGCGGTGGAGGCATACGGCAGATGGATGCGCGGCGGCTGGGTGCCCGGATACGGCTTGCGGTAGCCGCTCAGGGAAGTGGGATCGCTCATGGCGTACTCCGGTTGGCAGGCGGCGCGGACGCCGCGGCTGAGGTGCGGGCCTGCCGGCGCACGAGGCGGCGGCAGGCCGTGAAGCAGTCATAGGACAGGATCACACGCGTTCGATGGCCAGCGCTACGCCCTGGCCGACGCCGATGCACATGGTGGCCAGGCCACGCCGGCCGCCACTGGATTCCAACTGGCGCAGCAGGGTGAGCGCGATGCGCGCCCCGCTCATGCCCAGCGGATGGCCCAGCGCAATCGCACCACCGTTGGCATTCACGTGCGCGGCATCATCGGCCACGCCCAGCTCACGCAGGCAGGCCAGTCCTTGCGAGGCGAACGCTTCGTTGAGCTCGATGGCATCGAAATCCTCGATGCGCAGGCCCAGCCGGGCCAGCAGGCGGCGCGTGGCCGGCACCGGCCCCATGCCCATGATCGCCGGCTCCACGCCGGCGCTGGCAAATCCAAGAACGCGTGCGCGCGGGGTCAGGCCCAGGGCCTGCACCTGCGCGCCGGAGGCCAGCAACAAAGCGGCGGCGCCATCGTTGATGCCCGAGGCATTGCCCGCAGTGACGCTGCCCGGCTGGCGGAACAGCGGCTTCAGCCTGGCCAGCGCTTCCAACGTCGTGTCGGCACGCGGGTGCTCATCGGCGGTCACGCTCACGGTCTCACCGCGCTTGCGGCCCGGTGCATCCACGGCCACGATCTCGCCATCAAAGAAGCCCCGCGCCTGTGCGGCCGCCGTGCGCTGCTGGCTGCGCAGCGCGAACGCGTCCTGGTCTTCGCGCGAAATGCCGTAGCGCTCGGCCACATTCTCGGCGGTCTGGCCCATGGTGTCCACGCCATGCAGTTCGCGCAGGCGCGGGTTGATGAAGCGCCAGCCCATGGTGGTGTCTTCGATGATCTGGTCGCGGGCGAACGCCCCGGTGGCCTTGCCCATCACGAATGGGGCACGCGACATCGATTCCACCCCGCCGGCAATGGCCAGGCCGAGTTCGCCGGCGGCGATGCCACGGGCGA
Source organism: Stenotrophomonas sp. (assembly GCA_032007425.1). Taxonomy (GTDB): domain Bacteria; phylum Pseudomonadota; class Gammaproteobacteria; order Xanthomonadales; family Xanthomonadaceae; genus Stenotrophomonas. The sequence goes on from DALZLW010000103.1 coordinate 8,112, forward strand.
CGGTGCCAATGGCGTCCAAGCCGGAACCACACAGCCGGTTGAGCGTGCTGCCCGGCACCGTCACTGGCAGGCCGGCCAGCAACAGGCTCATGCGGGCGACATTGCGGTTGTCTTCGCCGGCCTGGTTGGCGCAGCCCAGGTACACCTCTTCCACCCGTGCCGGGTCCAGTTGCGGATGACGCGCCAGCAGGGCCTTGAGCGGAATGGCGCCCAGGTCATCGGCGCGGATGCCGGACAGCGCACCGCCGTAGCGGCCGATCGGGGTACGGATGCCATCGATGATGAAAGTATCGTGCAGGCTCATGTCATGCCTCTCCGGCCAGGGTCAGCGGCAGGCCGGTCAATGTGCGCAGCTGCGCCAGGTCCATGCCGTCCACCATTTCAATCACGGTCGCGCCGTCGGCGCCGACGTCGAACACGGCCACGTCGGTGTAGACCCGCGACACGCAGCGCAGGCCGGTCAACGGATAACTGCACTCGGCGACCAGCTTGCTGTCGCCCTGCTTCGTCAGCAGGTCCATCATCACGAAGACCTGCTTGGCACCGATCGCCAGGTCCATCGCGCCCCCCACGGCAGGGATCGCATCGGCCGCGCCGGTGCTCCAGTTGGCCAGATCGCCATGCGCCGACACCTGGAACGCGCCCAGCACGCAGATGTCCAAGTGGCCGCCGCGCATCATCGCGAAGGAATCGGCATGGTGGAAGTAGCACCCGCCGCTGAGCAGGGTCACCGGTTGCTTGCCGGCATTGATGAGGTCCGGGTCTTCCTCGCCAGCGGCCGGCGCCGGGCCCATGCCGAGCAGGCCGTTTTCCGACTGCAGGAAGATTTCCTTGTCCGACGGCAGGAAATTGGCGACCGTGGTCGGCAGGCCGATGCCAAGGTTTACATAGGACCCTTCCGGGATATCACGGGCCACGCGCGCGGCCATCTGTTCACGGCTGAGCCTGTTCATGCCGATGCTCCGTTGCTGCCATCGATGCGCACCACGCGCTGGACGAAGATGCCGGGGGTGACCACCGCTTCCGGGTCCAATTCGCCCAACGGCACCACCTCGCGTACCTGGACGATGGCGCAGCGCGCGGCCATCGCCATCAGCGGACCAAAATTGCGCGCGGTCTTGCGGTACACCAGGTTGCCCCAGCGATCGCCGCGGTCGGCCTTGATCAACGCGAAATCCGCGTGCAGCGGGTATTCCAGCACGTAATGGCGGCCATCGATTTCCCGGCTTTCCTTGCCCGCGGCCAATTCGGTGCCGTAGCCGGTGGGGGTGAAGATCGCGCCCAGGCCGGATCCTGCTGCATGGATGCGTGCGGCGAGGTTGCCCTGCGGCACCAGCTCCAATTCCAACTCACCGGCACGGTAGGCCGCGTCGAAGTGTTGCGAATCGGCCTGGCGCGGGAACGAGCAGACGATACGGCGCACGCGCTTGTGCTTGATCAGCGCCGCCAGCCCGGTATCGCCGTTGCCGGCATTGTTGTTGATGATGGTCAGCTCACGCGCGCCTTGGGCGATCAGCGCATCGATCAGGGCGTCGGGCATGCCGGCGGTACCGAAGCCGCCGATCATGACGGTTGCCCCGTCGTGGATATCGGCCACCGCTGCTGCTGCGTTGGCCACGGTCTTGTCGATCACTGCATTGCTCCTTGCCGAGCGGCTGCGGACAGGGCCTGCCTGCGCGCCGGGCTGACTGCCGGGTGGGAATGACACCGCAGCATGGTGGTCACCTTGCCCACTGCGGTCAATGCGATATTCGCACTCGGGATTCGATAATCGCACATAACTGCAAGCCTCAACGACTGCGCCCGATGCGCAAGGACAGGCAGGCCCAGGCAGCCACCACCAGCGGCAATGCATAGACCACGTACAGCCAGGACGGCTGCCAGCCACCATCGACCAGCAGCCCCACGCTCAGCGGCGAAACGATGGCGCCGACCCGGCCGATGCCGATGGCCCAGCCCAGCCCGGTAGTGCGCACATCGGCGGCAAACACCGCCGGTGCGGCGGCATAGATGCCGGCCATCGCACCGAACAATGCCGCGCCGATGACGAAGGCCAGCGGGAACGCCACCGGCAGGTGGGTGTTGAACGCGGAGAAGGCCAGCATGCCGACCATGGCCAGCAGCAGGCTGCCAGCGGTAAGCCGGGACAGCGACCAGCGCGAGGCCAGCCAGCCGAACAGGCTGCCGCCCACGATGCCGCCAAGATTGAGCAGTACGCCGCCGGTGATGCCCTGCTGCGCCGACACGCCGGCCGACACCAGCAGCTTCGGCGTCCAGCTCAGCACGAAGTAGAACGCGAACATATGCAGGAAGAACGCCAAGGCGATGAAGATCGAGACACGGCGCAGGTCACCGACGAACAGCGCGGCGTAACCGCTGCGGCGGCCTTCACGCGCCGGTGCTTCGGGCAGCGCCTGCAGGGCCGGCATGCGCATGCGCGCCAGCAATGTGTTCAATCGCTGCAACGCACCGGGCGGCCGCTTGGCCACCAGGAAATCCAGTGATTCCGGCAGGCAGGCCAGCACCAGCGGGATGCACAGCAAGGAGGCCCCGGCGCCGATCAGGAAGACGCTGTGCCAGCTCCAATGCTCCAGCATCCACGCGGCCAGCAGGCCCCCGAGGGTGGCGCCGATCGGATAGCCGGTGGCCTGCAGGGCGACTGCCGTGCTGCGCCACTTGGCGTTGGCATATTCGGCGGTGATCACCCCGACCCCGGCCAGCATGCCGCCAATGCCAATGCCGGTGAACAGGCGCAAGGCGCCGAGTTGCCAGACATCCTGGGCCAACGCGGACAAGGACATGCCGACGGTCAGGATCACCAGGCAGGCGAGGATCATCGGCCGCCGACCATGCCGATCGGCCAACGGCGCCAACACGAACGAGCCCAGCGCCATGCCCACCAGGCCGGCACTGAACAGCACACCCAGTGCGCTGCCGCTCATGCCCCAGTCGCTGGACACATGCGGTGCGGTGAATGCCATCACCATCACGTCGAATCCATCGAGCATGTTGAGCAGCACGCAGATGGCGATCGCCGTCCACTGGAAAGGGCTCATGCGTTCCAGCACGAGCGTGGGGGCAGCAGAAGAAGCGTGGCTCATCGGGGGGTCCTGCCTTGCGTGATACGGGGGTGACAGCGGGCGTTGCGGCCTCAGCGACCGGTCTGGCTGGCGTCGTGGATCACATCGAGCACGCCGCGCAGGCGATCCACTTCCACCTGCCCCGGGGCCGAGGGCGTACCGATCATGCCGAAGGTCAACGCCTGGCCGAACGTCTCACCGGCAAGGCGTGACACCACGCCGGTGCCACCCATCGACATCGTCAGCAGCGGCCGATCGCTGCGCTGGCGCACCTGCCAGGTGGCGTCGAGCAGCTTCAGCACATCGCCTGCGTCCTTGGGCATCACCGCGATCTTCAGCACATCGGCGCCCATCGCCTCCTGCTTGAGCAGCCGGGCCACGATTTCCTCGGTGGCCGGGGTGGCGTGGAAATCATGGTTGGACATCACCACCTTGGTGCCAGCCTTGTGCGCCTGTGCCACCACCTGGGTGACAACGCTCGGGTCACGGAACATTTCCACGTCGATCAGGTCGACGAAACCGGCCTTGATCAGTGCGGCGTACAGACGGCCGTAGTCACGGTCGCTGATCGCCTTGGCGCCCCCTTCGGCCTGGGTGCGGAAGGTCACGATCACGGGCTTGCCCGCCAGCGCGGCATGGATCTTCGGCCCCAGTGCCACCAGCGCCTTGGCATCGGTGGCGATGTCCAGGTAGTCGATGCGCCATTCGGCCAGGTCCGTCCCCGCACTGCCGCCGATGGTGGCGGCCTGCTGCAGGGCCACCTCGGCGGTGGCACCGGTGATCGGCACGATGGTCTTGGGCCGGCCCTCGCCGATCCGCAACGAACCGACCTCCAGCGTCGCCACGGCGGGCGCCGCGGCAACGGCAAGCAGCGGCGAGGCACACAGGGCACAGCCCAGCAGCAGGGAAGCAAACGGAACACGCATGGCAGTCACCAGAGTCTTGGAGGAGCGCATCAGAAGGTCACCTTGGCCTGCACACCCACCGCCCAAGCGTTGTCCGTGCCGTTGTAAGCGAAGGTGCCCGGGTTGACGATGTACTGCACATCAGGACGGATCATCAGCCACGGATTGACCTGCACGCTGTAGGACAGCTCGAACAGTTCCTCGGCCTGGCTGAGGTTGTAGAGCGGTGAATCGGTCGGCACACCGCCCGCGGCCAGCGATGCGCGTCGCGCGTCGACCAGGCGGGTGTTGATGTCCGCGCCGACGTAGCCCAGCGCGATCGCGTCCTGGCTGCGGCTGCCGATGCCTTTGTACACCCCGCCCAGCGCGTACCAGCGCCGGATCTGGGCAGTGTCGGTGTCCGACACCATGTACTGGGCGAACGCGGTGAGGCCACGGTTCGGATCGCCGGCTTCGTGGGTCAAGCGCTGCTCGGCCAGCACATACGCACCGTGGCGCCCGGTGGTCGGCGAGGTGTCCAGGCCGCGCTGGGCCACTGTCGACGTATCGTAGTAACCGCCGAACTTGTACACACCCGGGAAATCCGTGCCTTTGCCCGGCGTCCAGGTCAGCTCCACCGGGAACAGCGAGCCGGTGGTGCCGGAGACAAACGGCTTGAAGGCGTTGCGTTCGATGTTGCCGCCCAGGTTGGGATTGACCTGGAACCAGCCGGTGCGCACGTTCAGCGCGGGGCTGACCTGCTGGGCGATTTCACCGCCCCAGCGGGCGACCGGGTAGTTGTACCAGCCGCTGTTTCCGGACATCGACAGCGGGTGGGCGCAGAAGGCCGCGTTGACGAAGTGGGTCAGCAGGCTGTGCAGGCCGAACTGGTTGCCCATCGCGTAGTAGCCCAGCTTG
>DALZLW010000104.1:0-12992 GCA_032007425.1 Stenotrophomonas sp.
GTGTTCAAGGGCCACAACAAAATGCGCGTGTTCCAGGAAGAAATCTTCGGGCCGGTGGTGGCGGTGACGACCTTCAAGACCGAAGAAGAAGCGCTGCAGATCGCCAATGACACCCTGTACGGGCTGGGCGCCGGCGTGTGGAGCCGCGATGCCTCGCGCCTGTACCGCATGGGCCGGGCGATCCAGGCCGGGCGGGTGTGGACCAACTGCTACCACGCCTATCCGGCGCATGCCGCGTTCGGTGGCTACAAGCAGTCGGGCATCGGCCGCGAGAACCACAAGATGATGCTCGACCACTACCAGCAGACCAAGAACCTGCTGGTCAGCTATTCGCCAAAGAAGCTCGGCTTCTTCTGAGTTGATCCGGATCAAGGCGTCGGCACGCTGCCGACGCCATCCTTTGCTGCACGCTCGTCATGGAGATTGAGACATGCAAAGTACGATGAAGGCCGCCGTCGTCCGTGAGTTCGGCAAGCCGCTGGTGATCGAAGAGGTCCAGGTGCCGCGCCCCGGTGCCGGCGAAGTACTGGTGAAGATCGAGGCCTGTGGCGTCTGCCACACCGACCTGCACGCCGCCGAAGGCGATTGGCCGGTGAAACCCAACCCGCCTTTCATTCCCGGCCACGAGGGCGTGGGCCACGTGGTGGCTGTCGGTGCGGGCGTTTCACATATCCGCGAAGGCGACCGCGTCGGCATTCCCTGGCTGTATTCGGCCTGCAGCCACTGCGAGCACTGCCTGGGCGGCTGGGAAACCTTGTGCGAGTCGCAGCGCAACACCGGCTACTCGGTCAACGGCGGCTTCGCCGAATACGCGCTGGCCGACGCCAACTATGTCGGGCTGCTGCCCAAGGCGGTCAGCTTTATCGACATCGCGCCCGTGCTCTGCGCCGGCGTCACCGTGTACAAGGGGTTGAAAGTCACCGACACCAAGCCCGGGCAATGGGTGGTGATTTCCGGCGTCGGCGGGCTGGGCCACATGGCGGTGCAGTATGCCCGTGCGATGGGCCTGAATGTCGCTGCGGTGGACGTGGATGACGGCAAGCTGCGGCTGGCCGAACGCCTCGGTGCCACGGTGACGGTCAATGCCCGCACCACCGATCCGGCGGCGTTCCTGAAGAAGGAGATCGGCGGTGCGCATGGGGCGCTGGTGACGGCGGTTTCGCCGAAGGCGTTCGAGCAGGCGCTGGGCATGGTCCGGCGTGGCGGCACGGTCGCGCTCAATGGCCTGCCGCCGGGTGAGTTCCCGCTGGATATCTTCGGCATGGTGCTCAACGGTGTAACAGTGCGCGGCTCCATCGTCGGCACCCGCCTGGACCTGCAGGAATCACTGCAGTTCGCCGCCGAGGGCAAGGTGGCTGCAACGGTCAGCACCGACCGGTTGGAGAACGTCAACGACATCTTCGCCCGCATGCATGCGGGCAAGATCGAGGGCCGCGTGGTGCTGGACTTCGCCGCCTGACCGGACTGGTTGGCCGCCGTGCCCGTTTCCTCTCCCGCGGGTACGGCGGCTTGACCATCCGGGCGGCGCGGCGCCACCGCTGCGTCGGCGGGGCCGATCGCTGGTCGGTACGCCCTGCCGCTACCTTCGCCGGGTGTCCCCGGCGCTACCTCCGGCCATTGGTCCGGCGTTACCGTGGAGCATGGCCATGAACCCGATACCCCTGCAGGTCACCGCCACCCTGGCCGCGCTGCAGCTGATCGAGAAACTGCGTGCCCGCCACGGCGCGCTGTTGTTCCACCAGTCCGGCGGCTGCTGCGACGGCTCTTCGCCGATGTGCTTCGCCGAGGGTGATTTCATCGTCGGCGACCGCGACGTGCGCCTCGGTGAGATCGGTGAAGCGCCGTTCTACATCAGTGCCTCGCAGTTCGAGTACTGGAAGCACACGCAGTTGATCATCGACGTGGTGCCCGGCCGCGGTGGCATGTTCTCGCTGGAGAACGGCGAGGGCGTGCGCTTCTTGGTGCGTTCGCGCCTGTTCACCGACGAAGAGTTCGCCGCACTGCAGGCCGCCGGCAAGGTGTAAGCCGGCGCTTGCCTGGCAACAGCAGGGCGGCGGGACAGGCCCGTCCGCCCCGCGACCAGCACGCGATCAGAAATCCGCGCGGATGCCCAGGCCGATGCGACGGCCCGAGAACTCGTACTGCGTCGGGAAGGACTTGTCGATCGTGTAGCCCTTGGTTTCCTCGTCGAACAGATTGATCGCTTCCAGATTCAGCTTCCAGGTGTCGTTGAGACGGAAGCCGATCGAGGCATCAGTCTGGCCGTAGGCGTCGCGGTACACCGGGTACATGTTGAGGTGGATGTATTCGACGTACTTGTCCTTGAAATTGTAGGACACACGCGCGTCGAAGCGGTCGTTCTCGTAGTACAGGGTGAAGTTGTAGGCCTTCTCCGCCAGGCCTTCCGGCGGGGTCGGGATGTCCAGGTCCGAAGCACCGGTCAGCGTGTTGTCCAGCTGGGTGTAGTTGGCATTGATGCCCCAGCCTTCCAGCGCCGGGTGCAGCATCGACAGCGGCAGCTGCGCGACCAGCTCGACGCCGGTGACCTTGTACGAACCATCGGCATTGATCGGCTGGTACACCTCGAAGTCGTAGTAGCCGTCCAGCGAACCGTTGGCGTTGAGCTTCTCGACGTTCGGCACGATGCCGGTCAGCGCCTGGCGGACCACGCCATCGATCTTCTTGGAGAAGTACGACGCGGCCAGCAGGCCACCGTTGTCCAAATACTTTTCCAGGCCCACTTCCCACTGCTTGGCGGTGGTCGGCTTCAGCGCCGGGTTGCCATCCATGAAGCGGAAGCTGCTCCAGCTCACCGAACGACGGTAGGCGATGTCGGTCAGCGACGGCCGCATCAGGGTTTCCGAGGCCGCGGCGCGCAGCACCAGGCCCGGCGCCACTTCGGCGGTCATGTTGAAGCTGGGCAGCAGATCGCTGTAATCACCGCTGCTGGAGATCGGCGACGGGGTATAGCCGCTGCTGCCGTCGGCGTTCTGTACCGGGTGGAAGCCGGCCGAATCGACCTTGGTGTCGATCGAACGCGCGCCCAGGTTGGCGTACACCGGCACGCTGCCGATGTCGAAGTAGAAGTCGGCCATGGCATACAGCGCCAGGGTCTTCTCCTTGACCTCGTAGAACTCGGCCGGATTGAAGGGGATCTCGAAGCCGGCGTAGCGGAAGGTGTTACGCGCATAGCTGTTGGACACCTGTTGCCAGTCCAGGTCGCTGGGACGGTAGCTGCCACCGGGCACGATGTCGCTGATCCAGCCCGGGTTGCTGTCGGCCAGGGTACGGGTATTGACCCAGGCCACGCTGCCGGCCGACGGGCCCTGGATCTTGGTACTGCCGAACTGCCGTTCCTTCGACTTATCGGTATAGCGCGCACCGAACTGCACGCCGCTCAGCGCCGGGAAGAAAGCCAGGTTCATCGATTTGCGGAAATCCAGCTGGGCGGCGTACTTGTCATCGCTGACCTGTTCGCGCTCGGTTTCATACGCCTCGAACAGGTACTTGTCTGCCGAGTCGTACATGTTGAAGCCGTTGGACGCGGCGCTGGCCAGAGTCTCGCCGCCGTTGGTGGTCCAGCGCGTGCGCGACGGTGCGTAGGCGACGTGCTTGAGGTTGGCATAGTCCGATTCGCGACGCGCACCCGAATAGCCGACCAGCGCATCGATGTCCCAGCCGCCGACCTGCCAGTCCAGCTTGCTGCTGAACTGCCGGTAGTCGGTGTCGGCGAAACGTTCCTTGCTCAGGATTTCATGCTGGGTGGCGGTGTAGGACACATCGCGCAACACGGTGATGCCGTAGCGCGACAGCGTATCGCTGTCGTAGTCGTGGATGGTGTCGAGGGTGCTGCGGCTGGACGCCGAATAGGCGGCCGCATCGTACTCGTCTTCGTGCGTGTCATAGCCACCGAGCATGGCGTCGAAGCTCAGCGAGAAGGTGCTGCTGGGCTTGTACTGCAGCGAGGCGGTACTGCCCCACTGGTCCTGTTCGTTGAGGTAGATGCGGTCGCCGACCTTGTCCTGGAAGATGATGCGGCTGGTTTCATCCTTGTCCATGCGGTCGTTGACGATGATGCCGGCATCGCGTGCCAACACCGCCGCGGCCTGCGATGAACGCGTTCCCGAGGCCTCCAGGAAGCGGCCCATGGGGCGGAAGTTGATGCCCGAATTGGAGTCGGTGCGGTTGGTGCGCTTGGCCTTGGAGAACGACACCAGGCCACCCCAGTCGCCCCAGGTATCGCTGGCGAGGAAGGAGATCTTCGGGTCGGTCTTGCCGTTGATGGAATTGTTCGCGGCCTCGGCCGAGGCGCTGAACCTGGGCTCTGCGTAGTCGAAGGGCTTGGCGGTTTCGATGTAAACCGAGCCGGCGATGCCGCCTTCTTCATCGGCCGCGGTGGGTGACTTCTGCACGGTCACGCTCTGCACCACGTCGGAGGCGAAGATGTCGAACTGCACGTCGCGGCCGCCACTGCCCGACGCCGTGGCCAGGTTGTTGATCGAGACGTGGGTGAACTCGGTCGGCAGGCCGCGCACGCTGACCTTGCTGCCCAGGCCCTTGTTGCGCTCGATGGTGACGCCGGGCATGCGCTGCAGCGCTTCGGCGAGGTTCTGTTCCGGGAAGTCGGCCACGTCGGTGGCGACGATGGAATCGGAAAAACCGATGTTGCTGCGCTTGAGGTCCACCGCGCGTTCAAGGCTCTTGGCATAGCTGCCGGTAACCGTCACCGTGTCCAGTTGCTGCAGTGCGTTGCCGGCATCTTCCTTGGCCGGTGCGGCTTCGTCAGCCAGTGCCTGCAGCGGCAGCGCGACCACGCTGGCCAGCAGGACGGCGTGCACCGCACGGGACAAACGCTTCGCTTGGGGGACGCGCAGCGTCTCCCGGTGGGTGTTGCGCATTGGTGATACCCCATAGCCCTAAGGAAGTAACGCGGCGCCGGGAGCGGTTGGGTGGTGCTCCGGTGGTGCGCTGCGTTGCCGGTAACCGACGGGCAATGAGCGTAGTGTCCAATTGTTAAAGTGATGTTGCGCTGCGACATCGGATGACGACAGCCTGCGTGCCAGGACCGGGCCACGCCTGGCGAGCAACGTGGTGAAGACGCCTCGGGCATCACCTGCGATTGCCGTGCGACAGGCCACTCAGTGCAAGGGCAGCGTGACCCGCACCCGCAGCCCCTGGCCGCCGGGTCCATCTTCCAGCTGCATTCGTCCGCCATGCGCCTGCACGATCGCCACGGCGATGCTCAGGCCCAGGCCGGTGCCGCCGTGGCGGGCACTGCGCGAGGCCTCCAATCGCTGGAACGGCTGCAGCATGCGTTCGCGTGCCTCGGCCGGTATGCCCGGCCCCTGGTCGTCGATCACCACACGCACGGCCTCGCTGTCAGCCGTGAGCTGCACCCGTGCCGCGCCGCCGTAGCGGCCTGCGTTGTCCAGCAGGTTGGCCAGCGCGCGCTTGAGGCTGCGCGGATATGCCGGCAACTGCACGCCGGTGCGGCCGGCGAGGGTGATCGCGTGGCCGGCTTCGCGCGCATCTTCCACCACGGTCTGCAGCAGCGCATCGACATCCACGGCTTCGCGCTCACCATGCAACTGGGTGGCCGCGCTGTAATCAAGGATGGAATCGACCAACGCTTCCATGTCGTCCAGGTCGCGACGCCAGCGCGCTCGCGCCGCTTCATCGGGCAACAGTTCGGTGCGCAGGCGCAGGCGGGTGAGTGGTGAGCGCAGGTCGTGCGACACCGCTGCCAGCAGGGCTTCGCGGGCCTGGGCCACCTGCTGCAGCTGGGCCTGCATCTGGTTGAAGGCCTGCGCGGCCTGGCGCACTTCGCTGGGGCCTTCCACCGGCAGCGGCGGGCTGTGCAGGTTCTCGCCCAGTGCCTGCGCCGCCGCACCCAGGCGGGTAAGCGGACCCGTCAGCCAGCGTACGACCAGCAGCGCCAGCAACACGATCAGCAGGCTGCGCAGGCCGTAGATCCGCAACAGGTAATCGCCCAACGCATGGCCGGGCTGCAGCTCCAGGCCGGCCTGGCCCTCGCTGACCTGGAAGCGCAGCCAGCGGCCTTGGCTGCTGCGCACCCGCAGGTCGAATTCACCGCGGACATGCCGTGCCGAAAGCACCTTGGCATCGGCACGGCCATCGGCGTCGTACAGCCGCAGGTGCTGCAGATGAAGTTCGCGGGGCGCCCCCAGTTCGATGGCCAGCGCGGCCTGCAACAGCTGCTCCACCGGCCGGTCACGCGCGCTCAACCGCACCGGCCCGCCGCTGGCCACTGCCGCCACGGTCAGGTCTGCGCTGGATAACAGAGCCGGGTCGGCATCGGCCATCGGCGAGCCCGGGGCCTCCAGCAACCGCAGGGTCTGCGCCACGTGCGCGGCCGCCAAGCGTGCCGGAATCTCCGCCACGCGCTCATAGCGCGCCTCATGCCACACCGTGCCGGTGAGCAGCTGCGCCAGCAACATGCCCGCCACCAGCACCACCACCAGCCGGCCATGCAGGGTGCGTGGCCAGCCCAGCCGGCGCTCAGCCATCGCCCTGTACCGGCCCGGTCAAGCTGTAGCCACGGTGACGCACGGTGCGGATCAGTTGCGGCTGCCGTGTATCGGCCTCGACCAGCGTGCGCAGGCGACTGATGCACATGTCGATGGCCCGATCGGTCGGCAGGCGGTCGCGGCCATAGACCTGCTCGGCAAGGAAATCGCGCTCCAGCACCTGGTCGGGGTGGCGCAGCAGCAGCACCAGCACCTGGTACTCCGAATCACCCAGCACCACGCGCCGGCCATCAGCCAGCTGCAGCGCGCGTTCGCGGGTATCCAGGCAATGCCCGGCGAAGGCCAGCTGCGGTGGCGCCGGATCAACCGCCACGCCACTGCGGCGCAGCAGCGAACGCAGCCGGGCCAGCAGTTCGCGCGGATCGAAGGGCTTGGCCATGTAATCGTCCGCGCCGGTTTCCAGGCCGATGATGCGGTCCATCGAGCGGCCGCGCGCGGTCAGCATGATCACCGGCAACTGGCTGCGCTGGCGCAACTGCTGGCACAGTGACAGGCCATCGTCACCGGGCAGCATCAGGTCCAGCACCACCACGTCGAAGCGCCGCCGCCCCAGCGCGGCCCACATCGCCACGCCGTCGCCGGCCACTTCGGTGGCCAGCCCGGCCTGGCCCAGGTATTCGGCCAGCAGCGCACCGATTTCCGGATCGTCATCGACGATCAGCACATGGGCGATGCGTTCGGCATCGCCCCGCAGTGGCACGGGAGGGCTGGCAGCAGGCATGGCCTGCATCTTCCCAGAAGCGGTGCCGTGTCCGCCATCGGTCACGGCACCCGTGTCACCGGTGACCGTCACTTCAGAAGCGGGCACGCACGGTGAAGGTTGTGGTGCGCGGCTCGCCGAAGATCAGCCCGTCGTAGAAACCGAACTGGCTGTAATAGGTGTCGTCGGTGAGGTTGCTCACGTTCACCGCCAACTGCACGTTGTCGGTCAGGGCGTAGCGCGCCATCAGGTTCACCAGCGTATAGCCACCCAAGGGCAGGTTGCTGGCATCGTACTGGCCGTTGCCCAGTGGCCGCCCCGGGTTGGTCGACATCACCGTGCCGCTCTGCACCGACAGGCCGCCACCCACGGTCAGCCGTGACAGTGTCCCGGGCAGTGTCCAGGCCGCATTGAGGCGCAGCAGGTGACGCGGGTCCTGGCGGTAGGACAGGCCATCCACCTGCAGCCAGGTGTAGCCGGCATACACGTTCAAACCCTGCGCCAGGCGCCCGGACAGTTCCAGGTCGGCACCCTTGGACACCACACCGTCCACCGGCCGGTAGATCGTCAGGCCGGTTTCCGGATGCACCAGGCCGGTGCTTTCGGCGACGTTGTCCTGTTCGTTGCGGAACACCGCCAATGCGGCGTTGAGCGTGCCATCAGCCCACTCGCCCTTGATGCCGGCCTCGTAGCTCTTGCCGGTGACCGGATCGAGCAGGGTGTCGTTGGCATCGCGCAGGTTGCCCTGCGGGCTGAACACATCGGTGTAGCTCACATAGGCCGAGTAGTCGCGGGCAAAATCCCACACCAGCCCGGCATACGGCGTCACCACCTGCTGGTCGCCGCTGGCCGCGCCGCGGCTGCGCACGTCGGCCTGGGTGTAGGTCTGTGCGTAGGTCTTGTAGTTGCTGATGCGGCTGCCCAGCACCAGCGACAGCGGTTCGGCCAGGCTGAAGCGACCGGCCAGGTAACCGCCCAGGTTCTGCGTGATGGTCTTGGTGCGGGCCGGCGTGCGGAAGGTCTGGAAGCCGGCGTAACTGCCGTCCCAGGTGCGCCAGTCAGCGATCGGCAGGCCAACGGCGCGGTACTGGCAGCCACTCCACGGCGTCACCCCGGCGATGGTGCAGTTGCCCAGTGCCGCGCTGAAGCTGTAATCGGTCAGCTCGCTGCGGTAGCCGTTGAAACCGGCCATCAGCTGGTGCTCGCGGCCAAACAACTGCAGCGGACCGCTGACGCTGATGTCGATGTTGTCGCGGCGGTTTACCGCTTCACTGTGGATGGCGTTGAGGAAGGCGCCGCTGCCGTCGGGATTCCAGAAGCCGGCATAGCCTTGGCCACGGGCCGCGTTATTGACCTTGGCCACGCCGTAGTTGGTGAAGCTTTCGCCCTGGTCATGCGCGGCTGCCACACGCAGCGTCCAGTCCGCGCCCAGCTGCTGTTCCACGCTGGCGAACACCGTGGTCGCATCGCGCTTGGCCAGGCTCCAGTCGGCGGCCGGGTTGGTGCTGCGCGGCAGGTTGGCGCGGCTGCCATCGGCCCACCAGATCGGCACGTTCGAACCCCACGATGCACCACCGTTGCGGGTCTTCTCGTACTGCACGCCGACGTTGACCACCGTGCTGTCACCGAGATCGGCGGCGAAACTGGCCAGCCCCGCCAGACGCTGCACGTTCTCGCGCTGGCGGAAGGTATCGGAGTCTTCGGCGCTGACCACGAAGCGGCTGCGCACGCGGCCATCGGCGGTCAGTGGCAGGTTGACGTCGCCCATCAGGCGGCGCTTGTCATGGCTGCCGACCGTCAGCGCGGCCGCGCCACCGAGCTCGCGGGTAGGGCGCTTACGCTCCAGGTACACCGTGGCCGACGGATCACCGGTGCCGCCCAGCAGGCCATTGGCACCGCGCACCACCTGCACGTGGTCATACAGGTCCATGTTCAGCGCTGCGCCGCCGCCGCTGAAGCTGCTCTGGCCATTGACCAGCATGCCATCGACCTTGAAGTTGCCGATGTCGAAACCGCGCGCCCGGAAGGTCGTGCGGCCGGCATTGTCCAGTGAATAGGTGGTGATGCCGGTGGTGCTGGTCAGCACATCGTCGATCGACTCGATGCGCAGGTCATCCATCTGCTGGCGGGTGATCGTGGTCACCGACTGCGGCGTCTGCCGCAGGCTCAGGTCCAGGCCGATCGCCGCGCGGCTGGCGGCCAGCGTGTAGCTGTCCGGCTGCGATTGGCGGGCGGTGACTTCCAGCCCATCCAGGGTGGTCGGCTGGCTGGCCGCATCGGCAGGCGCATCGGCCGCATCCGCAGCGCTGGCCAGCGAGGGCAGGGAGCAGGCAACGGCCAGCGCAAGCACACGCAGGCACGGCGAAGCAGCGCGCGGCAGGCCCGCGCGGTCAGAGGCATCGGCAATCACAGGGGGAGTCCTTATCGGATGTAAATGGGATCAGTTCCCATTCGCAAAATGATAACGACAGCCTGATGGCCGCGGTGGCGGCCAAATGTAAACAAATGTAACGGCAGTGCGCGCGTGGCCGGGTCCAGCGGCCAACGCCCGCGCTGCCTCAGGGTTTCAACGCCAGGACCACTGCAGGCCGACGCTGGCGCGACGGTCCGGGCCCGGCTCATAGAAGCGGCCGTTACCGTCGTTGACGATCACCGAACCGATGTAGCGCTGGTCCAGCACATTGTCCAGCCGGGCGAACGCACGCAGCTCACCGCTGGCCAGGTCCCAGCGGCGACCTGCTTCCAGGTTCAGCAGGGCATAGCCGGCGGCGCGTTCGTTGGCCAGGTCGTTGACCACGGTATCGCTGCTGCCGGTGGCCTCGGCCGCCCAGGTCCATGCGCCCGGCTGCCACTGCACGCGGGCAAAGCCCTGCTGGCGCGGCACGCCGGGCAGGCGGCTGCCGGCGGCCACCACGGTGTTGGGCACGCTGCAGCCGCTGCCCGCACAGGTCAGGTAGGCACTGCGCACCTGCGCCTGCAGCCAGGTCCAGGCCAGCTGCAGTTCCACGGTGTCACCCAGCGGCTGGCGATAGGACAGTTCCGCGCCCTGGCGGCGGGTGCTGCCGATGTTGCGGTAGGTGCTGCGGCCATTGGTGTTGCTGGCAACGGCCAGTTCATCGTCGGTGTCGGCGCGGAACAGGCTGACATCAAGCTGGCGGCCGTCCTGTGCCTGCCACTTGCTGCCGACTTCCACGTTGCGGCTGCGGGCCGCGCCCAGATCCAGCGCCAAGCCGGCCTGGCCGTCGGCACGGTAGCCCAGCTCATTGAAGGTGGGCGTTTCAAAGCCACGGCCGATCGCTGCGTGCAGGCGCCACTGCGGGGTGACGGCGAAACTCACCCCGGCCACCGGCGTGGTCGCTTCATAACTGCGGCGCCCACTGTCATCGGGATTGCGGCCGACGATGTAGTGGTCCTGCGAACGGAAGCGCACCTGGCTGTGGCGCGCGCCGGCCAGCAGCGACCAGCGGTCGGTCCATTCCCACCATGCCTGCACGAACTGGTCGACATTGCGCACCGTATCGCGCTGGTTGCGGCGCTGCGCACCGCGTACACCGAGCACGTCGCCGACGAAGTTCTCATAGCCGGTGCGGTGCTGGCGCTGTTGATCGGCATTGGCGCCGGCGACCAGGTCCAGCGGGCGACCGGCCAGTTCACCGCGCCAGCTCCAGCGCGCGTCCAGCCCGCCGTAGTGGCTGTCCAGGTCGATCACCCCGCCGGCATGCAGCGGATTGGCCTGCGGGCCCGGCGGGATGGCCAGGAACTGGGTCACTTCACGCTGCCCGGCATAGCCCATCAACTGCACCTGCTGGGCGCCGAACTCGCGGCTCCAGCGCAGCCCGGCCTGGCTCTGGCGGGTGGATTTGCGCGTGTTGTACTGCTTGGCCACTGCGGTCGCCTGACGCGGATCGGCGTTCACCTGCGCACGGCTCAGGCCCAGCGGGTCCTGTGCATCGGGCGAATCGAGGTAGTTGAGCAGCAGGTCCAGGCGGCCACCGCCGACCTCCGTGCCGATGCGCGCATTGAGCGATTCACGCCGTGCCGCACTGTGCTCGCGCCAGCCATCGGTGCGGAAGTGGTTGGCCGCGATGTTGTAATCCAGACCGTGGCTGGCACCGCGCAGCTGCGCACCGACGCTGACCGTGTTGTCACTGCCGGCATTCACCCGCAGCCGCCACGGATCGCCCGCCTGGCCCGGGGCGGTGATCACCTGCAGCACGCCGCCGGACGAGTTGCCGTACAGCGCCGAGAACGGGCCGCGCAGCACCTCGATACGTTCGGCACCCAGCAGACTTGCGTGCGACAGCTGCCCTTGGCCATCGGGCATGGTGGCCGGCACGCCATCGATAATCACCCGCACCCCGCGCACGCCGAAGGTGGAACGCGCACCAAAACCGCGGATGCTCAGCTGGGTGTCCTGGGCGAAGTTCTGCCGGTCGCGCGCCAACAGGCCCGGCACGCCGGACAGCGCCTCGGAGAGCTGGGCATTGGCGCCGGCGCGGTCGTCGTCGATCCAGACCGTGTCCAAGGTGGCAGGCAGGGCGAAGGGGTCCACCTGGTTCACCCGCGCTGCCTGCACATCCACGGCAGGCAGCTCGGTGGTCCCGGATTGGGCCATGGCCATGCCCGGCAGCAGCAGGGCACACAGAACGGACAGGCGACGGCGCGCCGGTACTGGTTTCATCGGTAAGTTTTTCGACAACGGGGGAGAACCGCCTATGGTACGGACCGGCTGTGAAAATGGCCCCCGCTCGGGCAGCACGCTTTGTTACGATGGCGGGGTTTCGGCTCCGGCCGCAACCTGCTGCTGCACGCGGAAGCGCGTTGATCCAGTGCGCGTTTCCCTCCCCCTTCCGTCTACCGAACGAGTACCGCCGTGTCCTTCTTTGCAAACGTGGAACTGGTCCCAGGTGACCCGATCCTGGGCCTGACCGAGGCGTACAACGCCGACAGCCGTCCGACCAAGGTGAACCTGGGTGTGGGCATCTACTACGACGAAAGCGGCCGCATTCCGCTGCTGCGCGCCGTCAAGCAGATCGAGCAGCAGCTCGCCAACGAAGCCAAACCGCGCGGCTACCTGCCTATCGACGGCCTGCCGGCCTATACCCAGGCCACCCGTGAGCTGGTGTTCGGCAAGGATTCGCCGCTGCTGGCCGCTGGCCGCGTAGCCACCTCGCAGACCGTCGGCGGCAGCGGTGCGCTGCGCGTCGGTGCCGACGTGCTGCACAAGCTGCTGCCGCACGCCACCATCGCCATCAGCAACCCGAGCTGGGAAAACCATCGCGCGGTGTTCGGTGCGGCTGGCTTTGAAGTCGTCGAATACACCTACTTCGATGCCCAGACCCACGGCGTGGACTTCGACGGCATGCTGGCCGACCTGGCCAAGCTGCAGCCGGGCACCGTGGTGCTGCTGCACGCCTGCTGCCACAACCCCACCGGCGCCGACCTGACCGTGGCGCAGTGGAAGCAGGTGGCCGAGGTGCTCAAGGAGCGCCAGCTGTTCCCGTTCATCGACATGGCCTACCAGGGCTTCGACAAGGGCATCGACGAAGACGGCGCCGCCGTGCGCATCATCGCCGAGACCGGCATCGACAGTTTCGTCGTCGCCAACTCCTACTCCAAGTCGTTCTCGCTGTACGGCGAGCGCGTGGGTGCCCTGTCGATCGTCGCCCCGACCGCCGAAGCCGCCAAGGCCGTGCAGTCGCAGGTCAAGCGCATCATCCGCACGATCTACTCCAGCCCGTCCA
>DALZLW010000105.1:0-12938 GCA_032007425.1 Stenotrophomonas sp.
CATAAATGTTCCTTTTCAACATGTTATGCCTGAACACAAAAATCCTGACACTCCCAACGCGAGGCATGCAAGGACGCAGCTTTTGCCGTCCCCCACATCACCGCCCCGACCGCCCCGAGCGCGCGAAACTTCCCCGACGCTCCCACAGCGCGCCGCTGTTCGCGACCAACCCCACTCGGCACGCCACCCGAAACCCTGACTGAAACCCAAACGCACGCAACCACAGCAACTAGGCAACGACGCAGGAAGCGCGCTATTGCTGGCACGTCGGCCACAGACGCCGGCACCGGCAGGCCGACGCCCCCAGGATGTTCTTCTACTGGCAAGGAGATGGACCATGGTTCGTACGTACCCCGTTGCCCCCTCGCAGTTCGACTCTGCCCGCATCGCCGCCTGGAGCGCGGCCCTTGCCCTGCACGCACTCGCGTTTTTGTTGTTGCTGATCCCCGCCGCGTATCAGGCTGCACCACTGCCACGCGATCCGCCGCAGATCCGCTGGATCACCCGTGATCCACCGCCTCCCTCACCGCCGCGGCCGCCTGAAGTGATGGAGCCACGTCCGCTGCCAACCGTGCAGCCTCGGGTCGTGCCGCCTGCGTTGCCGCTGCCGCCCGCCACGGCGACCGTGGAAGACGCGCCGGCGGTCATGTTGCCGGCGGCCGAACCCACCTCGCCCTTCTCCGTGGATGCCGTCGCGCTGCCCACCAGCAGTGGTCCGGCGGGCGAACTGCAGTACCGCAGCGCGCCACCGCCGGCTTATCCGGTCGCGGCGCTGCGCGCTGGACAACAAGGGACGGTGACCCTGCGTGTGGAAGTGGATGCGCAAGGCGTGCCCGTGTCCGTCAGTGTGGAGCAGAGCAGCGGATCGCGGGCGCTGGACCTGGCGGCGCGCCAGCAAGTGTTGAAGCACTGGCGGTTCGTGCCGGCGCTGCGTGATGGCACGGCAGTGCCAGCCGTGGGCCGGATACCGATCAGCTTCTCGCTGCCGCAATAACGCCTCACCAGGCGCATGAAAAAACCCGCATCTTTCGATACGGGTTTTTTTATGTCTGTCTGCCTGCAACCACGTGAAGTGGCGCCCGAAGTTGGACTCGAACCAACGACCCCCTGATTAACAGTCAAGTGCTCTAACCGGCTGAGCTATTCGGGCGGGGCAGACCGCTAGTATAGCGACTCTTCACGCCCGATGGTAGGGGTGATTGGCCAGCATCGCCGCCGCCCGATACAACTGTTCGGCCACCACCAGCCGCACCAGCATGTGCGGCAGGGTCAGCGGGCCGATCGACCATTTTTCATCGGCCAGCGCCGAAACCTCGGGCGAATGACCCTCAGGGCCACCGATCAGGAACGCGAGGTCCCGCCCCTGCCCACGCCAGTGTTCCAGCCGCTGCGCCAGCTGTTCGGAGCTGAGCTGCCTGCCGGGTACGTCCAGCGCCACGACATAGGCGTTTTTCGGCAGCGCCGCGATCACCCGGCGCCCCTCATCCTCGGTGGCGCGACGGGCGTCACGCCCCTTGCCACGCAGACCGGGCTCGATTTCCACCAGCTCAAAGGGCAGCCAGTGGGACAGGCGCTTCTGGTACTCGGCAAATCCCTGCGCCACCCAACTCGGGGCGCGCTCACCGGTGGCGATAAGTCGGGCTTTCATGCAGACCTCGATAAACAGCGACGGCGCCATCGGCGCCGTCGGCAAAACGCACTGAAGCGTGGATCAGACCACGTCGTCTTCGTCGCTGGCAGGCGGCTGGTCGCCCACCGTCCACAGGCGCTCAAGCGCGTAGAATTCGCGCACGCGCGGCAACATCACGTGGACGATGATATCGCCCAGGTCGACCAGCACCCATTCGGCTTCGCGCTCGCCTTCCACGCCCAGCGGCATGACATCGATCTTCTTGGCCGAACGCACGACCTCATCGGCAATGGATTTGACGTGACGGGTGGACGTGCCCGACACCACCACCAGGTAATCAGCGACGCTGGAGCGGCCACGCACATCGATTTCGACCAGGTCCTTGGCCTTGAGGTCTTCGGTGGCCTGACGGACGCTGGCCAGCAGCTCCGGCACGGACGGCGGCGGGCTGGGCAGATCGACCTTGATGGTCTGGGGTTGGGTCTGGTTGCTCAAATGCGGCTCGATCGGGTGAACGTTGCGGCGATTATACGGTGCGCGGGTGCGCACTGGCATTCACGCGCCGAACATGGGCCGCCTCAGCGGTACAGTTGCCCGGCCCGGATATAGCTCGCCACCGCAGGCGGCAACAAGGCCGATGCGTCCTGGCCAGCGGCCAGCAGTGCACGGACCTGGCTGGCCGATTCACTGCGAAGCGGCTGCCCCAGACGCAGCACACTGCCGGCGGCACGCGCGAACAGCGCCTCCGGGCTGTCGACCCAGCGCCCGGCCAGCGCCTCGCCCAGCGGCCCATCAACGGTCCACTGCAACGCACTTCCCGGGCGGTCGGCGACGATGAAATGGGCCAATCCGAATAGTTCCTGCCAGCGGTGCCAAGTGGCCAGGCCGAGCAGGCTGTCAGCACCGACCAGCCACGCCAGCGGCCGCGCCGGGCCCAACGCCTGGCGCAGCTCCATCAAGGTATCGACCGTGTAGGAGGGCTGTCCGGGTTGACGTTCGGCACGTTCCAGCTCATGCCGGTCGAGCAGCAGGCCAGGCTCGTCGCCCAAGGCCAGTGCCACCATCTCGCAGCGCTGGCGGGCATCGGCCCCCGGCGGCGGACGGTGCGGTGGATCGGCGGCCGGCAGCAGGCGCACGGCCACCTGCAGTTCGTCGCGCGCCGCGCGCGCGATGGCCAGATGCCCTTGGTGGATGGGGTCAAACGTGCCGCCGTAGTAGATGCGCAGGCTCATGACTCATGCACGGACCAGCAGGCGTACCGCGCGCGCTTCGGCCACCGCGACCAACAGGCGTTCCAGCGCCAGCCAGGCATCACCCTCGGCACGGCCCTTGGCGATGCGGTCCACCAGTCCGGCTTCGGCCACGAAACGTTCCCAGCGGCGCGCCTCCGGGTGCCGCTGCAGCGCGCGCTTGTAAGGCGCCTGACGCGATTCCCAGATTCCACGCGATTTCATCTCCGCGGCCAGGTTGCCACCGCGCGCCTGCACCCGGGCCAGACCGGCACCGGCGAGGATTTCGCGGATGACCATAGGGGTCAACGCCGCCACCGCTTCGCCCTCGCCGCGCAGGCCAGCCAGCATGCGCAGCACGGCCGCCGGCAGTCCGGAGAAAGCCGCTTCGACCAGGCGGAACACATCGTAACGGGCCGCATCGCCGACCAGGGCCTGCATGCGCGCCGCATCCACAGTGTCACCGGGCTCGACCAGCAGCGCCAGCTTGTCCACTTCCTGCGCCGCGGCCAGCAGATTGCCCTCCACCCGTTCGGACAGCACCTGCACGGCCGCAGGTTCAGCGCGCAGACCCTTGGCCCGCAGGCGGCGTTCGATCCAGTCGGGCAGCTCGTGGGGTTTGATCGCCCAGGCCACGCAGAGCACGCCGACACGGTTCACCGCCTCGACCCACTTGCCCTGGTGCGCCTTGCTCCATTCGTTGGCGGTGATCAGCAGGACCACATCCGGGGCAGGATCGGCGCAGAAGCGGCTGATGACCTCGGCGCCTTCCTTGCCCGGCTTGCCACTGGGCAGCCGCACCTCGACCAGGCGGCGGGCACTGAACAGGCTGGGTGCATGGAAACTGCCATCAAGCTGGCCCCAGTCGAAGTCGCGACCATCGGCGTCGAAGACCTCGCGCTCAGCGATGCCCTCGGCGCGGGCGCGGGCGCGCAGCGCATCGGCCGCCTCGAGTACGCGCAGGGTTTCTGGTCCCGCGATCAGATACACGGGCAGCAACGGGCCGTTGCCCTGGGCCGCCAACTGTTCCGGGCGCAGTTCCATGCGCGCGCGTGCTCAGTCTTTGACCGGCGCGATCGCCGGCACGCCTGCCGGCGCTTCACCGGCGGCCTGCGGCGCTGGCAGAGCGCGGCCTTCGGCCATTTCCTTGCGCACCACGCTGTCGATGCGCCGGATGATCGCGGCGGTCATCTCACGGCGTAGTTCGTCTGCCAGCACTTCACGCTCGGTCGTCGTACCGGTGGCGTCGGTCGGGGGCGAGACATAATCGCGGGAGAGTTCGATGACCTGCTGCGGGACCAGTTCGCTGCCGTCTTCACGACGGAACATGAAGACCACCGCGTAGCGCAGGCTGTATTCCTGGGCACGGCCCTGGGCATCGATGGCGATGGGCAGGTCGCCCCAGCGCTCGGACAGCACCTGCAGCTGCGCCTTCGGCCCGGGGGTGTCTTCATCGGCGATGGTGGCACCGGCGCCTTGGAGGCTGCGCGTGAGCAGCTTTACAAGCTCACTGTATGGCGTACTGGATACCACCTGCACCGCCGCGGTATTGGCCGGCAGCATCAGCTTGTTGCGCAGATGGAAGCCGCAGCCAACCAGGCTCAGCGACAGGACAAGGGCAAGCAGGATTCGGGTCATGGGCACAGTCTGGAGGAGCCGGGCAGTTGCGGCAACACAGCCTGCCCGAATTCACGTGAACGGGCCTTGATAGCCAACCCGCAACGCGCCGTCTTCGCCCCGCTGGCCTGCGTTCGGGCAGGCCAGCCGGGCAGCGGTGATCAGCCAACAACGATGTTCACGATCTTCCCCGGGACGATGATGATCTTGCGCACCGTCAGCCCTTCAATGAACTTGACGGCATTGGGTTCGGCAACGGCCAGCGCCTCGATCTGCTCGCGCGCCGCGTCGGCCGCCACTTCGATGGTGCCGCGCAGCTTGCCATTGACCTGCACCGCCAGGGTCAGCGCATCACGCACCAGCGCCGCCGGATCGGCCTGCGGGAACGCCTGGTCCTCCAGCAGCGTCTCACCACGACCCAGCGCCTGCCACAGTGCGTGGCTGGCATGCGGGGTGATTGGATTGAGCAGCAGCACGACCGCCTGCAGCGCCTCCTGGCGTACTGCACGACCCTGATCACTGGCGTCGTCGAACTTGGCCAAGGCATTCATCAACTCCATCACCGCCGCGATGGCCGTGTTGAAGCTATGGCGGCGACCGTAGTCGTCACCCACCTTTTCGATGGTTTCGTGGGTCTTGCGGCGCAGCGCCTTCTGTCCGGCGTCCAGCACCGCCACGTCCAGCACCGGCGCCGGACCGTCGGCCGCATGCTTGTGCGCCTGCGCCCACAGACGCCGCAGGAAGCGGGCCATGCCATCCACGCCGGCCTCGTTCCATTCCAGCGACTGCTCCGGCGGCGCGGCGAACATCGAGAACAGGCGCACCGTGTCGGCGCCGTACTTGCCGACCATCGCCTGCGGATCCACGCCGTTGTTCTTCGACTTGGACATCTTCTCGGTGCCGCCGACCACCACCGGCTGCCCGTCGGCAATCAGTGTCGCACCCGTGATGCGGCCGCGCTCGTCGCGCTGCACTTCCACGTCGGCGGGGTTGATCCAGTCCTTTGAACCGTCCGGATTCGGACGGTAGTAGGTTTCAGCGATCACCATGCCCTGGCACAGCAGGTTCTGCGCCGGCTCATTGCTGTCCACCATCCGCGCATCGCGCAACAGCTTGTGGTAGAAGCGGAAATACATCAGGTGCAGGATCGCGTGCTCGATGCCGCCGATGTACTGGTCGACCGGCAGCCAGTAGTTGCCGCGCTTGTCCACCGCATCACGGGCGCCGGGCGAGGTGTAACGGGCGTAGTACCAGCTCGATTCCATGAAGGTATCGAAGGTATCGGTCTCGCGCTCGGCCGCACCACCGCAGTCCGGGCAGGTGGTCTTGCGCCATTCGGGGTCGGTCTTGATCGGCGAGCCGGTACCGGCAAAGGCCACGTCTTCAGGCAACACGACCGGCAGCTGCTCTTCCGGCACCGGCACGGCACCGCATTTGTCGCAGTAGATCACCGGGATCGGGCAGCCCCAGTAGCGCTGGCGGCTCACGCCCCAGTCGCGCAGGCGGTAATTGACCCGGCGCTGGCCCTGGGCCTTGCGCTCGAACCGTTCGGCCAGGGCCTCGAACGCGCCCTGGAAATCCAGGCCATCGAACTCGGCCGAGTTGACCAGCTCGATCTGCCGGCTCTTGTCGCTGTACCAGTCCTGCCAACGGCCGGCGTCCCAGCTGCGCTCGTCGTCGTTGCGCGGGTCCTTCAGCGCGATGACCTGGCGGATCGGCAACGCGTACTTGTTGGCGAACTCGTTGTCGCGCTGGTCGTGGCCGGGAACGGCCATGACCGCACCGGTGCCATAACCCATCAGCACGAAGTTGGCCACCCACACCGGCACCTGCTCACCGGTCACCGGGTGCACGGCGCGCAGGCCGGTGTCCATGCCGCGCTTTTCCTGGGTTTCCAGTTCCGCCTCGGACACGCCGCCCTGCTTCATTTCCGCCAGCAACCCGGCCAGCGCCGGGTTGGTCCTGGCCGCATGCAGGGCCAGTGGGTGTTCGGCGGCAATGGAGACGAAGGTCACGCCCATCACGGTATCCGGACGGGTGGTGAACACCCGCAGCGGGTCCAGCGCGCGGCCATCGGTGTCACGCACATCGAACTGGATCTCCAGCCCTTCCGAGCGGCCGATCCAGTTGCGCTGCATGGTCTTGACCGATTCCGGCCAGCCCTGCAGTTCGTCCAGGCCGTCCAGCAGTTCCTGGGCGTAATCGGTGATGCGCAGGAACCACTGCGGGATCTCACGTTTTTCCACCAGCGCACCGGAGCGCCAGCCGCGGCCATCGATGACCTGCTCGTTGGCCAGCACGGTCTGGTCCACCGGGTCCCAGTTGACGACCGCATTGCGACGGTAGGCCAGGCCCTTGCGCATCAGGCGGGTGAACATGCGCTGTTCGTGGACGTAATAGTCCGGGTTGCAGGTGGCGAACTCGCGCGACCAGTCGATGGCATAGCCCAGCGACTTGAGCTGGCTGCGCATGTGATCGATGTTCTTGTAGGTCCAGGCCGCCGGGGCCGTCCTGTTCTTGATCGCCGCGTTTTCCGCCGGCAGGCCGAAGGCGTCCCAGCCCATCGGTTGCAGCACATTGTGCCCCGTCATCCGCTTGTAGCGGCTGATCACGTCACCGATCGTGTAATTGCGCACATGGCCCATGTGCAGCGCACCCGACGGGTACGGGAGCATCGACAGGCAGTAGTACTTGGGCTTGTCCGAAGTCTCGTTGACTTCGAAGGCACGGGTGGCATCCCAGAAGTGCTGGGCTGCGGATTCAACCTGCTGCGGGTCGTAGGCGATGGGTTCGGCGCTGGTCATGGAACACGCGAGTGCGGCGGCAAAGCGGCACAGGGTACCGCAGTGCGGCAAAAGCCTCCAACGGCGCCCCTGCGCATGTGCCCATGAAGCGCCAAGCCATTGATACAAAAGGGCCCGACAGCATGCACTTAGGCCAGAAGCGACATTGCCTCAGCGTAACCGCGCCAAGGGCACGGCCAGTACCACCCAGGTCAACCACGCCAGGAACGCCATCAGCTGCGCCAACGGTGCCGGCAGTACCGAAGGCAGGGCAAAGCCCCCAACCGCGATCGCGATGGCCGTGCAGCCGCTCAGCCGGGCCAGTGCGGCCTGGTCCGGCACCTGCCACAGACCGCAGGCCAACAACAGGCTGCCCGCCATCCAGGCCAGCGCCCAGACCATCCACAGGCTGGCATGCAACTTACTGCGCAGGCCGTCCAAGGCTTCGACCTCCAGGGGGAAAACGCCAAGCGCAGCAAAGGCCAGCGCGCCCAGCAGCAGCATGTGCAGGCCAACCCGCGCCAAGGCGCCCTGCCCGCCCAGTTGGCGTTGCAGCACCACTACCAACAGCACCGACAGCAGTCCGGGAAGGCACCAGGCCAGCACATTGAACAGCGCGGCACCCGGCGTACCAACGGCCCCCAGAAGGGAAAGCGGATGGCGGACGAAGGAGAAACCAGGCAAGGCGAGCACGGCATTGCCAACGGCTACGAACAGCGACAGGGCCGCCAACGGCCCCAGCAGCGAGGTCAAACGGGAGAGCGAGGACATGGGCACGGCACGGGGTCAGGACCACGGGATTGTCGACGATCATGGGTTGATAAGGACAGCGCCGGGCCCCATGCAGTGCGTCTCCCGCAGAGAAACAAGATCACCATGAGCGAACTGGCGCACGTGTTCGACGCTACCACCGCAACCTTCGAAGCCGAAGTGCTGCAGAAATCCCTGCAGACCCCGGTCCTGGTCGACTTCTGGGCCACCTGGTGCGAACCCTGCAAGACCCTGGGCCCGCTGCTGGAAAAACTGGCCGGCGAATACCACGGTGCCTTCGAACTGGCCAAGGTGGACGTGGACAAGGAGCAACAGATTGCTGCCGCCTTCCAGATCCGCTCGGTGCCGACCGTGTACCTGGTCAAGGGCGGCCAGCTGGTAGACGGCTTCCCCGGCGTGATCAGCGAAGGCCAGCTGCGCGAATTCCTCACCCAGCATGGCATTACCCCGGCCGAAGCCGTCGCCGATGCACCGGCCGAGGAAGCACCACTCGATCCGCAGGCACAGGTGGATGTGCTGCGCGCCCAGATCAGTGCTGAACCGGACAAGGAAGAACTGAAGCTGGAACTGGCGCTGGCCCTGTTGCAGATCGGCGGCGTGGACGAGGCCAGTGCCTTGATCGACGGCCTGCCGGCCAACCTGTCCACCGACGATCGCGCGGTGCGTGCCCGTGCCCGCCTTGGCTTTGCGGCAGCGCTCGCCCAGGCCCCGGCCGCGGACGTGCTGCAGGCGCGCATCGACGCCGATGGCAAGGACCTGCAGGCGCGCCATCTGCGTGGCGTCCAGTTGTTGCTCGATGGCCAGGACGAAGCGGCACTGGGTCAGTTCCTGGAAATGCTGCGCATCGACCGCAACTGGGAGAACGGACTGCCGCGCAAGGCACTGATTGATGCCTTCCAGGTGGTGGCTGACGCGGATCTGGTCGGCGCCTACCGCCGCAAGATGGCGGCACTGCTCTTCTGACAGGCCATTGATAATGAACCTGTTCAGGCGCACTGCACAAAATGACGGCAGGATGAGGCCATGGGCGTTGCCGCCCAACTAAGCCGATCCGGCCCACCGCTCACGACCGTGTGAGCTCGGCCCCGCGGCTGACAGGGGCCGAAACGGGTGCAGAACGACAGCAGCGGCGTGGTTGCAGCGTTGGCCGTCCTCGCGGCGGCCCTGTTGCTGGCCGTCGCCCAAGCCACGGGCGTGCTGCTGCCAATGGACCGCCTGCTGTACCCGCTGCTGGCAGCCGCCACGCAGCCCCCCGCCCCCACCGGGGTCCTGCACCAATGCAATCCGCTGCCAGGGCACCCATGGCCGCGCCAGCAACTGACGCAACAACTGGAGCAGCTGACGCGCCGCGGCGTCGGTCAGGTGGGGCTGCTGATCGACCTGTCAGCACCGGACAGCGACGACGGCAAGCACGATGCCCGATTGGCCGCGGCGATACGCCGCGCCGGCAACGTCGTGCTGTCCGTAACAACGTCGCGTCGGGGCGATGGCACGGTAGACGAACATCCGCCATTGCCCCTGTTCGCGAATGCAGCAGTGGGCAGCGGGCACACCGAGGTGGTCGTAGGCGGGGACGGCATCGTCCGCCTGCCCCTGCTGGCGGGCGTTGGCACGGCCCGGTACCCCACGTTCGCGGCGCTGCTCACTGACCCGACCAGAACGCAGCACGCGGCGACAGCGGCGGGCGTACCGACACCCTGCATGGGCTGCTGGCAGCAGGGCCCGCAGGTGCACGTGGCGGCCGGCCAGGCACCGCTGCATCGCGCGGCCATCGCCGAGGCAGGCCGAGCACGGACGGCGCGCACAGTGGCCGGCATCCGCGTGGTGATTGGCGAAGACCGCCCTGGACGCAGGGACTGTGCCAGCCGCGTGGCACTGCAGGTGCGGGCAATGGCCACACTGGAGGGCCACGCCCCTGTCCGTGACCTGCCTCCGTGGGCCGCTTTCGCGCTGACCGCCGGATGGGTCATGCTCGCCGCCGGCCTGATCTGGCGAAGCACTGTCGGCTGGCTCTGGCTGGCCGCGCCTGTGGGCCCACCCCTGTTCGCATGGGCGATGCTGCTCGGGCTGCAGGCTTGGTGGTCTCCCGTACCCGCCTTGCTGGGCAACATTGCCTTGGGCGCGCTGCACGGCGCTCGATGGTGGCGTGCAACGCGTCCATCGGCGGCCCCTCGTCCGGCCGCGATGCTCAGCCGTCTGGCGCTGGAAGCGGAACTACAGCAGCACGCCCAGGCAGGCAACTGCGGCAGCCTGCTGTTGATCACCTTCGCCAGCCACGTGCCGGCCAGACAGAAGCGCCCCTGCAGCGACGAGCTGAGGACGATGTCGGCGTTGTGGGCGTGGCTGCAGCGTTGCCCCCACCGGCCCGCCGATCGCCTCGCGCAGTGGGGTGATGCCAGCATTGCGCTGTGGCTGCCTGGCACCGGCGCCTACGGCGCGGAGCAGGTTGCCGGGGCGCTGCGCAGGCAGTGCGGATCCGCCGCGGACAAAGGCGGCGACATGCCGCCGGGTCTGGCGCTGGCCATCGGCGCGGCAACGGCCGCCGGTCCCTTGCCATGGAGCGCCCGGCAGCTGATCGACTGCAGCCAGGACTGCCTGCGCCAGGCGATGGATGTGCGCAGCGCGGGCTGGGCGGCCTGCACGCTGCCGGGGGATGAGGCTGCGGACGTTAACAATACGCACCCGAATGGTTAGACTGGAAACCCACCGTCCACCGTGATTGCCATGAAGGCCTGCCTGTTCCGCCACGGGATCAATCTGTGGCCGCCGTTCCTGTTTACCGGTATCCACGTCACCCGGATCACGCCCGACTATCGCCAGATCGACGTCGAGCTGCGGATGCGTCCGTGGAACCGCAACTACGTCGGCACCCACTTCGGCGGCAGTCTGTTTGCGATGACCGACCCGTTCTGGATGCTCGGCCTGATGCATGTGTTGGGCCGCGATTACTATGTGTGGGACCGTGCCGGCAGCATCGAATTCCTGAAGCCAGGCCGTGGCACGGTGCGCGCGCAGTTCCGCATTGACGACGCGTTGCTGGCCGAACTGCGTGACGAAGCCGCCGGCGGGCAGAAGGTGCTGCGCTGGTTCAACAACGATGTCGTCGATGCACAGGGTGACGTGGTTGCCCAGGTGCGCAAGCAGGTCTACATCCGACTGAAACCAGCAGCGCGCGAGGGACACGCCACCGCTACAATGCGCGGATGAGCCTGCCCGCCCCATCCCTCGCCCCACGCCCGTCCCTGCAACGCCTGTTCCTGACCGGACTGCTCACCCTGCTGCCGATCTGGCTGACCTGGGTGGTGGTCAAATTCGTATTCGTACTGCTTTCCGGTATTTCCACGCCGCTGGTCGCGCCGCTGTCCGAACAGATCGCCACCTCGTTCCCGCATTACCTGGGTTGGGTACAGGCCGAGTGGATCCAGGCCACTTTCGCCCTGTTTGCCACCCTGCTGGTGATCCTGGCCGTGGGCGTGCTGAGCCGCCGCGTGGTGGGGCAACGGTTGCTGCGCTGGATCGGTGCGGTGATCCGGCGGATACCGCTGGCCAGCGTGATCTATGACAGTGCCAAGAAGCTGCTGGACATGTTACAGACCGAGCCGGGCACCACCCAGCGCGTGGTCCTGATCGACTTCCCGCATCGCGACATGAAATCCGTCGGTCTGGTGACCCGGGTGATCCGTGAACACGGCACTGGCCGCGAGCTGGCTGCGGTCTACGTGCCGACCACGCCCAACCCCACTTCCGGCTATCTGGAAATCGTGCCCGTGGAACTGCTCACGCCCACCGACTGGACGGTGGACCAGGCCATGAGCTTCATCATCTCCGGCGGCGCGGTGGCGCCGGAAACCGTGCCGTTCACCCGCGCCGGCGAGCGCAACGAATGAGCGCCCGGCCACTGCAGGACCGCGCGGTCCTGCTGTTCATCGTGTTGGCAGCCTTTTTCTGCGCCAATGCGGTGATGGCCGAACTGATCGGGGTGAAGATCTTTGCCCTGGAAGAGACACTGGGCATCGCCCCGCTGAACTGGAACCTGTTCGGCCAGACGGGTTCACTCAGCTTCACCGCCGGCACGCTGCTGTGGCCGGTGGTGTTCATCATGACCGACACGATCAACGAGTTCTTCGGCAAGCGCGGTGTCCGCTTCATCTCGTGGCTGGCGGTCGGCCTGATCAGCTGGGCATTCCTGTTTGCGTTCGCGGCCATCGCCCTGGCGCCGGCCGAGTGGTGGCGCAGCTCGATGGCCGCGCACGGTGTTCCCGATTACCAGGCGGCATTTGCCGCGGTGTTCGGCCAAGGCATGTGGACGATCGCCGGTTCGCTGGTCGCCTTCATGGTCGGGCAGCTGATCGACGTTTCAGTCTTCCACCGCATCCGCCGTGCCACCGGTGAGCGCCATGTGTGGCTGCGCGCCACCGGTTCAACCGCGGTGTCCCAGCTGATCGACAGCTTCGTGGTGATCTGGATCGCCTTCGTGCTGGGCCCGCAGCAATGGCCGACCTCGCTGTTCCTGGCGGTCAGCACGGTCAACTATGCCTACAAGATGGGCTTTGCGTTCGCGCTGATTCCCTTGCTGTACCTGGTGCGCCGGCTGATCATCGCCTATCTGGGCGCAGACCGTGCCGCGCAGCTGCGGCGGGACGCGGCGGCTGACTGAAGACCTACCGGCGCGGCAGCATTGATGCGTCGAGGCTGGCCGTACGCGAGCGGATCGTGCAAGCTCCACGGTCCATGTTCCACGGTAGTCGTCAATGTCCCATCCTGTTCGCGCCTTGGCGCTTGCCCTTGCGGCGTTGATTTCCTTCAACGTCGTACCAACGGCCGAGGCCGCGAAGAAGAAGACCACCCGGCCGGCCGCAAGCCACGCGCGCCCGGCGGCCAAGCCGACACCACGCCCGCGGGCCCGGC
>DALZLW010000106.1:0-12916 GCA_032007425.1 Stenotrophomonas sp.
GCCGCCGCCCAGGTGGGAACGGCGCGTGCCGACCGCCTGCCCAGTGCGTCGGTCTCCGGCGGTTACACCGGCCTGCGCCTGCCAGAATCCATGGTCGGCGACGAGATGGGCGGGCACTACGCCGGCAGTGGCCAGGCGATGGTCAACTTCAGCTATGGCGTGGACCTGTGGGGCGGCAAGCGCGCCGCCTGGGAAGCGGCCGTGGACAGCGCCCATGCCGCGCGGGTGGATGCCCAGGCGGCACGCCTGAACCTGTCCGCCGGCATCGTCCGGGCTTACGCCAACCTTGACCATGCCTGGCAGTTGCATGACGTGGCCAGCGATGAGCTGGCACGTTCGCAACAGGCGCTGAAGCTGACGACCCAGCGCCGTGCCGCCGGCATCGACAGCGACCTGCAGGTGCGCCAGGCCGAGGCCCGCGTGCCCGCCGCGCAACAGCAACAACAGGCGGCGCAGCAACAGATCGATGCAGCGCGCACCGCGCTGGCCGCGTTGCTGGGCCAGGGGCCTGACCGTGGCCTGCAGATCCAGCGGCCACATGCGTTGAATCCGATGGCCCTGCAGCTGCCAGGCGTGCTTCCCAGCGAACTGCTGGGCCGTCGGCCCGACATCGTCGCCGCGCGTTGGCGGGTGGAAGCGGCCGGCAAGCAGATCGCCGTGGCCAAGGCCAAGTTCTATCCCAGCCTCAACCTGACCGCGCTGGCTGGCGTGGTCGCGCCCAATGTCGGCGATCTGCTGCGGTCAAGCTCCACCTTCGCCTACCTGGGCCCGGCCCTCAGCCTGCCGATCTTCGATGGTGGCCGTCTGCGCGCGGGGCTGGACAGCGCCGATGCAGGCTATGACCTGGCCGTGGCCGGCTACAACCAGTCGTTGATCGATGCGCTGCACGAGGTCGCCGACCAGGTCAATGCGGTGCGCTCGCTGGAGCAGCAGGCGCAATCCCAGCAACAGGCGCTGGGTTCGGCGCGCGCGGCCTTCGACCTGGCCAGCCAGCGCTACCAGGCCGGTATTGGCAACTACCTGGATGTGCTGACCGCGCAGTCGGTCCTGCTGCAGGCCCAGCAGCAACTGGTGGGCCTGCAGGCCAACCAGCTGCAATCCTCG
The DNA here is from genome assembly GCA_032007425.1 of Stenotrophomonas sp. Lineage (GTDB taxonomy): Bacteria > Pseudomonadota > Gammaproteobacteria > Xanthomonadales > Xanthomonadaceae > Stenotrophomonas. The sequence continues at coordinate 1,105 of DALZLW010000106.1, forward strand.
GTACGCCTGGCACAGGCGCTGGGTGGCGGCTTCCAGCCTGCCGCCGAAGACAGCGTGCAGGCCGTTTCCCTTTCTGATTCCCCGAATTCGTCGAAGACCTCCCCATGAGCCAGAACACCTCTCCTGCGGCCGCCGAGGCCGCCCCCAACCGCCGCGGCAAGCTGCTGCGCGGCCTGTTCGTCATCGTCGTGCTGCTGCTGGCGGCGGCCACCCTGTGGTACTTCATGTTCGGCCGTTGGTTCGAAGAAACCGACGATGCCTATGTGGGCGGCAACCAGGTGCAGATCACCCCGCAGGTCAGCGGCACCGTGGTGTCCATCGCCGCCGACGACGGCATGCGCGTGGAACAGGGCCAGCTGCTGGTGCAGCTGGACCCGGCAGATACCGAAGTCGCGCTGCAGCAGGCGCAGGCCCAGCTGGCGGGAACGGTGCGCCAGGTGCGCGGGCTGTACCGCAGCGTGGAAGGCGCACAGGCCGAGTTGGATGCCCGCCAGATCAGCCTCAAGCGCGTGCGCGAAGACTTCGCCCGCCGCAAGGACCTGGCCGCCACGGGCGCCATTTCCAAGGAAGAACTGGCCCATGCACGCGATGAACTGGCTTCGGCCGAAGCAGCCGTTGCCGGTTCGCGCGAAACCGTCGAGCGCAGCCGCGCGCTGGTCGACGACACCGTGATCGCGACCCAGCCGGACGTGCAGGCGGCTGCCGCGCAGCTGCGCCAGGCTTACCTCAACAACGCCCGTGCCGGCATCGTCTCGCCGGTGACCGGTTATGTCGCCCGTCGTTCGGTGCAGGTCGGCCAGCGCGTGCAGCCGGGTACCGCCTTGATGGCGGTGGTGCCGGTGGAACAGATGTGGGTGGAAGCCAACTTCAAGGAAACCCAGCTGCGGCACATGCGCCTGGGCCAGGAAGTGGAACTGCGTTCGGACCTGTACGGCGGCGATGTCAGCTACACCGGCCACGTCACCAGCCTGGGCCTGGGCACCGGCTCGGCGTTCTCGCTGCTGCCGGCGCAGAATGCCAGCGGCAACTGGATCAAGATCGTGCAGCGCGTGCCGGTGCGCATCGCCATCGATGCCAAGCAGCTGGCCGAACACCCGCTGCGCATCGGCCTGTCGATGAAGGCCGAAGTGAGCCTGCGCGACCAACAGGGCGAAGTGCTGCCGGCCAAGGCCGCGCAGGGCGCGGTGTTCAACACCGATGTGTATGCCAAGCAGCTGCATGATGCCGACGAGGTGATCCACCAGATCATCCAGAGCAACCTGCCGCAGCAGGCCAAGGCAGGCTGAGGTCACCATGTCCACGCAAGCTCCAGCCGCACCGGCCACGCCGGGCCCGCCGGCGGCGACCGGCTTCCTGCCGCCGAGCGTGGCCCTGTGCACCGCCGGGCTGGCGATGGCCTCGTTCATGCAGGTGCTCGACACCACCATCGCCAACGTCTCGCTGCCGACCATCGCCGGCAACCTCGGCGCCAGTTCGCAGCAGGCCACCTGGGTGATCACCTCGTTCGCGGTGAGCACCGCCATTGCACTGCCATTGACCGGCTGGCTCAGCCGCCGGTTTGGTGAAACCAAGCTGTTCGTATGGGCCACCCTGGCCTTCGTCATCACCTCGCTGCTGTGCGGCCTGGCGCAGAGCATGGGCATGCTGGTGCTCTCGCGTGCCCTGCAGGGCTTCGTGGCCGGACCGATGTACCCGATCACCCAGTCGCTGCTGGTGTCGATCTACCCGCGCGAAAAACGCGGGCAGGCGCTGGCGTTGCTGGCCATGATCACGGTGGTGGCGCCGATCTGCGGGCCCATCCTCGGTGGTTGGATCACCGACAACTACAGCTGGGAATGGATCTTCCTGATCAACGTGCCGCTGGGTATCTTCGCTGCGCTGGTGGTGGGCAACCAGATGAAGGGGCGCCCGGAACAGACTGAAAAGCCGAAGATGGATTATGTCGGCCTGATCACCCTGGTGATCGGCGTGGGCGCGCTGCAGTTGGTGCTGGACCTGGGCAACGACGAGGACTGGTTCAGCTCACCGACCATCGTCGTGCTTGCCTGCATCTCGGTGGTAGCGCTGGCGGTGTTCCTGATCTGGGAGCTGACCGACAAGGATCCCATCGTGGATCTGCGGCTGTTCCGCCACCGCAACTTCCGCGCCGGCACATTGGCGATGGTGGTGGCCTATGCCGCGTTCTTCAGCGTGTCGTTGCTGATCCCGCAGTGGCTGCAGCGGGACATGGGCTATACCGCGATCTGGGCGGGCCTGGCGACCGCGCCGATCGGCTTCCTGCCGGTGATCATGACGCCGTTCGTTGGCAAGTACGCCTCGCGCTTCGACATGCGGATGATCGCCTCCATCGCCTTTGTGTTCCTGTCCTTCACCAGCTTCCTGCGTTCGGGCTTCAACCTGCAGGTGGACTTCACCCACGTCGCGGGCGTGCAGCTGATCATGGGCATTGGCGTGGCGCTGTTCTTCATGCCGGTGCTGCAGATCCTGCTGTCGGATCTGGATGGGCGTGAGATCGCCGCGGGCTCCGGCCTGGCGACCTTCCTGCGCACGCTGGGCGGCAGTTTCGCGGCATCGCTGACGACGTGGCTGTGGTCGCGCCGCACCCAGGAGCACCATGCCAACCTGACCGAGCATATCTCGGCCTACCAGCCGGGGATGCAGGAACAGGTGCTGGCGATGGGCAACGGCGACCTGCAGCATGGCGCAGCCTCGCTCAATACGATGATCAATCACCAGGCCTCGCAGATGGGCTTCAATGACATCTTCTTCCTGCTGGGCTGGGTGTTCCTGGCCATCATCACCTTCCTGTGGCTGGCCAAGCCGCCGTTTGGTGCCGGGGCAGGGGCCGCATCGGCCGGCGGGCACTGATCCTGTTGCACCCGCCGGGCACGGCCTGGCGCTACCAGAATCTCACCGGTAGCGCCGGTCCATGGCCAGCGGATGCAGTGGTGAGGAAAAGGCCTGCCCAACGAACGCGACGCGCGCAGCTTGTTCGTGCAGCTCAGCGCGGATCGTCTGACGCTGATTGATCGTGCCGTTGTCGGATATGTCGACAATGAGCGGGCGATGCCGGCGTCCCTGGCGTCCTTGGATGCGCATCTGTTGGACGTGCTGGCTCTGTTGGGGCCACCGTCGGGCGCGCGTGACGCGTCTGACGCAGGCCAATGACCGTGCGTAATGTCATCCATCGATCGTAATGAGACCGATTTGAGAGGCATGTCGTCTTTGGCAGTTACTTATTTGGCGCCGTTCTCCTAGATTCACTGTGCCTTCGACAAGCGCTTCGTGAGCGCAACAGGCAGTGTCCTGTCGTCGAGCCAGATGCGGAAGGGCACGATCATTCAGCAGTGTCCTTCTCTCTCAGAAGGACGGTTTAAGTGAATGTTGAAGGAGTCAGACGGGCAGTCATCGTGTCTCTCCGAGACCTGATCCGAGACGAGCCTGGCTCCGTTGAAGATCTGGCCGGTTGGTACGAACGTGCCAACATCGTCAGATCGATCATGGAGCTTGATTGCGGTGACCTGGCTGTCCCAATTGCGCTCTGGCGCTATCGGGACGATGCCGACGTTCGGCTGGCTGATAGGGCCTACGCGGAAGCCGAATTGCTGCACATCAAGCAGGTGCTCCAAGCGTGGGAGGCTGCAACATTGACGCCGCAACCAACCACTTTGCAGCTTTCCTGATAGCGCCACCTGCACTCTCTTCGCCACCACGGCGATGCCGATGCGTCATGCATCGGCCGGGATTGGCGTCCTGATTGTTGTCCATCATCCGCAACTCTGTTGCTGCCCTCGGGCACCGGCGGAGAATGCATTGCCTCGTCGGTTCTGCGGCGGGCGATGCGCGGGGATTCCCGATAATCCGCCGGCTTTGATGGACAACACCGGTACGCCAACCCGCATCGCCCGCCACCTCGCGTCTTGGCGCAGGTGGCCTCAAGCCATCGGGAGCTCTGTATGTGTAGTGAAGCAATCGACGCGTCGCGGCTGTACGCACTTATTGGTGAATCAGTCCACCGGCTGCCTGCCGACGCAGTCGCAGTATTGGAACGCACGCTGGCGGCACGGGAACAGCGCGATACACCGCTTGCCCCCATCCAGGTCAGTAATCGATCTGCAGCGCATTCGGCTTTACGCCTGCCTGCGGGCAATGGCTTGAGTGACCAGCAGCGCGAGGCGCTCGGTGCGATCCTCGAAATACTGCACTCGGCGCAACACGAGCCGGGCGAGGGCTTTGGGGATGCGCTGGACAGCCGGCTGGTGGAAGGCCTGATCACCGCCGGGCGGCTGATCGTTGCCTGATCTCTGGGCTGCTGCATTCGGAGCCGCCAGACGTCGTCGCATGCGCAACCACAAACGCCAGACATGAAAAAACCCGCTTTCGCGGGTTTGATCATTATCTGAGTCGTGGTGCCCAGGAGAGGACTCGAACCTCCACGAAGTTGCCCCCGCTAGCACCTGAAGCTAGTGCGTCTACCAATTCCGCCACCTGGGCGACTCAGGAGGAGAATTATGCGGATGGAATTCACAGCTGTCAACATATTCATGCAGCCGCGATGACACTTCTCAATCCATCCTGCCCGAGCCCACGGCGTGGCCGCCCAGTTGCAGCAGCAGGCTGCGCATCGGTGGCGACAATGCCTGCCAATCGGTGAAGCACAGGCTCAACTGCCGCCGCGCCCAAGCGTCCTCCAGCACCAGGATGTGGTAGCCAAAACGTCGGCGGTAACGGCGGGCGATCGAGCGCGGCACGATACCGATACCGATGCCATGGCCGACCATTTCGCAGACGCCGTCGAAGCTCTTCATGCGGATGCGGGTGGACAGTTCGCGACCGTGGCCGCGGGCATGGTCCTGGATATGCATGTGCAGTGCATTGCCTTCGGCCAGGCCGACGAAGGTTTCGCCCAGGATGGCCGCGAAGCCGATGGAACTGCGGGCGGCGAGGGCGCTGTCGCCCGGCACCACCAGCACCAGCGGATCGTCATCCACCGGCTGGACGTGCAGGCCGGTGGCGTCGACGGCATTGGAAATGATGCCGGCCTCGGCCTGGCCGCCGAGTACGGCACGCACGATCTCCACGCTGGTGCGTTCCTTGATTTCCATGCGCAGGCGTGGACGCTGGGCGAGCCATGGCGCCAGCCGTGCGGTCAGAAAGCCGGTAAGCGCGCCGGTGTTGGCGTACAGGTGCAAGGTGCCGCGTGCACCGCTGGCGAATTCCTGCAGTTCGCCATGCAGCATGGCCTGCTGGCGCAGGATCAGCCGCGCATGGTGGGCGAGAGCCTCGCCGGCCTCGGTGGTGGTGCTGCCGCGGGCATGGCGCTGCAGCAGGCTGACCCGCGCTTCGTCCTCCAGAGCGCGCAGGCGCTCGCTGGCCGCGGCCAGTGACAGATTGGCGCGTGCGGCGCCGGCGGTAATGCTGCCGGTTTCGACTACGGCCAGGAACAGGCGCAGGTCAGCGATATCGGTGCGCATCGGCACTCCGTGGCAGGGTAAGCAGCCTTCGGGCCAGCCGAAGGCTTGCGGGCCAAAGCCGCATTGTGCACCGGGGGCGCAGGCAGTCCAATGCCTGTATGAATGATTCGATCTCGTTTTATCTGTTGCTGCTGGTGGTATTCGTGCTGGCCGGCGTGGTCAAGGGCGTGACCGGCATGGGCCTGCCGACGGTGGCGATGGGGTTGCTTGGCGGTGCCTTGTCGCCGGTTGCCGCTGCGGCGCTGCTGTTCATTCCGACCTTCGTGACCAACATCTGGCAGTTGCTGGCCGGGCCGTCGTTGGGTGGCACCGTGCGTCGGTTGTGGCCGATGATGTTGGCGGTGGTCATTGCCACGCTGCTCGCGGCGCGACTGTTGGTGACCGTCGATCCAGTATGGTCGCGGGTAGCCTTGGGCGTGGTGCTCGTGGTGTATGCGCTGTACACCTTGTGGGGGCCGGTGCTGCGCGTGCCTGCGCGGCTGGAGCGCTGGTTGTCGCCACTGGTCGGCGCGGTGGCAGGCGTGGTGACTGGGGCAACCGGTGTATTCGTGGTACCGGCAGTGCCGTACCTGCAATCGCTGGGGATGGATCGCGAGGCGCTGGTGCAGGCCCTGGGTTTGGCCTTCACCGTATCGACGATTGCCTTGACCAGTGGCCTGTTGCTGCATGGCGCCTATGGGGTGCAGCAATTGGGGCTGAGCACGTTGGCGGTGCTGCCAGCGCTGGCCGGGATGTGGCTGGGGCAGGTGATCCGCCAGCGCATCAGTGCACGCATGTTCCGGCTGTGTTTCCTCGGCACCCTGCTGGTGCTGGGCCTGGAGTTGGCGCTGCGGCCACTGTTCTGAGTGTTTCCGTGTCTGCCGGCAAGGACCTGGCGGACACGGTGAACCCTTCGGCTGAGCCAGATTGCAGGCATGAAAAAACCCGCTCTCGCGGGTTTGTTTCATTCTCGACATGGTGCCCAGGAGAGGACTCGAACCTCCACGAAGTTGCCCCCGCTAGCACCTGAAGCTAGTGCGTCTACCAATTCCGCCACCTGGGCGTCGAGGAGGAGAATTATGGGGTGCGTTAAAAAAGCTGTCAACAGTTCTTCATCCTGTTGTTGCACCCTGATGCGCGTCACGTACCGAAGGCTTCCTTGAGACGCTCGATCTGATGCATCCGCTCGTGCAGGATCGTCACGATGCCGATGTCTCCGTTGGACAGCCGACGCCAGTACACAACGTGGCGCTCGTAGCGGAAGAAATAGCCGTCGATGCCGAACGCGGCCGGGATCGGTATCGAGAGTGTCTGGTGGCTTTGAATGCCTTCGAAGGCGGCAAACATACCGGTGAGGTAGCGATCGGCCTGCGGTGTTCCCCAGCGATCGCGGATGTAGCGGTAGATCTCGTCGAGCCTGAAAGACGCCGCCTGCTGGACCTGGATCTGTTCCTGGCCCACGATCTCACCCCCGATTGCGGGCGATGACCTCGGCGGCCGTCAGGGTCTGGTAGCTGGATTCCGGACTGGCAAAGGCGTGGGTCAATTCCATCTTCAGCCGCTCGAAGGCCTCGTCTTCAGTACGTTGTTTGTCGCGGCGGATGAGATCGCGCAGGTATTCGCTGACGCTTTCATAAGCGCCGTTCTCGCCGATGTTTGCAGAAACGAAGTCGCTGAGCGCGCCGCTGAGGCGAACGGTCAGTGTCGTGGTCGTGTGGCGGGACATGGCGCCTCCATGAGTGAACCTTGTATTCAATATTACGTAAATTGAATACGGCCGCAACCGGCGGCGGGTGCGCTGGTTGTTCGAGGTCGCTCCTGTTACTCGGGTTCTGCACGGGCCCAAAAGAAAAAACCCCCGCCGATGGCGAGGGTTTGATCTTTGTTGGAACGTGGTGCCCAGGAGAGGACTCGAACCTCCACGAAGTTGCCCCCGCTAGCACCTGAAGCTAGTGCGTCTACCAATTCCGCCACCTGGGCGTTCCAAGCCGGCTATTCTGGGCCCGGATCGTGAGGCTGTCAATACACTCGTCATTGTTTTTCACAAAACTGTCCGGGCATGGGCATCCTGCACGGTCAAGTACGCCAACACCCGCTACCATGGGGGTCGATGACTACCAAAAAACCAAGCAAGGGCGGGAGCAAGTCCCGCAGCCAGGGCCCGAAGCCGGGCGCCAAGACCGGCGCGAAGAACAGCGCAGGACGTAATACCAAGCCTGCCAAGCCGCTGCCGGGTTGGTTCCCGGAACTGGGAGAAGGCACTCCCGCGGCACGTGGCCGCGTGCGCCGCGATGCGGACGCGCCAAGCCCAGCTGCCGGCCGCAAGCTGCCGCCTGCCGGCCAGGTGATCGACGATCCGTATGCAGATCGCGAAGCGCAGAAGTACGAACAGCCCATCGCCAGCCGTGAGGCCATCCTGGCCTTGCTGGAGCGCTGTGACGGCCCGCAGACCGCCGAAGAGCTCGGCGCACGCCTCGGGCTGGGCGCGCCGGACCGTGCCGAGGCGCTGTCGCGCCGGCTGGGGGCGATGGTCCGCGATGGCCAGCTGGTGCAGAACCGCCGGGGTGGCTTCGCGCCGATCCAGACCCTGAACCTGGTGACCGGCGTGGTGATCGCCAATCCGGAAGGTTTCGGTTTCCTGCGCCCGGTCGAGGGGGGCGATGATCTGTTCCTGCCGCCGTATGAAATGCGCAAGGTCATGCACGGCGACAAGGTGCTGGCGCGTGTCACCGGCATCGACCACCGTGGCCGCCGCGAGGGCAGCATCGCCCGCGTGCTGGAACGGGGCATGACCCGGCTGATCGGCCGTTTCAGCGTCGAGTCGGGCATCTATTACGTAGTGCCGGATGACAAGCGCATCCAGCGCAACATCCAGGTGCCGCCGGACCAGACCAACGAGGCCCGCGATGGCCAGTTGGTGGTCTGCGAGCTGACCCAGGCGCCGGACAGCCGGCGTCCACCGATCGGCCGCATCATCGCCGTGCTGGGCGACAAACTGACCGCCTCGCTGGTGGTGGAGACCGCCATCCACGGCCACGAACTGCCGTTTGAGTTCCCGCAGGAAGTGCTGGACGAAGCCGCGTCGGTGCCGATGGTGGTGGAGCCGGCGATGATCGGCAATCGCGTTGACCTGCGCAGCCTGCCGCTGGTCACCATCGATGGCGAAGATGCCAAGGACTTCGATGACGCGGTGTATTGCGAACCCAACGCCGACGGCTTCCGGCTGGTGGTGGCCATCGCCGATGTCTCCAACTATGTCCGTCCCGGCACGCCGCTGGACGAGGAAGCGCAGAAGCGTGCGACTTCTGTGTACTTCCCGGGCTTCGTCGTGCCGATGCTGCCCGAGACGCTGTCCAACGGCATCTGCTCGCTGATGCCCAAGGTGGATCGCATGTGCTTCGTCTGCGATATGCAGGTGGACCGCGATGGCCAGGTCAGTGGTTCGAAATTCTACGAAGCGGTGATGAACTCGCACGCACGCCTGACCTACACCCAGGTGTGGCAGGCGGTGGGTGAGGACGATGCCGGTGCCAAGGTGGCCATCGGCGCACTGCTGCCGCAGGTTCAGCGCCTGCACCAGTTGTACAAGGTGTTGGCCAAGGCGCGTGCCAAGCGCGGTGCCATCGAGTTCGAAAGCAGTGAAGTGCGCTTCGTGCTGGATAATCGCGGTGAAGTGACCCAGGCCGGCATGCTGGTGCGCAACGATGCGCACAAGCTGATCGAAGAATGCATGATCGCCGCCAACGTGGAGGCTGCGCGCTACCTGCTGTCACGCCATGTGCCGGCGCCGTACCGTGTGCATGAAAAGCCGCCGGAAACCAAGTTCGCCGACCTGCTGGAGTTCCTCAAGGAGTTCAAGCTCAGCCTGCCGCCGTGGGCCAAGGTGCGCCCCGGTGATTACACCAAGCTGTTGAAGAAGATCCGTGACCGTCCCGATGCCACCCTGCTGGAATCGGTGCTGCTGCGCAGCCAGAGCCTGGCGGTGTACAGCCCGGACAACAACGGCCACTTCGGCCTGGCGCTGGAAGCGTACGCGCACTTCACCTCGCCGATCCGCCGTTACCCGGACCTGCTGGTGCACCGTGCGATCAAGCACGCCTTGAGCGGCAAGCCGCTGGACACGTTCACCTATAACGCGCGCGAGATGGCCGCCCTGGCGCTGCAATGCTCCGAGCGCGAGCGTCGTGCCGACGAGGCCGAGCGCGAGGTGGATGAGCGTTACCGCGCCGCGTGGATGGAAAAGCATGTCGGCGGCCAGTTCGACGGTGTGATCAGCGGTGTCACCAGCTTCGGTCTGTTCGTGGAGCTGGATGACTCCAAGGTGCAGGGCCTGGTGCATGTCACCCAGCTGCCGCACGATTACTACAAGTTCGACGCCACGCGTAAAACGCTGACCGGCGAGCGCCGCGGCATCGGCTACCGGCTCGGCGACCGGGTGCGCATCCTGGTGCTCAAAGCCAGCATGGAAGAGCGCAAGATCGATTTCCGCCTGGTCGAGCACAAGGGCGAAGACGAGGACGACACCGGCCTGCCACCCCTGCCGCCGCGTGGCCAGCCAGCCAAGCGCAGTAAACAGGCCTATTGACGGGCGCGCCGGGCACGGCCCGGCGTTCCCACTACCAAGGCGTCATGGCGGTAAGTGGCGACCACAGGACGCCACCCGAAGCCGCACTGCGCCGTGACGGGCTCAGTGGTCGCGTTCTACCGCCAGTCGTGCCAACGCGCGCAACGGCTCGGCGGCGTCCCCGTGCCCGGCCAGCGCTTCCTCCATGCGTGCCGCCAGCATCGCCAGTTCCTGCTTGGCACCGGCCATGCCCAGCAAGGCCGGGAAAGTGGACTTGTCCTGCGCCTGGTCCTTGCCCGCGGTTTTGCCCAGCTGTTCGGAGCTGGCTTCCACATCGAGGATGTCATCGCGGACCTGGAAGGCCAGGCCCAGTGCTTCGGTGAAGGCGTCCAACCGGGCCAGCGCCGCTGCATCGGCGCCGCCACACAACGCGCCCATGCGCACGGCGGCACGGATCAGCGCGCCGGTCTTCAGCGCATGCATCCGCGTGAGTGCCGCCAGCGACTGCCGTTGGCCGGTGGCTTCCATGTCCAGTGCCTGCCCGCCGCACATGCCGGCCGAACCGGCGGCCTGTGCCAGCAACTGCAGGCAGTCGACACGCAACCCGGCTGGCAGCCCGGCTTCGGCCAGCAGGCCGAAAGCACGGGCCTGCAACGCATCGGCGGCGATGATCGCGGTGGCTTCATCGAAGGCAATGTGGGCGGTGGCGCGGCCGCGACGCAGGGCATCGTCGTCCATCGCCGGCAGGTCGTCGTGCATCAGCGAGTAGACGTGGATGAGCTCCACCGCCATCGCCGCAGCATCCAGCCGTGCCTCATCGGCGCCGAACAGGTGTCCTGCGGCGTATACCAGCAACGGTCGCATGCGCTTGCCGCCGCCCAGTGCGCTGTAGCGCATGGCCTGGTGCAGCCGCTCGGGCGAGGCGTCGGCCGCCGGCAGGGCGGCGTCCAGCTGGGCTTCGATGCGTGTACGCCAGCCTGCGAAGGCGGCCTCAGCCGTCATGGCCGGGCGGATCAAAGGGAACGGCGGTTTCCGGTTGGGCCGGATCGCTGAGCAGGCGCACGCGCAGTTCGGCCTGCTGCAGCGCCTGCTGGCACTGGCGGTACAGGCCGACACCACGTTCATAAGCGCTGAGCGAGGCTTCCAGGCTCAGATCGCCGGTTTCCATCTGTTCGACAAGGTGCTCCAGCGCTTCGAGGGACTGCTCGAACTGGGCGACCGCGGAGGTGTTTTCGGGGGACTTCTTGGCCATGTGCCAAGTGTGGACGGCGGCGTGCAGGGGGTCAATTCACCAGCCGCCGGGTCGCCACTGCAATTGCGCGCCGTTGGCCTGCAGCCACGCCTGCAACCGGGCGCCGACCACGACGTCGGCGGCAGCCAGCAATTCGCCGGCAGCGTTGTACAGAAGCGGCAACTGCGCCCGCCGCCATGGCGCGAGATGTTCCCGTTGCAGGCAGTCCTTCAGCGCATGCTGATGGTCACGGCCCGGCAGCAGCAGCCGTTCGCCGCCGCGCCGTGCGCGCACCTGCAGGGGCTGTTCGAAGCCAGCGCTGCCCAGCAGCCGCAGTTGCCCGCCATCGGGCAGCGGCAAGGGCTGTTGGCCATCCCAGTCCGCGTGCCAATGCGGGGGCAGGGCAGGCAGCCGGGCGGGCAACAGATACGCATGGCGGCGCCACAACCGCACCGAACAGTCTGACCAGCGGACCTGCGCGGTACGATCGGCGCCGGCGGGCAACACTTCGCGTTGCAGCTGCTGCAGGACACGGGCCGGCAGCGGCTGCGCGCCGTGGGCCTG
>DALZLW010000107.1:0-12862 GCA_032007425.1 Stenotrophomonas sp.
GGCATGCGCCGCTCCGATCTCGCTGCCGTCGGCCGCGGCGAACACCACCGGCAGGCAATCGGCGGTCAGGATGGCCAGCACCACGCCCGGCACCGCCGTCACCGCCGCGTCGGCGACAGGCTCGGCAGCCCCTTCCACTGGCGGGCCATCCGGCCGCAGCACCGTGGTGCCATGGACCTGCCGCAGCCAGTGCGGCGCCTGCGGCAGCTCCAGCCCCTGCTGCAGCAGCGCCCGGTTGTGGGCCACGGCCGCCGGCTCATCGCCATCGGCCGCCGTGAAGTTGCCCAGGTTGAACTGGGCAAACGGCGGCTGGGATATCCCGGCGCCATGGCGCCGGGTGGTCAATGCGCGCACGCCTGCCGGCGCGGGCCACTGTGGCCGCAGCAGCGGCAGGACAGCGGGCGTACTCACCAGCGGGCCCGCTCACGCTCGGCGTAAGCCGCGTTGTCCTCGCGCAGCACGTTGAGCAGATGGACGATATCGGCCGGCGGCGGCGCGGTGTTGCGCAGCGGTTCGCCGGTGATCGGGTGGTTGAACTCAAGGATTTCGGCATGTAGCGCCTGGCGCTTGAAGCCGCGCAGCGCCGAGACGAGCTCGTCGCTGGCGCCCTTGGGCAGCTTCAGCGAGCCACCGTACAGCGGGTCGCCAACGATGGCATGGCGCAGGTGGGCCATGTGCACGCGGATCTGGTGGGTGCGGCCGGTTTCCAGGCGGCATTCCAGTGCGGTGTGGGCGCGGAAGCGCTCACGCAGCCGGTAATGGGTGATGGCCTCCTTGCCGTCCTCGCGCACGCCCATGCGCAGGCGGTCGCGCGGGTGGCGGTCGATCGGCGCATCGGCCGTGCCACCGGCCACCAGCGCCCCCACCACCACGGCAAGGTATTGGCGGTGCACCTGCCGGGCCGACAGCTGTTCCACCAGCGCGGTCTGCGCCTGCAGCGTGCGCGCCACCACCATCACCCCGCTGGTGTCCTTGTCCAGGCGGTGCACGATACCGGCCCGCGGCAGGCTGGCCACGCTGGGGTCGCGGTACAGCAGGGCATTGACCAGGGTTCCGCTGCTGTTGCCGACACCGGGATGGACCACCAGCCCGACCGGCTTGTTGATCACCAGCAGGTGCTCGTCCTCGTACAGCACGTCCAGGGGGATGTCTTCCGGCTCGGCGTGGGTCTGGGTATCAAGTACGGCCTGCAGGCTCACCGTCTCCCCCCCGCGCACCGGATCGCGTGGGCGGACCAGGGCGCCGTCCAGCCGCACATCGCCGGTCTTGATCCACTCGGTCAGTCGCGAACGGGAGTATTCGGGGAACAGTTCGGCCACCACGGCGTCGAAGCGACGGCCGGCGGAGGTATCGGGAACAACGGCCTGGCGGGGCTGTTCAGCTTGGGATTGGGACATGTTGGCGGCTTCGCTGAGATGAATTCGGGGGTCTTAACGACTGGTTTCAGTCGCAGGACAGGACACTAGGCTATCATCGACCCTTCGTATTCCAGCCGCGTCCCGCCTCGACCCCATGATCCGACGCTCCGTCCTGCTCTCCGCGCCCGTCCGCATGACCGCCCTGCTGCTGGTCGTGGTCCTTGCCGCAACCGGCTGCAACCGCGCCACCAAGGGGGACAACCCCGATGAAGGTACCCCGGCTGCCGAGCTCTTCAACAAGAGCCACTCGATGATGGAATCGGGTAACTGGAGCGGCGCCGAAGCCAGCTTCCGCCGCTTGGTTGCCCAGTATCCCTATGGCCCGTACACCGAACAGGCCATGATCGAGACCGCCTATGCCCAGTACAAGGCCGGCAAGCACGACGACGCGGTGTCCAGCATCGACCGCTTCATCCGGACCTATCCGACCCACCGCAATGTGGCCTATCTGTACTACCTGCGCGGCCTGGCCAACAGCAACCGCGACACGGTCTTCCTCAAGCGCGTGTGGTCGCTGGACCCGAGCCGACGCGACCTGTCCACCCCGCGCCAGGCCTATGCGGACTTCACCATCGTCGTGGACCGCTACCCGAACAGCCGCTATGCGGCCGACGCACGCCAGCGGATGATCGAGTTGCGTGACGTATTTGCCCAGCACGAGCTGGACAATGCGCTGTATTACATGCGCCGTGGCGCTTGGCTGTCGGCGAGCGGCCGCGCCAACTATCTGTTGGAAACCTACCCACAGAGCGCCTTCCAGTACGACGCCGTGGCGGTACTGGCAGAGTCTTACACCAAGCTGGGCAACAAGACCTTGGCCGACGATGCGCGTCGCGTGTTGGAGCTCAATGCCCCGCAGCACCCTTGGCTGAGCAACGATTGGCCGAAATATCCGTGGATGGTGCGCAAGCTGAACCCGTTTGCCGGTGAAAAGTCCGCCAGCACCGGCCAGAGCAACGCGAAGATGAACCGCAAGTAATCGATCGCACCGTTCACTGGAAGCATCCAAGCCCCGCAGCGATCCTGCGGGGCTTTTTTCAATGGCGCTTTCAATGGCGCTCCCGTCCGGCGCTATGGGCAGGCGCTGACCGCAGGCCGGTGCCGTTCCGCGGCCAGCGCCCAGCCCAGCCAGCGGTCAATCCGTCCGCAGCGCCCCCGTGGAAATCTCGACGCGGCGCAGCTCGATGGCCTCGTTGATGTAATCCACCAGCAGGCTCATCACGTGACGACGTTGCCTCGCCGTCACGGACGGCGCATCAGCTGCCGGGAAATGCCGCGGCAGCCACTGCTCGAAATCGCTGGCCAGCGATTCCGCGTAGACGTCCGGTCTGGCATCAATAACGTCCTTGCCGATGCGTTCCAACAATTCACCAAGTTGCGAACCTGCGTCCCTGATCGAATAATCAAAATATTCCAGCGCCGTCCTCACCCCGACGACTTCAACGCTGTCGCTGTCGGCAAGCACCTGGATCAGGTCATCGACTGTCACAGGCTCTGCTACGCTCTTCAGATCCAGAGCGGTAAGGTCAGTAAAAGTGATGGCCAAACCGTTGATGATCTCCTGATAATCGGTTCTACCGACAAACTCTGGATGGACCTGTTGGCGCAACTCTGTAAGTGAGCGGTACACGGGCACGGCAGCAGGACCCGGCTCGGCGCCGGCTGCGAAAGCGGTCGCCGCACGCGCGGTGATGCGGTCTGCTGACCGCTGCAGCGCTGTGACACACCAGGCATCGTCGCTGTCACCACAGGTTTTCGTCGCCACGTTCAGGAGACACAGGGCCAGCTGCCTCGGCTCGGGAAGCCCGCGGGGCTGGGTGGCGTACAGGCAGTTCGCCAACGGGACTTCCACATCCCCAGAGACCAGGGGCGCCTCCAGCGCCAGGCCGTCCTGACGCGTCGGCGCCATCCAGTATTGACCTGCGTTGCAGAGACTGGCGACAGGCAAATGCAACAGACGCTGGGTGCTTGAAAGCATGCTGGCGCGTTGCAGCGACGAAGCTCCGTTGTTGATACCGTTCACGACTGGGATGGGCACAGGTGCTGCTCCTTGCTGGGGTGAGCCTCACCCTAACCAACCTGGCCGATCAGACGGGTCCTACGATGCAGAACGGCGGCCGTAAGCCGGGCCGGTGCCCGATACCTGCAAGCGAAGCGCGGAACGTCCGGCAATTTTGCTGCAGATCGCGACAAGCCATCCGCCTGCACGCGCGCACGCCACATGCTCTTTTCTGCAAATGCTCGCAAGCACCTGCAACCGGACGATCCAGGCGACGGCGATGCGTAGCGTTTCCTCGACAGGCAGGTCGAGGAAACGCTGGTTGCCTGTTCAGGCAGATGGGTGCCGCCCCCGGCCTCAGCCCTGGAAGCTGTTGCTGATCGGATAACGGCGTTCGCGTCCAAATGCGCGGCGCGACACCTTCGGTCCTGGTGCAGCCTGGTGGCGCTTCCACTCGCTGATGCGAACCAGCCGAACCACGCGGTCCACGACCTCGGCGGCGTAGCCGGCGCGGACGATCTCATCACGCGACTGCTCCTGGTCGACGAAGCGGTACAGGATGCCGTCCAGCACGTCGTAGGGCGGCAGCGAATCCTGGTCGGTCTGGTTGTCGCGCAGCTCGGCCGACGGCGGCCGGATGATCACCGCCGGGGGAATCACCGGCGCGCCACCGACGGTGTTGCGCCATTTGGCCAGACCGAACACTTCGGTCTTGTACAGATCCTTCAACGGCGCATAGCCACCGCACATGTCGCCGTAAATCGTCGCATAGCCCACGGCGTACTCGCTCTTGTTGCCCGTGGTCAGCAACAGGCCACCGAATTTATTGGCCAAGGCCATCAGGATCACCCCGCGGCTGCGGCTCTGCAGGTTCTCCTCGGTGATGTCCGGGGTGGTGCCTTCGAACATCGGCGCGAGCGCTTCCATCAGGCCCTTGAACGCCGGTTCGATGGAGACCGCTTCCAGCTTCACCCCCAGCGCGCGGCACTGCTCGGCGGCCAGGTCGTTGGACAGGCCCGCCGTGTAGCGCGATGGCAAGCGCACGGCGGTGACGTTGTCCGCGCCCAGTGCATCCACCGCCATCGCCAGCACCAGCGCCGAATCGATGCCACCGGACAGGCCCAGCCACACCTTCTGGAAGCCATTCTTGCGGCAGTAGTCCTGCAGCCCGCGGGTCACGGCACGCCAGGCCAGCGCATCCATGCTTTCGTCGCCGTCGTCCATCCATTCCAGCGGCAGGAAACTGCGCCCGGCACCGTCGTATTCAACGACCAGCCATTGTTCGGTGAACGCCGCCGCTGCCGGATGCACGCTGCCATCGCCATCGGCCACCACCGACGCACCATCGAACACCAGCGAATCCTGCCCGCCGACGACATTGAGGTAGGCAATGGCGGCACCGGTTTCACGGGTGCGATCGGCCAGCACCGCGTCGCGCTGCGCGTGCTTGCCGCGTTCGTACGGCGAAGCATTGGGCACCACCACCAGCTGCGCCCCCTGCGCCACCGTGGCCGCCATGGGTTCGGGGAACCACAGGTCTTCGCAGATCAGCAGACCCAGCGCAATGCCGTTGACCTCGAACACACAGCAAGGGCCATCGGGATCGACTTCGAAATAACGGCGCTCATCGAAAACGGCGTAGTTGGGCAGCTCACGCTTGCGGTAGGTCTGTTCGATGCCGCCATCGCGCAGCACGCTGGCCGCGTTGTACACCGCGTTACCCTGCGACTGCGGCCAGCCGACCACGGCGGTGATCCCGGTACAGGCAACGGCGATGCGCTCGATGGCCTGCTCGCAGGCGCGCAGGAAGCCAGGGCGCAGCAGCAGGTCCTCCGGGGGGTAGCCGCTGATCGCCAGCTCCGGGAACACGACCAGGTCGGCCCCGTGCTCGTCACGGGCCTGCTTGATCATCTCGATGATGCGGTCGGTATTGCCAGCGACTGCGCCTACCGGGAAGTCGAACTGAGCCATCGCGATGCGGATCGTAGCCATGGAAACATCCGTTCATTGTCCTGATCCTCCATTCTAGAGCGAACCCGGACAAGATGGTCCTGGTCGGTGAACCCGGCGGCACGGCCAGGAAAGGCGCGCAGGCAGATCGGCACCCAAGGCGGGATGATGCTGTTTTCAGCCCGGTCCTAGCGCCATCTACGTCACGAAGGGGCATAGTTGGCTCCGTCGGGAGAGGTGACCCCTCCCATCCACTCCATTGCGAGGTCTGCCATGCGCCGTTCCCTGCTCCCTCTGATGCTGAGCCTTTCCATTGCCCCGGCCATGGCCGGTTCGCCGCAGATCAATGTCGGCACGATGTACGACTACCTGCCGGCGGACTCCAGCAATCTGCTCAAGCGCGTGCGCAATGCCGGCGACGCCACGGCCTTCGTCCGCGTTGAAGTCAGCCAGGTGCACTACGCCGCTGACGGCAGCAGCACTGAAACGCCGGTGGATGCCGCCGCCCTGGCACGCAATGCCGATGGTGCTGAAGGACTGATCGCCAGCCCGGGACGGATGATCATCCCGGCCGACGGCCAGCAGGCGACCCGTCTGGTCTACCGTGGCAGCCGCGATGTCGAGCAGTACTACCGGGTGCGCTTCATTCCCGTGGTGCCGGACAGCAAGGAGTTCGCGCTCAGCCAGCAGGAGGTGGCCGATTACACCGCCAGCCTGTCGGCGCAGGTAAAGGTGTTCACCGGCTACGGCACGCTGCTGTTCGTGACCCCACGCCAGGCGCAGTACCAGACCCGCGTGGAGTCGGCCAGCAACGGCACCCGGATCCACAACGGCGGCAACGCCACCGTGGTACTCGACAACCTGCGCCAGTGTCCGGACCAGGCAGATGCGCGCTGCGCGCCGAGCATTCGCGTGAATCTGCGGCCCGGCCAGAGCTACACCGTTGAACGCCACACCGGCCAGGTGTCCCGGCTGACGCTGGTTGAAGGCCCGGACAGCCGGCCGCTCGAACTGCGGGACTGACCGCAGCGCCCCTCACGCGGGGCCGTATCGACGAACCCATCCACAACGACGCCGACCGGCGCCGATGGCCTCGTCTTGCCGCGTGATGGGCCTTTTCCCCTCGTTACACCCTATCCAATCAAGGAGATACCACCATGTTGTTGAAGAATTCCGCACTGGCCATCGCGGCCGCCCTCGCCCTTGCCCCGCTGGCCAATGCGGCTGAAAGCAAGGCGTTGCAGGCGACCATCAAGGCCGTCATCCCGGCGGCGGACGGCCTGATCGTCACGCCCGTCAATGGCTGGACCAACACCCCGCAGACCATGAACTGGGAAGGCACCTCGGAGACGCTGCAGCCGGTCAACCAGGCCATCGACATCAAGAGCCCATCCGATGTCAACGCGTACCTGGCTGATGCGCCCCAACTGAACAACGGCTCGACCCTGGTGCCGATGAGCGTGCGCATTGGCGGGAACCTGCTGGGCGTCGGCGCCGCCGCAAAGGTCCCGGTCGCCACGGCAGCCGAGGCAACCGGCACCGTCCGCAAACCGACCCAGATCAGCGCTGCCAAGCCGGGCAGCGGCTTTGAGCCGGGTGACTACGACGGCGTGGTCACGATGATTTTCGAGAACGAGTAATTCCCTGCCGACCGCGGCGGCGCGATCGCCGCCGCGGCCTTCACCGAGGAGCCGCCCATGGCCCGCGCCCGCCAACCCCATCGGCTCAGCGCATCGATCCTGATCGCCCTGGCCAGCCTGTCCGCTGCCCACGCGGTGGCCGCACAGCCGGCCAGCCTGATGGCGCAAAGCCAGGAGATCCCCGAGGAGTTCCGCGCGCATCTGTTCGGTGTGCCGCTGGCGGTCCGGGTGGAGCTGGACCAGCAGTATCTGGGCGATGGCCAGGCCGTGGTCACCGAGGACGACCGTATCCAGCTGATCGCACTGGTGGCGGGCCCGGACAGTTCGGGGTCGCAAAGCGACCGCGACCGCTGGCTGGCCGCGTTGTCCGAACCGCTCGCGCTCGGCAGCTGCGCAACCGCCTGTCCTGCGGGTCTGCTCGGGCTGCACTACAGCCTCGAACATTCGCTGCTGTCGATCAGCACCACGGACAACGGGACGGACACCGCTGTCAGCCGTCGCATCGCCCTGCCCAAGGGCGGCAGCACCGGTCTGATGCTGCGCAATGACCTGGCCGTCAGTGCCGGGCAAGGCCGCGATGCCACCTTGAACTACAACCTGGAACTGCGCGGCAGCCTGGGCCCCTGGAGTACCTTCGGGCGCTACCAGTACCTGCATTCCAGCACGCGCGGCGACTATAACGGCCACCAGATCGATGCGTTGTATGCGCAGCGCGAACTGGGCGGCCAGTTCCTGCGCGGCGGCCTGTTCACGACCGCCGCCCTGTCCGGCCTGCGTGCACCGTCTGCAATCTCGGCCAGCACGCCCCTGGTCGGGGCCATGCTGGGGTCGTCCGATGCCCTGCGGGTCGACGTTGGCTCGCCGGCGCTTTATCCCATCCACGTGACCGCGACCGGCCCGAGCACGGTGGAAATCCTGCGTGACGGCCAACTATTGGCGACGCAGCAGATTGGTGCCGGCATACAGCCGATCGACACGACCGCGCTGCCCGGTGGCATCTACGTGATCGAACTGCGCGTCATTGAAAACGGCCAGCTCCGTTCGCGCGATACCGCCACCGTACACAAGCCCAACCAGTGGGGTGACCTGACACGCCGCTGGCGCTATGCCGTCCACGTCGGCCGCCCCGGCGGCCTCACCGCATCCACCGGCGCCGCCAAGGACACCGGGCTTGTCGCCGGTGCCGTGGTCAACCATCTGCTGCATCCCCGTGCGGTGGTCAGTGCCAGCATCGAACAGGCCGGTGGCCAGCAGGCCGCATCGGCAGGACTGGACTGGAGCGCCAGCGACCGTTTTTCCTTGTACGGCTCCGTGCAGGACAGCAGCCGCTACGGGCGTTCGCTGGAGGCCCAGGCCATGTACCGTTTCGGCGCCGGCTCGCTGATGCTCAGCCACGCCGCCCAATTGGCAACGCCCACGCAGGAGAGGGAATCGGCAGCGCAGGATCGCACTACGCTCACCTGGAGCCAGCGCGTCGGTCTGCGTGGACATCTGACCGCGCGGGCCTCCACCCATGGCCAAGGCGGATCGCCCGACCTGGACCTGGGCTTCTCGCGCAGCCAGACGCTGTGGGGGCAGCCGGCCCACTGGCGGGTGTCGGTGTACGATCGCGCGCGCTTGGCCATGGAGGGGCAGGGCCGCACGCGCGGTATCGACCTGACCCTCAACGTGGACCTGGGTACACCGGAGCGACGCATCAACGGCAGTCTCGGCAAGCGCTCGACGGCGACCGGCAGCGATCTGTACGCACGGGCGGGCCTGAGCATGCGTCCCGAAGCGTCCTGGCTGGATCGGCTCAGCGCCGACGTCAGCGCTGACCGCCGCGGCCTGGGCCTGGACCTCGGTGCCGGCCTGGCCCACCCTTCGCTCGGCGGCGATGTGGTGCTGCAGCGCAGTACCGATGGTCATATCGGTGGCACATTGCACCTGTCCAGCCAGGTCGCCGTGGGCCAGGGCCATCTGGCAGTGCTGGGCCGGGACAGCGCGTTCGATAATGCCTCGGGCATCATCATCGACGTCGACAGCGACGAACCGGACACGGTGCTTCGCGCCTTCAACAGCCAAGGCGTAAGCGCAACGCTCCGGCCAGGGCGCAATTTCGTTCCTGTCCCCGCCTACCGCGCCGGCGAACTTATGCTGGACTTCGATGGCAAGGCGGCACCGTCGGCCGTGCTGCAACCCGCCACGTTGGCCTACCACCTGAACAAGGGCGGCGTATTGCATACCGAGGTCAAGGTGCTGCGCACCGTCACCGTCATGGGCCAGGTGGTGGATGCTGCCGGTGCCGGCGCCAACGCTGTGCATGTGCTGACGGCCGCCGGCCGCACGGTCAGCCAGGACGGCGGTTTCTTCGCGGTGGAGGCAGACGCCGGACACCTGCAGCTGGAGCTGAAACCCGCCGGTGGCGATGGATGCACGCTGCGGCTGGATCCGGAACGCTTGCAGCGGGAGGGCGATGTGTTGATGCTTGGCACGTTGAGCTGTCCGTCGCCGGCCTTGCCGGAAACACCCTGAAGCTGCGGCCCACGCTTCACCTTCCCAGGAGTTCCGATGGCAACCACCGCCTCAAAAGGGCCATGCGCCCCCGCCACCTGGCTGCTCCGGCCGATCCTGCTTGGCGTGCTGCTTGCCGCCGGCGGCAGGCCGCCGCGCAGGAAGTGGAGATTACGGCGAGTTTCATACCGGATATCCGCAATCCCACGCGCAATGAGTTCGTCAATACGACGCCGAATGCGCCACTGTGCTTCCAGCGCCCCGACGCCTGCGGGCACCGTCCGGGGGTCGGCATCCCGCTGGAGGTGGATTTCGTGCCAGCGGGGTCACTCGAATACCTTCGCGACCTCCGACTCCGCTTCCCTGACGGGCGGCTCGGCGGGCCGTACAAGGTTAAAGTCACCCACACAGAGACGGGCCAGACCGCCATCCTGGATTGGGCCGCCACGATGGTGGCCGGCACTTACATCCTGCCCCGCTCCATCCGCGAGATCATCCCCGACGCTGGCGGCCAAAGCAACGAGCAACTGCACGCGCAACTGTGGGACCGCAGCTGGTTCTACGCTCCGGAGGCATGCGGCTTTTCCAGCTACGGCATAGCGGGCGACACGGACTACAGCTGGGCTTGGCAATTGAACGGTAATCATGTCGAGTGTGGCAAGATCTTCCAGCACGAGCTCGAATCCATGCGCATCCGCGATCTGGTTATGGCTTACCAACTGACCGCCCCGGAGCCGTTCACCATGGCCAACGGCACGTACACCGGTAAGCTTTGGATCATCACGGGCAACGCCGGAGAGTTCTGGTTTGGGGGCGACAGCGTTGCCAACATGCCGATGTTAGGCCTGAACTTCACCCTGGAAGTAAACCACTACTTCGATGTGCGGTTTCCCGCCGGCTCCAGCACGCTGTGGCTGCAGCCAGAGGGCGGATGGCAACGCTGGGTGGACTACCACGAACGACCAAGCGCACTGGTCAACGACCTGCGCTTCGACGTGACCACCTCCACCGGATTCACCGTGCAGGCGCGCTGTGGCGTCCAGAGCGGCAATGACTGTGGACTCCGTCGCGCTGATGACGGCAGCGTGGTTCCGATGCAGATCGACCTCAGCGTGCCAGGCATGGCCGAACGCAACAGCGCACGCCCCGTGCGCCGCACGCCGGTGCCCACCCAGCACGGAGGCCAGCCTGCACTTGACCTTGAAGTCCACGAGTTCATTGTCAATCGCCCTTCAAACCTCAGGTTCATGGTGCAGGGACAACCGCTGGATACCATGCTCGATGCGCCAGGCGTGGAGTGGAGCGGCGACGTTACGGTGGTATTCGACGCCGATCCCTGAATCCGCCAATGCAGAAGGCCGCCCTGGGGCGGCCTTCTGTCCATGCGTGCGGCCGCCGAGCATGACCCGGCACCACGGGATCGTGCCGGCCAAGGGCCGGCGGCGATCTTACTTGACCAGCTTGGCGATGGCAGCGCCCAGGTCGCCCGGCGAACGGACGGTGACAACACCGGCCGCTTCCATGGCGGCGAATTTGCCTTCGGCCGTGCCCTTGCCGCCCGATGCGATCGCACCGGCATGGCCCATGCGCTTGCCCGCCGGAGCCGAAGCACCGGCGATGAAGCCGACGACCGGCTTCTTCACGTGGTTCTTGATGTACTCGGCACCGGCTTCTTCAGCGTCGCCGCCGATTTCGCCAACCATGATGATGCCTTCGGTCTGCGGGTCTTCGTTGAACAGCTTGAGGCAGTCGACGAAGTTCAGGCCGTTGATCGGGTCACCACCGATGCCGATGCAGGTGGACTGGCCCAGACCGACTTCGGTGGTCTGCTTCACGGCTTCATAGGTCAGCGTGCCCGAACGCGACACGATGCCGATCTTGCCCGGCTTGTGGATGTGGCCCGGCATGATGCCGATCTTGCATTCGCCCGGGGTGATCACGCCGGGGCAGTTCGGCCCGATCAGGACGGTGTCCGGATGCGCGCGGGTCAGCACGTTCTTCACGCGCAGCATGTCCAGCACCGGAATGCCTTCGGTGATGCAGACGATGACCTTGATGCCGGCAGCCGCGGCTTCCAGGATGGCATCGGCCGCGTACGGCGGCGGCACGTAGATGACCGACGCATCGGCACCGGTGCTCTGCACGGCATCGGCCACGGTGTTGAACACCGGCAGGTCGATGTGGGTGGTGCCGCCCTTGCCCGGGGTCACGCCGCCGACGACCTGGGTGCCGTACTCGATCATCTGAGTGGCGTGGAAGGTGCCCTGCTGGCCGGTGAAGCCCTGCACGATCACCTTGGTGTTCTTATTGATCAAAACTGACATTGGATTTCCTTCGGTGTCGGATCAGGCGGCTTTCTTGACAGCTTCGACGACCTTCTTGGCACCGTCGTTGATGTTGTCAGCCGGGATGATGGCCATGCCGCTGTCGCGCAGCAGCTGCTTGCCTTCTTCCACGTTGGTGCCTTCCAGGCGCACCACGACCGGAACCTTGACGCCCACTTCCTTCACGGCGGCGATGATGCCCTCGGCGATCATGTCGCAGCGGACGATGCCGCCGAAGATGTTGACGAAGATGCCTTCGACCTTGTCCGAGGACAGGATCAGCTTGAAGGCTTCGATGACGCGCTGCTTGTTGGCACCGCCGCCCACGTCCAGGAAGTTCGCCGGCTCGCCGCCGTTGAGCTTGATGACGTCCATGGTGGCCATGGCCAGGCCGGCGCCGTTGACCATGCAGCCGATGTTGCCGTCCATGGTGACGTAGTTGATGTCCAGCTCCGAAGCGGTCACTTCGGTTTCGTCTTCCTGGGTCTTGTCGCGCATGGCGACCAGGGCCTTCTGACGGAACGCGGCGTTGTCGTCGCTGTCGAACTTGCCGTCCAGCGCGTACAGGTTGCCGTCGTCGAGAATCGCCAGCGGGTTGATTTCAACCAGGGCCAGGTCCTTTTCGTTGAACAGACGGTACAGGTTCACCATGATGCTGGCGAACTGGCCGGCCTGCTTGGCGGTCAGGCCCAGCTTGAAGCCGAAATCACGGCCGTGGTAGCCCTGCACGCCTTCGACGAAATCAACGTTGAGCGAGTGGATCAGGTGCGGCGTTTCCGCGGCCACCTGTTCGATTTCCACGCCGCCTTCGGACGAGGCGATGTAGGTGATGGTCTTGGTGCCACGGTCCACCAGCACCGACAGGTACAGCTCCTTGACGATCTCACCGGCGGTGGTCACCAGCACCAGGTTCACCGGCAGTTCGACGCCGGCGGTCTGGTAGGTGGCCATCTTGGTGCCGAGCATCTTGGCCGCAGCGGCCTTCACGTCGTCGGTGGTCTTGCAGAACTTGACGCCGCCAGCCTTGCCGCGGCCGCC
>DALZLW010000108.1:0-12640 GCA_032007425.1 Stenotrophomonas sp.
CGAGCGCGTCGAGGCCCAGGCCGCCGATGCCCGCGCCAAGGGGCCGGCGGCGCGCAGCGGCTGGATCGTGCTGGCCCGCGTGGCCGGCAACCTGGTGGTGGTGGCCAGCATCATCGCGGTGTTGCTGGGCTACCTGGACTTCGCGCGCTTCGTCACCCAACAGCTGGTGTGGGGTGCGGTGGTGATCCTGGCCACCGGCCTGCTGTTGAAGTTCGTCGACGATTTCTGCACCTGGCTGCTCGATCCGCAGACGCGGCTGGGCAGCACGATCGTACTGACCACCGGCCTCAGCGCGGCCCAGGTGGAGCAGGGCGGCGTTCTGTTGTCGGCGCTGGTGCGCATTGCGGTGGTGGTGCTGGCGGTGCTGTTGCTGGCCGTGCCAGGCGGCAACCTTGGCGCCATCCTCAACAGTGCCGAGTGGCTGGCCGATGGCATCGCCCTGGGCGGGATCCGGCTGGAGCCGGGCAAGGTGGTGCTGGCGGTGATCGTGCTGCTGGTCGGGCTGGCGGTGATGCAGGCCGTGCAGCGCTGGCTGGGCGACACCTACCTGCCCAAGACCGAGTTGGATATCGGCGCGCGCAACTCGATCAGCACGGTGGCGCGCTACCTGGGCATCATCCTGGCCGTGCTGTGGTCACTGGCCACGCTGGGCATCGGCTTTGGCCAGCTGGCGCTGGTGGTCAGTGCCCTGTCGGTGGGCATCGGCTTCGGTCTGCAGGCCATCAGCCAGAACTTCGTCTCCGGGCTCATCCTGCTGGCCGAGCGGCCGGTCAAGATCGGCGACTGGGTCAAGCTGGGCGACCAGGAGGGTGACATCCGCCGGATCAACGTGCGCTCCACGGAAATCCAGGTGGGCGACAAATCGACGCTGATCGTCCCCAATTCCGAGCTGATCACCAAGACCGTGCGCAACATGACGATGGGCAGCGCGCAGGGGCGCATCCAGGTGCAGTTCGCGGTGCCGCTCAACACCGACGTGGCTGCGCTGAAACAGGTGCTGCTCGATACCTACGCGGCGCACCCGAACGTGCTCGCCGATCCGGCGCCTTCGGTGTTCATCGACTCCATCGCCAATGGCCTGATCGCGATCAACAGTTTTGCCTATACGTCCAGCCCGCGGCAGACCTACGGTACGCGAAGCGATCTGTATTTCAGCCTGCTGCAGGCGCTTGCCGAGCGTGGTATCGCCCTGTCCAGCCCGACGGACATCCACCTCGTCCAATGACAGCGGCCATGCAACCCGGTCGTGCCGGGCCTGGTGCCCGGCCAATGCAGCCGCGCCGACTGGCGCCGCCGGGCATCGTCCGGGGCTAACCCCGTGACCGCCGCGAGGGCACCAGCGCGAACGTATCCACGGCCAGCTTCTCGGCGTGGTTCAACCATGCCCGGATCTCCAGATCATCCACATCGTGGTCCAGGCCGAAGCTCAGGTTGATCCGCCCATTCGCATCCGGCTGCACCCACTGCTGGGCCAGCACCACCTGGCGCTGCGAAGACACGGCCTCGATCCAGAAGCCCCGCTGTGGCTGGGTACTGGCCACCAGGTCGAGCATGTAGCGGCCCGCACGCGTGCGGCGGCCCTTGTCGGTGATCATGTGCGCCTGGCGCACACTCGGACGCGGACCGGCGAAGGCGTCCAATGGTGCATCAACGGCGACGCCGTCGCGCAGTTGGCCATCGCGGTACAGCTTGATGCCGTTGTCCCGGTTGAGCAGCAGCGCGCACCATTCGCCCTCGGCAGAACCGTCTTCGAAGGCGGTGCAACGGTCCACGTAAGCCAGGGTACTGTCATCGCCAGCCTCTTCGAACTGCCGCGAGGTGTTTTCCAGATACACCGATTTCAGGCTCCAGTCCTTGTCGTATTCCAGCAGGACGGGCGGCTTGACATGCTGTACGCCGACAATGACCTGGTTGTCTTCATCAATGCGCAGTTCGCGCGTCGGTTCGCCAAGCCACAGTGAACGGGCGAAACCCAGGTACTTGGGGTAGTCGCGGCCGTTATCCCGGTTCACCGCCACGCTGGCACTGGCTGCACGGTTTTCCGCCAGCAACGAGCGACCGAAGCCGATGCGGTCGATCGCCGGGTCCAGCAGGCTCAGCAGGGTGGCGCCGGTGTCCAGCGTGGTCGCGTCCTTGGCCTGCAGCTGCCTGGTCGGAACGCCATCACCGAGGAAGACCAGCAGGTTCTCGCGGTCCTGCTTGGCCAGCACGTGGCTGAGGTCGTTCGGCATGGCCAGGTGATCGGAAGCAATCACGATCAGGGTGTCCTTGCCGAACGGACTGGCCTGGATGCGGTTCACCAGCTGGCCGATCAACCGGTCGCTGCACTTGAGTGCATTGAGCAGTCCGATCTGGCCGTGTTCGCTCTCATAACGCTCGTTGCGGCAGGCCACGGGCAGGTGACCAGCGGGATGGTGCGTATCCATGGTCAGCGTGGTGAGCAGGAACGGTTCCGGTTTGCGCGACAGCTGTTCGAAACGGCGGTACGCCGCATCGAGCAGCACATCGTCATGGACGCCCCATGCGGAGTAGTGTTGGCGGCCGATTTTCTTCTGCTGCTTGAACCAGGCCACGTCGTGGACTTCATCAAACCCATGGTTCTGCAGGAACTGGCTCTTGCCGGCGAACTGGCCGTTGGCGCCGCCCAGGTAGTGGTTGCTGTAACCCTGCTGCTTCAGGTAGTCACCCAGGCACACGGCCTTGGGCAGGAAGCTGCCCATCCGATCCATGCTGTTTTCATCGCCGCGCGCTGTGGTCAGGGGGACGCCGCACATCGACGACACCAGTCCGGCGATGGTCCAGCCACTGCCATCGGCCGACTGCACGCCGCGCACATCCAGGCCCTGCGCCGCCAGGCGCTTGATGTTGGGCATCAGGCCGGGGAACACGGTTTCGTCCAGATAGGTGCGTTCCAGGCTTTCACCGTAGATCAACACCACGTTGCGTGGCCGGGTCAGTGGCTGGGTGGGGACCTGGTATTCCGGTGCCACTTGGCTGTAATCCACCGGGCGCAGCTGGAAGTACAGGCGCTGGCCGTCGGCGAACAAAGGACTGACCAGCACCGCCAGCAGCCACACGCTGGCGAAGCCAACGAACAGCGTCTTGCCATGTCCGGTGCGGCGCCAGCGGGTGATGCGGGTGGCCAGCAGCGGCAACAGGGACAGCAGCAGCAAACCGACGTAGGCGGCGATCACGCGTTTGAATTCGGAAACACCGGCGCCTTCCATGTCCGCGCCCAGGTGGTACAAGGTCGCCAGGTTCAGGCCGTCACCCGATAGACGATCGATGAACCACCAACTGCTCAGTGCGATGAGCAGCAAGGACAGCAAGCCGGCTTTCCACCACACGGCGGTGCGCGAAAGCACCAGCAGGCCAGCCAGAACGAACAACGCGGTGAACAGGATCCAGAGCATGGGCGGAACTCGGCAGCCAATCGGGTGGTGATGGACGCCGTACCGACGCGGGTCCATCCGATCTGCCTGACAACCACACGTCTGTTACAGGCCGATGACTGGAGCATGCCTGCACGAACCTGACTGAAATGTTTGTTGGTTGCGTCAACCTGACGCGGCGTACTGCTTTGTCAACGCGCAGTGAAACCGCGGGCCTCAACGGTGCCCACGTTCCTCACGCGCACGCGCGCGGCGGTCGAACAGCAAGGCGCTCACGATGATGCCCAGGCCGAGGAAAACGCCAAGCAGCATCAGCACCATGGCGATGGCCGGGTAGCCGAACAGGTGCCAGCCCGTGTCGATGCGCATCATCAGCGACGCGGCAAGGATCAGCGCGGCGGTCACGATGCCGGCAGAAACGCGGTTGGCGATCTTCTGCAGGTTTTCCATCAGTCGCGATTCTTCCAGCCCGGTGACCTTCATCTGCAGGCGGTTTTCCGCCAACAGGGCCAGGATGTCGGTCATCTTGCGCGGGCCCTCGCGCAGCAGCTGCTGCACTTCCATCGCCTCGCTGGCGAGGTTGGCGGCCGACAGCGACTTCTTCAGCCGGGCGCGCATCACGTGCTGCAGCTGCCGTTCGACGATGCGCCGCGTGTCCAGCTCCGGTGCCAGCAACCGGCACACTGTTTCCAGATTCAGCAAGGCCTTGCCGATCAGGCTCAGTTCCGGTGGCGTGCGCAGTCCGCTGGCGGTGGCGATGCGGACAAGGTCCAGCACCACGCGGCCTTCGGAAAAATGGGCGCTGGCCGCGTAGCGGGCGATCATCTGCCCGGTCTCGCGCAGATAGCGTTCCTCTTCATACGATTCCAGCCGGGTGCTGATGCCGATGATCTCATCGGCCACTTCTTCGCCACGCCCATCGACGGCGGCGAACAGGATTTTCAACAGGCGCTCGCGCAGCCGCGGGGGCATGTGCGCGACCATGCCCAGGTCGAAGATCGCCAGGCGGCCGTCCTGGGTGACGCGCAGGTTGCCGGGATGCGGATCGGCATGGATCTCGCCATGCACGAAGATCTGGTCCAGGTAGCCACGGATCAGCGCGGCGGCCAGTGGCTCCATCGCCTGTTCGGTGCGCCGGATGTTGGGAATCTGGTCCACGCGCACGCCGTTGGCCAGCTGCATCGTCAGCACCCGGTTGCTGCAGTAATCCCATACCGGCTGCGGCACCCACAGCGGCTTGAACGGTCGCAGGTGCTGGCCGAAGCGGGCCAGGTTCTCCGCCTCGGCCTGGTAATCCAGCTCCTGCATGAGGGTCTTGGCGAACTCATTCAGCCAGTCGCGCAGGCGCACGCGGCGGCCGACCTGGGTGAGGTGGTCGGCGGCCAGCGCGAAACTGCGCAGGACCTCCAGGTCCGAGCGCAGCTGCGCCGCCACCTCGGGTTTCTGCACTTTGACCGCGACATCGCGGCCGTCGTGCAGGGTGGCGCGGTGGACCTGGGCAATGGATGCACAGCCCAAGGGCAGCGGGTCGAAGCTCTGGAACAGCTTGGACACCGGTGCGCCCAGTTCACGCTCGATGATGGCGTGGATGCGCTCCACCGGAATCGGCGCGACTTTTTCCTGCATGCGTTCCAGCGCCGTGGCGAACTCCACCGGCACCATGTCCGGGCGGGTGGACAGCATCTGCCCCAGTTTGACAAAGGTCGGGCCCAGTGCTTCCAGGTCACTGACGAACTGTTCCGGATTGCCGTCGGCGGCGATCTCCGGGCCGTTGCCGGCCTCCAGGTTCATGCCCGAGAACACGCCCGAGTGCCGGTAGCGCATCAACAGGCGCAGGATCTGGCTGCGTCGGTTCATGCCTTTCACCAAGGGGATGGCGCCGGGTGCTGCAGGCGTGTTGTCCAAGCCGTCTCTCCACGACAGGGCGGGGCCTGCAGTGTCGCGCGGCGCGGGTCATCGGTTGGTGAATCCGCAGGCACCTTCCGCGGCCGTGGCTGGATCGGGCAGAATCGGCGACATCCCCCCTCGCTCTTGGATTGCCATGGCCGGTGCCAGCCTGTTCACCCTGCTCGACGATATCGCCGCACTGCTGGACGACATCGCCGTATTGACCAAGGTCGCCGCGAAGAAGACCGCCGGGGTGCTGGGCGATGACTTGGCGCTCAATGCACAGCAGGTCACCGGGGTCAGCGCCAACCGCGAGCTGCCGGTGGTGTGGGCGGTGGCCAAGGGCTCGCTGGTGAACAAGCTGGTCCTGGTGCCGGCGGCGCTGGCGATCAGCGCGCTGGAAGCCTGGTTGCGCGGGCGTGGCTGGGACATTCCGCTGATCGTGCCGCTGATGATGCTGGGCGGCGCCTTCCTGTGTTTTGAAGGCGTGGAGAAACTCGCGCACCGCTTCCTCCATCGCGATGAAGACGAAGCGCAGAAACAAGC
Organism: Stenotrophomonas sp.; assembly: GCA_032007425.1. Lineage (GTDB taxonomy): Bacteria > Pseudomonadota > Gammaproteobacteria > Xanthomonadales > Xanthomonadaceae > Stenotrophomonas. The sequence continues at coordinate 5,826 of DALZLW010000108.1, forward strand.
CGAGCGCCGCCAGGCATTGGCCGATGCCGAGGTCGACATGGTGGCGCTGGAGAAGGAGAAGATCAAAGGCGCGGTACGCACTGACTTCATCCTGTCGGCGGAAATCATCGTGCTTACCCTCGGGGTGGTGGTGGAGGGATCGCATGGCTTCGCCGAACAGCTGGGTACGCTGTCGGTGGTCGCGTTGGCGATGACCGTATTCGTGTACGGGCTGGTGGCCGGCATCGTCAAGCTCGATGACGTCGGCCTGCACCTGTCACGCAAGGGTGGGGCGCTGGCCAGCGTGGGCCGTGGCCTGTTGGTGGGTGCACCGTGGCTGATGAAGTTCCTCTCCATCGCCGGGACCGCGGCGATGTTCCTGGTGGGCGGCGGCATACTGGTGCACAACGTGCCGGCGATCCACCACGTGGTGGTCGCATTGGGTGGCGAGGGCCAGTGGGGCTGGCTGGTCAACGCGCTGGGCAACGTCGTGGTGGGCGTGGTGGCCGGGGCCATCGTGCTGGCCGCCGTACACGCCGTGCAGAAACTGCGCGGCAAGCCGGCGCACTGAGGCGCTGCTCAGCCGGCCACCACGCGGTTGAGGCCTTCGCGCTTGGCCGCATACAGCGCCGCATCGGCACGGCGCAGCAGTGCATCGGCTTCTTCGCCGGGCTTCCACTGCGCCAGCCCGGCGCTGAACTGTACCGGGACCCGCTGCCCCTGCACCTCGAGCACGCGATTGGCCAGCGAGCGCTGCAGGCGCAGCAGCGTCGCCATGGCGTCGGCGCCCGGCGTATCGGGCAGCAGGACGACGAACTCGTCGCCGCCCAGGCGCGCGATTCCGTCGCTGGCGCGCAGCAGCAGGCGGCACATGTCCACCAGGTGGCACAGCACGGCATCACCGCCGGCGTGGCCGAACTGGTTGTTGGTCGCCGCGAACTGGTCAAGGTCCAGCAGGGCCAAGGCCAGGGGGCCGCCATGGCGGCCGGCGCGGGCCAGTTCGGCCTGCATGCGTTCCTCCAGGCCACGGCGATTGAGCGCGCCGGTGAGCGGGTCGCTGCGGACCAGGTCGGTGACCTCGCGCAGTTCCTGTTCCAGTTGTGCGATGCGTTTCTCGGCAGCATCCACGTCCTGCTGCGCGCTGATCAGGTGGTCACGCGCCTGCGCCGCCTGCGCCTGCACTTTGCCCGTATCTCGCAGCACGTCCTGCAGCAGCTGGTTGAGGTCGGCGATGCTGCGCGCTTCGCGCAGGGCCAGCGCGTAGCTGCTGATGCGGTCGTGGTACTGGCCGGTGTGGGCGGCCATGCCATCGAGCTCACTGACGAACTCGCCCATCATCGAGCGCATCGCCGCCTTTGAATCGGCGATGCCCTGGCGCAGCAGGCCCTGCTTGTAGATGACCTCGCGCAGACCGGCGCGGGTGCTCTCGATCGCAGCCGTATCCAAGGGGCCCGCCAGCAGCCGGCGGACGGCGCCCAGCTGGCCCTGCAACCAGCTGCTGTCATCGAGCAGCTCGCTGATGTTTTCCAGCAGCAGGTCGAACAGCCCCAGCAACAGGCCGTCGCGCTCCTGCCAGGCATCGGCACGCACGCCGGTCTGGTGGGCCAGCTCGCGACCGGCCTGTTCCAGTGGGTCCAAGGGCTGGCCTGGCTGCCAACGGCGCCACTGGCCGGCCAACAGCACTGCCTGATCGCGCAGCAGTGGGTCGTGCTGCAACAGCCCGGCCACGGTGATGCCAACGGCCTGGCCCAGCTGGTCGCGCAAGCGCAGGCTCTCCGGCTGGCCATCGGGCGAGTGCTGTTCAATGGTGCGGATGTACTTGTCGATCAGCTGCCGCATGGCCCGCCCATAACGGGGCCAGTCGGCGCTGGCTTCGGCGGACTGCAGGCGATCGCCCATGTCGCCAAGCTCACCCGGCAGCGTGGCCATGCCGTTGGCGAAGGAACGCAGCAGCGACGGGGGATCCTCGGCACCGGCGAACAACTGTTGCAGGGCCGCCGCGCCGCCACCCTGCAGCACCACCCGCTCACCCATGCCATCGGCCGGGGCCGCGCGCACCGTTGCCGGTGCGGCCAGGGCCGTGCCGGGGAAGGGAGGATCGCGGCGTTCCGTCATGGCGGGTCCTGCAGGCGGTGAATAGGGCTGTGGAGGGCATATCGGCGGCTGCGGGCGGGCCTTGAACCGGCGCCGTCCTGGTCATGGTAGCGCCGAAGCGCCCGCGATCCGGTAGCGCCTGGCCACGGCCACCATGTGCAGCGGGAAAAACAAACGCCGGGCGATGCCCGGCGTCTGTCATGGCGCAATGGAAGGCGCCCAGCGCCCGGCGCGACTCAGCTGGCCAGTGCCAGATCGTCCATCATCGCCCGCAGGAAGCGGGCGGCTTCACCGCCGGTCGCCGCGCGGTGGTCGAAGGTCACCGACAGCGGGACCACCTTGTGCGCTTCCACGCCGCCCATCACCGGGGTCATCTGGTGGCGGGCCCGGCCGGCGCCGACGATGGCCACGCAGGGCGGCACCACCACCGGGGTGGCGTAACGGCCGGCGAACATGCCGAAGTTGGACAGCGAGATGGTGTAGCCGCTCAGTTCCGAACCCGGGATCGAACGCGCTTCAACCTGCTCGCGCAGGCGGTTGACGCCCTCGCGGATGCCGCGTGCATCGAGCATGTCGGCGTTGCGCAGCGCCGGCACGAACAAGCCGTCGTCGGTGTCCACCGCAATGCCCACGTCCACGTGTGCGTGCAGGGTGCGGGTGAGCGCCTGGCCATCGAACCAGGCGTTCATCGCCGGCACCTTCTGGCTGGCCACCACGATCGCCCGCACCAGTCGGGCGGTCATGTCGTTGCCCGGCTGCCAGGCGTGGATGTCGGCATCGTCATTGAGGGTGGTGGGCACCACCTGGATGTGGGCATCGGCCATCACCCGCGCCATGTTGCGGCGCACGCCCTTCAGGGGCTCCGGCTGGCCCTTGGCGACCACGCCCGGCGGCTGGGTACGCATCGGCCGGCCGGCAGCCGACAGCGGCGCGCGTGCGCTTTCCTGCACCGGGGCCGGTACCGCCGCTGCCGCACGTGGTGCAGCAGGCGCGGCCCCCAGCTTGGCACTGCCATCGGCGGCGGCCTGCTTGAGGTCAGCCATGGTCACCGCGCCATCGGTGCCGGTGGCACGCACGCGCGCCAGGTCCACGCCCAGTTTGCGCGCCATCGCGCGTACCGCCGGTACGGCCTTCACCCCGCCCACGGCCACGGCCTGTTCGGCGTGCACCGCGTTGGAGCTCTGCATTGCGCCCACCACGGTGCCGGCGTCATCACGCTCACCTTCGGCCTTGATCGCGCCGCCCTCGTCGGAGGCCACGACCTTGTCCGGCTGCGCTGCAGCGGGCTGGCCGGTGCTGGGGGTCGCCGGTGCATGGCCATGGCTGTGGCCGGTGTCCTGGCCATCGGCGCGCTGCGGCAGGTTCGGGTCGACCTCGAAACTGGCCAGCACGGCACCGGTGACGATGATGTCGCCGGCCGCGCCGGACAGCTTCAGCACCTTGCCCGATACCGGCGAAGGCACTTCCACCACGGCCTTGGCGGTTTCCATCGACACCAGTGGCTCGTCCAGGCGCACCACATCGCCTTCCTTGACGAACCATTCCACGATGGTGGCGTCCGGCAGGCCTTCGCCCAGGTCGGGCAGGTTGAAGTTCTTGGTCTGGCTCATGTCAGTTCTCTTCCAGCAGTTCCAGGTCGCGGGCAGGCAGCCAGCCGGTCGCGCCGTTGGCGCGCTCAGACCACCACCATCCACCATGTTCGTGATGCAGTTCCACCAGCTCGCCGCTTTCCACGTCGAGCTCGCGGGCGTCGTAATCGCGCTGGGCTTCGGCGCGACCTTCATCCAGCAACTGCAACCAGGCGACCGGCGCCCAGCCGGCGCGACCGTCATCGGTACGCACCCAGCAGAATGCCGGCCATTCCTCGTCGCGTACCCCGACCTGGACGATCTGCCCGGCGGCAAATCGCAGTGGGTTGGGGTATTGGCTGCGATAAGCCCCGATCAGGCGGGCCCGCACGTCAGCCTGCCGCCATGGCCCGCTTGGCCGCCGCCACGATCCGGTCCACGCTGGGCAGGTACTTCATTTCCAGGCGGAACAGCGGAATGTGGGTGTCGTAGCCGGTCACGCGCTCCACCGGGGCCAGCAGGTCGTACAGCGATTCCTCGGCCAGGCGGGCGGCGATTTCGGCACCGAAACCGGCGGTCTTGGGGGCTTCCTGGATCACCACGCAGCGGCCGGTCTTGGCCACCGATTCGGCGATGGTGGCGAAATCCAGCGGGCGCAGGGTAGCCACGTCGATCACTTCGGCGCTGATGCCTTCGGCGGCCAGCTTGTCGGCCGATTCCAGCGCTTCCTTCACCTGTGCCCCCCATGCCACCAGGGTGACATCGGTGCCGTCGCGCAGCACGAAGCAGACGTCCAGCGGCAGCGCTTCGCCATCGTTGGCGACCACTTCCTTGTACTGGCGGTAGATGCGCTTGGGTTCCATGTAGATCACCGGATCCGGGTCGCGGATCGCGGCCAGCAGCAGGCCATAGGCACGCTGCGGTGATGACGGCAGCACGACGCGCAGGCCGGGCACGTTGGTGAAGATGGCCTCGTTGGCTTCGCTGTGGTGTTCCGGCGCACGGATGCCACCGCCCCACGGCACGCGCAGCACCATCGGGCAGTGGAGGCGGCCGCGGGTGCGGGTGCGCAGACGTGCGGCATGGCAGACGATGTGGTCGACCATCGGGTAGACGAAGCCATCGAACTGCGCTTCGGCCACCGGCTTCATGCCCTGCGCCGCCAGGCCGACGGTCAGGCCGGCGATCGTGGTTTCATCCAGCGGGGTGTCCAGCACGCGCTGCGCGCCGAAGCGTTGCTGCAGGCCGGCCGTGGCACGGAAGACGCCGCCGTTGACGCCTACGTCCTCGCCCAGCACCAGCACTGACGGGTCGTGCTGCAGTTCCCAGGCCAGCGCCTGGGTGATGGATTCGATCAGGGTGATGGGGGTGCTGGTCATGGGCATCTCTCCGGCGGCGGCTGCGGCACTGTCGGCCGCGCTGGCCTGGGAAGCGGAAGCACTGCGCTTGAGGTCATCCATGGCGCTGCTCCAGGGCAAGGGCGGCCGCGCGCTGGGCGAGCAGGTCGGCCGGCGGATCGGCGTAGAGATAATCGAACATGGCTTCCACCGGCTGCACCGGCGTATTGAGGTAGCGGTTCACGTCTTCATCGACGCGTGCCGCGCATTCGGCCGTCCACGCGGTTTCTTCTTCCTCGCTCCACACGCCCTGGGCGACCAGGTACTTGCGCAGCCGCAGCATCGGTTCGAGGGTCCAGGCATTCTTTACTTCGGCATCATCGCGGTAGCGGCGGGCGTCGTCGGCGGTGGTGTGGTCGGACAGGCGGTAGGTCATCAATTCCAGTACCGTGCCGCCTTCACCGGCCAGGCCGCGTTCGCGGGCCTGCTCCATCGCCGCCAGCACGGCAATCAGGTCGTTGCCGTCCACCTGCAGGCAGTGCAGGCCACCGGCCAGGCCCTTCTGGGCGAGGGTTTCGGCACCGGTCTGGGCCGAGCGGGGCACCGAGATGGCCCAGCCGTTGTTGACGATGCACAACACCAGCGGCAGCTTGTAGGCACCGGCCGAGTTCAGCGCGGCATAGAAATCGGTCTTGGAGCTGCCGCCATCGCCGCACACCGCCACCGCGATCTGTGCTTCGTTGTTGAGCTTGAACTTCAGCGCCGCGCCGGCCGCATGCAGGCACTGGGTGGAAATCGGCACGCAGAAGGGGAAGTCCTTCGCTGCGTTGCCTTCGTAATCATTGCCGCGCTCGTCGCCGCCCCAGTACATCAGCACGTCGTAAGGGCGCACGCCGCGCATGAACATCGCACCGTATTCGCGGTAGCTCGGGGCGAACACATCGCCGGCCTGCATGGCCGCGCCGATGCCCACGTGCGCCGCTTCGTGGCCCAGGCAGGCGGCGTAGGTGCCCAGCTTGCCGGTGCGCTGCAGGGCAATGGATTTGCTGTCGAAGACGCGCACGTACAGCATCTGCTTGAACAGCGGCAGCAGCACCTTGGGGTCGCGCAGCGACGCGGGCAGGTCGTCACGGACGAGCGTGCCGTCCGGGCCCAGGTACTGCAGATAATCAATTTTGAACTCAGCGGCAACGGTCATTGCGTACTGCACCCTTGGACAGGAAGTTACAAATGATATGAATCGCCATGTTAAGGAAGGCATACGAAAAAGCCGTCCTGCGGCGCAGCAAGGTTTTTCCCTGCATTTCCCCCGCCGGCGGGTAAGGGGCTTGCGACAGCAACGTATTCAGCCGTTGCTGCACGGCACCAGAATACCCCCATAACTCGTGGCAGGCGTGGCCGATGTAAGCGTATTCATGCGCGCTGGGCAGAACGCCAGGTTCCACCAGGGGGCGCACGCAACGCCACGCCATCGGCCATGCGCCTGCCGCACGGGCCGGTAGCTGCGTTGCGCTACCATCTCCGGCTCATCATGCCGCGCAGTGCCCCATGTCCGTCGATAACAACCAGCGTGACCTCGAAGCCGGGATCCACACCAATCTGCAGGACCGGCTGACCTATGGCGGCTACCTGCGTCTGGACCAGCTGCTTTCGGCGCAGCAGCCCCTGTCCAGCCCGCCGCACCACGACGAAATGCTGTTCATCATCCAGCACCAGACTTCGGAGTTGTGGCTGAAGCTGCTGGGGCACGAGCTGCGGGCGGCGATCACCCACCTGCAGCGTGACGAGGTCTGGCAGTGCCGCAAGGTACTGGCGCGCAGCAAGCAGGTGCTGCGCC
>DALZLW010000109.1:0-12636 GCA_032007425.1 Stenotrophomonas sp.
AGGACACCACCTTCGCCATGCTGCTGGAAGCCCAGCGCCGCGGCCATGCCCTGCATTACGTCCGTCCCGGCGGGCTGAGCCTGGACAATGGCCGCGCGGTGGCCCAGACCGCGCCGCTGGAGGTCCGCGACAACCCCGCCGACTGGTACACCCTCGGCGAGTTCACCCGGACGGAGTTCGGTCCCGGCCAGGTCGTGCTGATGCGCAAGGACCCGCCGGTGGATGCGGAGTTCATCTATGACACCCAGGTGCTGGACCTGGCCGCTGCCGCAGGTGCCTGCGTGGTCAACAACCCGCAGGGCCTGCGCGACTACAACGAAAAGCTGGCAGCGCTGCTGTTCCCGCAATGCTGCCCCCCCACCCTGGTCAGCCGGGACACCAAGGCACTGAAGGCCTTCGTGCTCGAGCACGGCCAGGCCGTGCTCAAGCCGCTGGACGGGATGGGCGGCCGCTCGATCTTCCGCAGTGGCACGGGCGACCCCAACCTCAACGTGATCCTGGAAACCCTCACCGATGGCGGCCGCAAGCTGGCACTGGTGCAGCGGTTCATCCCGGACATCACCGCCGGCGACAAGCGCATCCTGCTCGTCGACGGCGAACCGGTGGACTACTGCCTGGCGCGCATTCCCCAGGGTGACGAGTTCCGCGGCAACCTCGCCGCCGGTGGTCGCGGCGAAGGCCGTCCGCTGAGCGAGCGGGACCGCTGGATCGCCGCCCAGGTCGGGCCGGAGATGAAACGCCGTGGCATGCGCTTCGTCGGCCTGGACGTGATCGGCGATTACCTGACCGAAGTGAACGTCACCAGTCCGACCTGCGTGCGCGAACTGGACGCGCAGTACGGGCTGAACATCGCCGGCACGCTGTTCGATGCCATCGAGGCCAGCCTGCCGCGATGACCACCGCCGCGCCGGCCCCGCCACCCAGCCGCGAATCACAGCGGCTGGGCGCGACGCTGACGCTGTCGGTGGTGCTGCACGCACTGCTGATCCTCGGCGTGGGCTTCGCCGTGCGCGGGGATGCCCCGCTGGTACCCACGCTGGATGTGATCTTCAGCCAGACGCAGACCCCGTTGACGCCGGCGCAGGCCGATTTCCTCGCCGCCGCCAACCAGGTCGGCGGAGGCGAACATGACACACCGCAAAGGCCCCGCGACGCCCAGTCCGGAATCGTGCCACAGGCGCTGGCCGGCACCAGCCCGGTACCGCTGCAGCGCCAGCAGGCCAGCCTGCCACCGCCGCCACAGGCCCGCGTGGTCAGCAGCCGCAACGGTGAAACCGAAATCGCCAGCCCACAACCACGGCCCCTGCCGCAGCAGCCTGACCCGGCCGCGGAGCGCGCCGCACGCGAGCAGCGCGACGCAGAAATGGCGCGACTGGCGGCCGAAGTCCACCTGCGCTCGGCGCAGTACGCCAAACGGCCAAATCGCAAATTCGTTTCGGCCAGCACGCGCGAATATGCCTATGCAGGCTACCTGCGCGCGTGGGTTGACCGTGCCGAGCGCATCGGCAACCTCAATTATCCCGATGAAGCCCGCGTGCGGCGCCTCGGCGGCCAGGTGGTGATCACCGTCGGGGTACGCCGCGATGGCAGCCTGGAAAGCAGCCGGGTGCTGGTTTCCAGCGGCACCCCGCTGCTGGACGAAGCCGCCCTGCGCGTGGTCCAGCTGGCCCAGCCCTTCCCGCCCCTGCCGGAAACCCGTGACGCGGTGGACATCCTCCAGGTCACACGGACCTGGATGTTCCTGCCCGACGGCCAGCTGCGCGACGACCGCTGAGCACCAGGGCTCAGCCCTTGGCGGCGCGCAGGGCCTGCTGTTCCACCAGGGTGAGGGCGACGTTGTCGCGCAGGTACGCCGGCTCCACCCGCTCCGGGGCGATGCCTTCACCGCGCTGGAACGCCGGCACCGCCAGCTTGAGCACATCCGAAGCCCGCGGCAGCGCGGTGGCATCGACTGAAAGCAGGGCCGCGCCCAACCCCGCGACGATCGCCCCCTGCCCGGCCGCAAAGCCGGTGCCCACGCCATGGCAGGCCAGGCCCGCAGGCAACCGCACCTGATCGGGCGAACACACCCGCTCGCCATCCTGCAGCACCGGCAGCCCATCGACCCACTGGTAACCGGCCACGTAGACCTCGCCCATGCGTGCATCGATCGCCGCCAGCACCGCGTCGGCGCCTGCCGGTGCGCGCAGCGCCAGGGCCTGCAGGGTGGACACCGGCAGCAGCGGCCGGTCCAGCGCCAAGGCAATCCCCTGCGCCATGGCAATGGCAAGGCGCACCCCGGTGAACGCCCCCGGGCCCCTGCCCAAGGCAATCGCATCGAGCTGGCTGCGGGCAATGCCGGCCTCGGCCAGCAGGGCTTCGGCCCAAGGCAAGCCCAGCGCTGCATGCTGGCGTGGCGCGATGTCGAAGCGCTCCAGCACCTGGCCATCGACATGGACGGCAACGGAGCAGGCTTCAGTGGAGAGTTCGAATGCCAAGAGTTTCATCGAGAGACCATCATCACATCGTCAGAACAAGGAAAGCGGCGTACCAGGGGGCAGATCCTCGATCGCGGCCCCGGCCGCGTCGGCCGCCTGCGCATAGTGTGGCGCAAAAAAGGCCTGCACATCCGCCAGCGAACGGGTGCGCGGGAACGGCGGCAGTGACTGCAGGAATACTTTGCCGTAGCCGCGATTGAGCAGGCGCGGGTCGCACAGCACCAGCACGCCACGGTCGCTTTCGCTGCGGATCAAGCGGCCCACGCCCTGTTTCAGGGCGATCACCGCCTGCGGCAGCTGCTCGTCGCGGAACGGATTGCCGCCCTGGCTGCGGATGGCCTCCAGGCGCGCTTCGAAGACCGGGTCATCCGGCGCGGCGAAGGGCAGTTTGTCGATGACCACCACGCTCAGCGCATCGCCGACCACGTCCACGCCTTCGCGGAAGCTGGCCGAGCCCAGCAGCACGCCATTGCCCGACTGGCGGAAGCGCTGCAGCAGGCTGGCGCGCGGCGCCTCGCCCTGCACGAACAATGGCCACGGCCCGCCACGTAGTGCTTCGGCGGCCTCGCGCAGCGCGCGCAGCGAAGCAAACAACAGGAAAGCACGGCCACCCGATGCTTCCAGCACCGGGCGCAGGGCGGCGATCAAGGCTGTCCCAAAGCCACGCGCGGCCGGGTCCGGCAGCCCTTCGGGCAGGTAGCACAGGGCCTGCCGCGGCCAGTCGAATGGGCTGGGCTGGACCAGGGTACGCGGATCGTCCAGCCCCAGGCGCTGCACGACGTGATCGAAACCGCCCCCCACGGTCAACGTGGCCGAAGTGAACACCCACGCCGCCAGGCTGCGTTGGCGGTGTTCGCGCAGCGGGCCGGAAACATCCATGGGCGTGCGCTGGCAGCGGAAACCACGCGGGGTCAGCTCGTACCACAGCACATCGCCGCTGGGTTCAGGGGCCTGCGCCGGATCGGCCTCGAAATCCAGCAGCGGCGCGTCTTCGCCCAGCCAGCGTGCGAGCCGCCCGGCGGCCTCGCGCGCACGGGCATGGCAGGCATCCAATCCAGCACTGGCTTCGCGCAGCGTCTCGAGCAGCGCCAACAGACCGTGCAGGGTGCTGAGCACGCGTTCAAAGCCTTCGCGCACCTGCGGTACCGACAACGCCCGCCATTGAGTGCCACGCGCCGGCAGGCCTTCCATGCCAGCGCGCAAGGCAACCAAGGCTTCTTCCAGCGCCCCCACGGGTGCCTGCAGCGCCGCCTGGGCACCGCCCACGCTGCGTGCTTCAACCAGGCAATCGCGTGCCAGCTCCTGCCATGGCCGCATGCCGAAGCCCTCACCGAAGAACTGCGCAGCGAGCTCGGGCAACTGGTGCGCTTCATCGATCACGAAGGCTTGTGCGCCCGGCAGCAGCTCACCGAAGCCGTCCTGCTTGAGCGCCAGGTCGGCCAGCAGCAGGTGATGGTTCACCACCACCACGTCAGCCGCCTGCGCACGCTGCCGCGCCTGCACCACGAAGCAGTCATCGTAGAACGCGCAGTCCGTGCCCAGGCAGTTGTCCACGGTGGACGTGACCATCGGCAGCAGCGGCGAATCATCGGCCAGCGCTTCCAGCTCGGCCATGTCACCGTGCGCCGTGCGCCCGGACCAGGCGAGGATGCGCTGGAACTCGGCGACCTGCTGCGGGCTGCTGAAGCGGGGCTCGCCGCGCGCCTGCTGCAGGCGGTAGCGGCAAAGATAGTTGGCGCGCCCTTTGAGCAGCGCACTGCGATGACCCACGCCCAGCGCCTGCCGCACCCGGGGCAGGTCGCGGTGGTACAGCTGGTCCTGCAACGCGCGCGTGCCGGTGGAAATGATGGTCTTGAGCCCCGACAGCAGCACCGGGACCAGGTAGGCGAACGTCTTGCCGGTACCGGTGCCGGCCTCGGCCAGCAGCAGGTCACGCTGCTGCAGGGTTTCCGCAATGGCTTGGGTCAGCTGCAGCTGGGCGTGCCGCGGCACGAAGGCATCCAGGTGCACGGCAAGCGCACCGCCTTCACTCAGTGCATCGCGGCTGGCATGGATCAGGTCGGGAATCATCAGACGGGCAAGGATACCCTGCCCGCGCAGCGAATCCGGATCGGCGTGGACTCAGTGCGCCTGCACCTGGTTGCGCCCGGCCTGTTTGGCCGCCTGCAGCGCCTGACCGGCCTCGGCCAGCGCGTCTTCCAGCTCACCCGTCCAAGCGGCGACGCCGACGCTGATGGTGACCTCCCCGGCGACCGGAGAGCCTGCATGGGCCAAGGCCAGGCCCTGCACCTGGCGTCGCACCTGCTCGAACAGCGCCAGGTCCTGCGCCCCGCCGGGCACCACGCAGACGATGGCAAAGCCCTCACCAGCCAGGCGCGCCGCCATGGCACGGCGGCCGTGGAACAGCCCGCCCAGCACACGCGCCACGGCTTGCAGCGCCGCATCGCCGGCGGCGTAACCGTACAGGTCGTTGTATGCACGCAGCGCATCCACATCCACGCGGGCCACCCGCAACGCGCCGCGCTGTTCGCCGCCCGCGCGGTACTCGGCGGCCATGCGTTCAGCCGCGCCGGCGAAAGCGGTGCGGTTCAGCAGGCCGGTGAGGCCATCGCGGTTGACCAGCGCCTGCAGCCGCCGCTCGGCGGCAAACCGGCCCCAATCCGCCCCGGCCAGGTACAGCCCACCGACGATGCCGGCCAGGTTGCCCAGCAGCAGGAACAGCAGGTGCTGCAGCAACAGCGGCCCGGCACTGCCTGTGTAGACCTCCGCGCCCACGGCGGCCGCCGTCACCACGCTGCCCACCAGGCTGGCCACGCCCAGGCGCAGGCCACACAGGAAATAGGTGAACCCCAGGAACAACAGCAGTTCCAGTGGCGGATACGGCAGGCCGGTACGCTGCACGGTCCACAGCATCGCCACCACGACCAACCCGGCCGCCAACATCACCCCGCCGCCGATCAGCTGCAGGTGACGGCGGGCGGCAGCAGGCAGCGTCAGCACGATGCCCAGCACCAGCAACGGCACCAGCAGGCCGACCCGCACACTGGCCAACTGCGCGGCCAGTGGCCCAGGCAGCCACAGCCGCTCGACCAGGGCCACCGCCAGGGCCACCAGCGCGGCGGCCAACCAGGCCCCGCGCATGCGCCAGATCACCTGACCGTTGAACGTCGCGCGGAAGGCTTCATGCGAAAGCTCGGCACCGGGGATGGTGGCTTCATTGACCTGGCGTGGCTCCAGCATGGCAGTGCTCCTGTGCGCGGGCGGCACGCGGCCGCAAAGCCGCAACGCTACGGCCAGTGCCCGGCCACTGCAAGACCATCGCAGCGAGCCACCGCTACACTAGGCGGATGAACGTATTCCATCGCCTTGCCCTGGCCGCTGCGTTGACACCGGCCCTGCTCACCCTGTCCACTCCCGCCCACGCCTGGGGCGCCCAGGGCCACCGCCTGGTCGCGCGCGTGGCCAGCGAACGGCTCACGCCCACCGCCAGCGCCGAAGTGACCCGGTTGTTGGCCGCCGAACCGGACCCCACCCTGGCCGGCGTCGCCGCCTGGGCCGACCAGCTGCGCGGCAGCGACCCGGGCCTGGGCAAACGTTCGGCACGCTGGCATTACGTGAACATCGCCGAAGACGATTGCCAGTACCAGGCCCGCAAGCATTGCCCGGACGGCAACTGCGTGGTGGAAGCACTGCAGGTGCAGGCGCGGATCCTCGCCGACCGCAGCCAGCCGGATGCCGAACGCGCGCAGGCGCTGAAGTTCGTCGTCCACTTCGTCGGTGACATCCACCAGCCGATGCATGCCGGCTACGGCCACGACAAGGGCGGCAACGATTTCCAGCTGCAGTTCGGCAACCGCGGCACCAACCTCCACTCGCTGTGGGACAGCGGCCTGCTCAATACCCGCAAGCTCGATGACGATGCCTACCTCAAGGTCCTCGACGCCCTGCCCAAGCCGGTGCTGACCCGCCACGTCCGCCTGGCCAAGGACGTGCCGGCCTGGGCCGAAGCCAGTTGCCGGATCGCGGTTGAACAAGGTGTTTACCCCCCCTCGCGTAAGCTCGGCGATGACTACACCCGCCGCTACCGTGCAGTGGCCGAAGCCGAACTGCGCATTGCCGGCGAACGCCTGGCCCAGGTGCTGAACGAGGCCATCGGCCGCCGCTGAGGAGGTTTCCATGACCGTGCAGGTCCAGCCGTTCTTCCATGCCGACAGCCATACGTTCAGTTACGTGGTGCATGACCCCGCCAGTGGCGAGGCGGTCATGATCGATCCGGTGCTGGACTACGATCCAGACACCGACGCCGTCAGCGAAGCACCGCTGGCGGCGGTGAAGGCCTACCTGCAGGCGCATGGGTTGCAACTGCGCTGGCTGCTGGAAACCCACGCCCACGCCGACCACATCTCCGCCGGGCAGTGGCTTCGCCAGCAGTTTCCCGGTGCCCAACTGGGTGTTGGCGCGGGCATCAGCACCGTGCAGGCAAGCTTCGCACCCCGTTATGGGCTGACCGAAGTGCAGGAAGGCGCCGGCTTCGACCACCTGTTCGAGGACGGCGACACCTTCGTGCTGGGTGCGCTGCAGGGCAAGGTGATCGCGGTACCGGGACACACCAGCGACAGCATCGCCTACCTGATCGGCGATGCACTGTTCCCCGGTGATTCGCTGTTCATGCCCGACGGTGGCACCGCTCGCTGCGATTTCCCCGGCGGCGATGCGCGGGCGCTGTACCACTCGATCCAGCGGCTGCTGGCGCTGCCGCCGCAGACACGGGTGTTCGTCTGCCACGATTATGGTCCGGGCGGGCGCGCGGTGGCCTGCGAAACCACCATCGGCGACCAGCGCGCGCACAACATCCACGTCCGTGATGGTGTGGATGAGGACAGTTTCGTCGCCATGCGCAGCGCCCGCGATGCGACGCTGGCCGAGCCACGGCTGATGCAGGCGGCAGTGAAAGCCAACATCCAGGGCGGCCCGGCGCCGGTGAGGCCGGGCAGCGCCGGCGGATGAAGCCGCACGGCGGTGGTGACGACCATTGGTCGTCACGCTCGCCACAGGAGATACGACGGCGCAGGGCGTGACGCTCCATGAGCGTCACCCTGCAGGGCGCCCCGGCAGCCGCGTGGACACATCAGCGTCCGGGCTGGACGGTCACCATGCCCTGCTCGATGCGGAAGGTGAACGCATAGACCAGGCTCACCGCCACCGGCGTCACTTCGCTGGCACCGCCGCAGCTGCCATCGGACGGACGCGCCTGCCCCGCGGCAAACCGGCAACTGCCTGCTGGTGCGAACGCCCACTCATCGACCGCCCGCTGTGCGGCCTGCAGCAGCGGTGCATTGACCGCCTCGGCCCCGGCCACGCAGTCAGCGCGGCTGGTCAACGGCAGGCTGCGCTCCACCCGGCCCTCTGCATCCACCACCACCTGCAGGCAGACCTGGGTCGGTGGCAGCTCCTGGCGCGGGTCGGCATCACCAAGTACCGGAGGCGGCGCGTGCAGCAGACGCGGCATCCGGTAGCCTTCACCGGCGCCCAATGCATACGGTTGGATGCTGCCTGCGGCGCCGCCACCGTCCTGGACCTGCAACTGCTGCTGGTCCACCGATTCGGAACGCACACTCTGCTGGCGCACGGGCGTGGTCGCGCTGCAGCCCACCAGGACCAACAGCGCAACCACGGGCCACAGCTGGCCCGCAGTTGCACGCCGCATCAGACGCCCTCGTCCTTGTCCAGTGCGAAATCAATCGGCACCCGCAACACCGAAACCACCGGCTTGCCATCGCGCAGCGCCGGGTTGAACGTCCACAGCCGCGCCGCGTCGATGCTGGGCTCGACGAACACCGGATCAGTCGAACTCTGCACGATGATCTCGCCAGCCTTGCCATCAGGCAGGACCTGCACCCTCAACACCACCTTGCCGGACCTGCCCGCCTCGAACGCTTCCTTGGGGTAGCGCGGCGGGCTCATCAGCGCGGCCACGGCATCCTGGTCACCGGCGACCGCCGCCTGGCCAGGCGCAGGCGCGGCTTCAGCGCTGATCGTCGGCCGCCCGCTGCTGCCTGCCGCAGCGTCAGCGACCGTGCCTTGGCTGGCCCAGGCCAGCGTGGCAACCCCACCGCACACAACCACCGCCAACACTGCCCCCGACATGCGTGCCAGCCTTCCGCGCTTTGATTCCTTCAACATGGCAATCCGCTCCTTCAACAAAGTGTGGCTGCGCCAGTAACACGCCATCGGCGCCGCCTGGTGGGCCAGCTGCGCCTTGAGCAGCGCGCCGGCATAGGTCCGGCGCATGGCCGGTTGGGGACCAATCGTGCGGGCGTCACAGGCAAGCTCCTGATCGCGCACGAATCGCCGTGCTGCCCAAGGCAGCAGCGGATGGAACCAGAACAAGCAGCGAGCCAGCAGCAGGCCGGCATTGGCCCAATGATCGCCGTGCCGGTGATGGCTGCGTTCATGGGCCAGCACCAGCGCGCGCTCGACCGCGTCGAACTGCAGATCAAACGCCGGGCCGACCACGATGCGTGGCTGCCACAAGCCCACCAGCGCCGGCAGACCGGGATCCGTGCTCGCCTGCCAGGCACCATCGGCGCGACGTTGCAGCGGGCCCAGAGCGCGTTCAAAGCGCTGCTGACGCCACAGGTTCAATCCGACCATCACCAGCACACCGGCGACCCAGACCAGACCCCACGCCTGCAACGGTAACCGCGTCACACCCGGTGCCGCGGCGACCACGGTCGGCACCGACACGGGCAGCAGCCCCGGCACCGGCAGCGCGGCGGTCAGCATCGCCGGCCATGCCGGCACCGGCACGGGGACCAGCGTGGCCAGCAGCACCAGCGGCACCGCCCACCAACTGGCGTACACCAGTACCGCACCACCGAGCCGCCACAACAACGGCCGCACGACCGGCAACAATGCCAGGACCAGCGCCAGCCACAGGCTGGTGCGCAACAGCAGGTTGATCAGCTCACTCATCGTCGAGCTCCTGCACCAGCCGGCGCAACTCGGCGATGTCATCGGCGCTGAGCTGGCCACGTTGACTGAAGTGCGCGACCAGCGGCGCCACCCGGCCATCGAACAGGCGATCGATGAATTCATCGCTCTGCCCGGCCAGCCAGGCCTGCCGCTGCAGCAGCGGCGCATACAGATAGCGGCGGCCGTCGCGCTCGGCGCTGATCGCGCCTTTGCCCAACAGGCGGTTGAGCAGCGTCTTGATGGTGGGATCGGCCCAGTCACGCCCGGCCAGTGCAGCAATCACCTCATCGGCCGACAAGGGCGAGCGCTGCCACAGCACCTCCATCACTACGGCTTCGGCTTCACTGATAGGTGTCATCGTTTACGTCCGTAATCTGTAATTCGATTACGCCCGTAATCGAAAACCTTGTCAAGCCCCGCGCCGAAGCGGCCCGGCGGCCTCGCGCGCACCGGCGAGGGATGCGAAGAAGACCTGCCCTTCAAGTCGAGCGTGCTGTAATGGCGCCACACTGCCTTACCGGAAGCTGCTGCATGACCGAGCACCTGAGCGAACTGGACGCCGCCGTGGACTGGTTGCTGGCGCGTTGCCCAGGCAGCCTGCGCGTCGGTGCGCCATTGGCGCTGGGCAAGCCGCATCGCCTGCTCAATGCGCTGTTTGCGCGGGTGAAGGACAACCCAGCGCGGCCACTGCAGTTGTACACCGCGCTGTCCTTGAACCCGCCACAGCCTGGCGGCGATGGCCTGGAAGCACGCTTCATGCGGCCCTTCGTGCAGCGGCATTTCGGCGCCGACTTCCCCCGCTTGGCCTATGCCGATACGATGCAGCGTGACCAGTTGCCCGAACACGTGCAGGTGGAAGAGTTCTACATGCAATCGGGTGCGCTGCTGGGCTCCCGGCAGGCGCAATCGAGCTATACCAGCCTCAACTACACCCATGCCGCCGACGCCGTCGCGCAGCGCGCCCCGCATGCGATCGTGCAGAAAGTCGCGCGCATGCCGGGCAGCAACCGGCTTTCGCTTTCGTGCAACAACGACATCACCCAGGATACGCTGGACGCGATCACGACGCGTGGTCTGCCGCGGCCATTGTTGATCGCCGAAGTGGACCCACAGCTGCCTTGGCTCGGTGGCAGCGCCGCGGTGGATGAAGCCTTCTTCGATCTGGTCATCACCCCGCCGGGGCCCTACCCCGCGCTGTTCGGCCTGCCGCGGCAGGCGGTCAGCGATGCCGACCATGCCATCGGCCTGTATGCCAGCACGCTGGTGCGCGACGGCGGCACGCTGCAGATCGGCATTGGTGCATTGGCCGACGCGTTGAGCCACGCCCTGGTGCTGCGCCACACCGACAACGCGCGTTACCGGCAGGTGCTGCATGCGCTGGACCCGCGCCTGGCCGAGCACCCGCTGGTGGCGGAGATCGGCGGCCTCGATCCCTTCGAGACCGGCTTGTACGGCTGCAGCGAGATGCTCAACGAAGGCTTCCGCGTACTGGTACAGGCGGGCGTGATCAAACGCAAGGTGCATGAAGACCTCGCGCTGATGCAGCGGCTGGCCAACGGCAGCGCCTATACCGCCGACCACGCCACCCTGGCAGCCGAGGGCCAGTTCCTGCACGGTGCGTTTTACCTGGGCTCGCCGGACTTCTACGCCTGGCTGCGTGATCTGGACGACACGCAGGCCAATGCCATCGGCATGCGCCGCATCAGTGACATCAACCAGCTCTATGGCGGCGACGAAACCCTGGAACGATTGCAGCGACGTGATGCACGCTTCTTCAATTCCTGCATGATGGCCACCGCGCTTGGCGCGGCGGTATCGGATGCACTGGACGATGGCCGGGTGGTGTCCGGAGTGGGAGGGCAGTACAACTTCGTGGCGATGGCCCACGCCCTGCCGGATGCACGCAGCGTGCTGATGTTCCGCGCAGCCCGCGACGACCGCGGCGAGCGCGTGTCCAACGTGCGCTGGAACTACGGCCACACCACGATTCCACGCCACCTGCGCGATGTCTTCCTCAACGAATACGGAATCGCCGACCTGCGTGGACTGACCGATGGCGACTGCGTCCAGGCGATGCTGGCCATCACCGAAGCACCGTTCCAGCACGCATTGCTGGAACAGGCCAGCAGCGCGCGTAAATGTCCTGCGGCGGCGGCCGTGCCTGCCGGCGTACAGCACAATACACCGGCGGCACTGACCGCGGCGTTGGCACCCTTCCGGCGTGATGGCACGCTGCCGGACTACCCGCTGGGCAGCGACTTCACGCCGGTGGAACAGCAGTTGGTGAAGGCACTTGGCTGGCTGAAAAGCAACACGGCCGCACGCGCTGCGAAGCTGCGCACCGTGGCCGCTGCCTTGACGCACCCAGGCAGTGCCGACGTGCCGGAGGTGGCGGCCGCGTTGCAACGCATGGGCCTGCAGACGCCACGCACGCTGGCTGACCGGCTGCAGGCGAGCTTGTTGCGGCTGGCGTTGGCACGCACGGCCTGAGTCGTGACCACAGGCGTTGTCGATGGCGGGAGCGTGCCGCGCTTGCCACAAACAAAAAGCGCCCCTTGCGGGGCGCCTTGCGCTGCAAGCCTTCAGCGTCGAATCACAGCGCCTTGGCCGCGGCCACCACGTGTGCGGTGGTGATGCCGAAATGCTTGTACAGCGCATCGGCCGGCGCCGAGGCACCGAAGGTATCAATGCCGATCACGTCACCATCCAGACCGACAAACTGACGCCAGAAGCCGGTGACGCCGGCTTCCACCGCCACCCGCTTGCGCACGGCATTGGGCAGCACGGTTTCGCGATAGGCCGCGTCCTGACGCAGGAACACATCGGTAGACGGCATCGACACCACGCGTGTCTTCAGCCCGGCCGCATCCAGCTCGGCCTTGGCTTCCACCGCGAGTGACACTTCCGAACCGGTACCGATGAGGATCACGTCGGGGGTGCCGTCGGCATCGGCCAGCACGTAACCGCCGCGTTCGATCAGGGCGATCTGCTCGGCGCTGCGCGCCTGGTGCGGCAGGTTCTGGCGGCTGAACACCAGGCAGCTCGGACCGTCCTGGCGGGTGATGGCGGCCTTCCAGCTCACCGCCGATTCCACCGCATCGCACGGACGCCACACATCGTTGTTCGGAATGTAGCGCAGCGAGGCCAGGTGCTCCACCGGCTGGTGGGTCGGGCCGTCTTCGCC
>DALZLW010000110.1:0-12546 GCA_032007425.1 Stenotrophomonas sp.
GCTGCAGAACGAGATCGTGTTCCCGGCCGCCATCCTGCAGCCGCCGTTCTTCGACATCAACGCCGACGACGCCCTGAATTACGGTGGCATCGGCGCGGTGATCGGCCACGAGATGACCCACGGTTACGATGACCAGGGCGCACGCTTCGGGCCGTCGGGCAACATGGAAGACTGGTGGACCCCGGCCGACAAGAAGAACTTCGAAGGCCTGACCGGCCGCCTGGTGAAGCAGTTCGACGGCTACAAGGTCGACGGCCAGGCCGTCAACGGCCACCTGACCTTGGGCGAGAACATCGCCGACCTGGGCGGCCTGGCCACCGCTTACGACGCGCTGCAGAAGGCTTCGGCCGGCAAGGAAGACCCGAAGGTCGAAGGCTTCACCCGCGACCAGCGCTTCTTCTTCAACTGGGCCACCGTGTGGCGTACCAAGTACACCCCGGAAAACGCCAAGGTCCGCCTGGCTACCGACCCGCACGCCCCGGCGCAGTTCCGTGCCATGGGTGCGCCGTCGAACCTGCCGACCTTCGCGGCCGCGTTCCAGTGCAAGGCCGGCCAGCCGATGGTGCGCAGCGGCGACCAGCAGGTGGTGATCTGGTAATCGCTGCACCGTTACACGCATGACCCGCAGAGGCCCGGTGATCCCGGGCCTCTGCTTTTCTGCAGGCACTGCCTGTGCGATGAGCACCCGCTGGATGCTCGACCGCCGCGCCGGGCGCGGTGCTGCCGTGGAGTGCCCAGCGGCGTGCATGCTCCGTCCATGTACGAATTGATATAGTGCGGCGGCCTTCAATACCCGATGGATCCGCACCGCATGCCCACCTTCCGCCCGCTCGCCGTTGCCCTGGGCATCGCCCTGGTCACCCTGGTTCCCGCCAACCCGGCCGCCGCCGCCAAGAAGAAGGCCGCGCGCGCGCCTGCAGTCAGTGCCCAGTGCACCGATTTCTACGAGGCCAGCAATGCGACCTGGCTCAAGGCCAACCCGGTGCCGCAGACCGGCGCCACCAGCGCGCTGGGCCAACTGGTGGAGCGCAGCCGCCTGCAGCAGCGTGCGCTGCTGGATGCGGCCATGGCCAGCCCGCAGGGCAATGTGCAGAAGCTGCTCGGCGATTTCTGGGCCAGCGGCCTGGATGAAGCTGCGGTGGAAGCCGATGGCTCCAAGCCGATCGCCCCGCTGCTGACGCGCATCAACGCCATCAAGAAGGCCAAGGATGTCCCGGCCTCGATCGCCGCACTGCACCAGGTGGGCATCCCGGTGGCCTTCAACTTCAGCCCCGATGTCGATTTGAAGGCGCTGGACCGGCACATCGGCTACTTCATGCAGGGCGGCATGGGCCTGCCGGATCCGGCGTTCTATACCCGCAACGATGCCGATACCCAGGCCCTGATGACCCGGTACCGCGCCTACATCAAGCAGGTGCTGACACTTACCGGCACGCCGGCCGCGGAGCTGGATGCCCAGGTGCAGGCGGTGGTCGCGCTGGAAACCGAGCTGGCCCGCGTGGCCCAGCCGCTGGCGGCGATCAACAACCCGTTCAACAACTACGTGCCCGTGCCCACCAAGGAACTGGCCAAGCGCTACCGCAACCTGCAGCTGGACGCCTTCCTCAAGGCACAGGGCGTGAACGATGACCTGGTGTCACTGTCCGACGCCGCGTTGTTCCAGCAGCTGGACGGCATGGTCAGCAAGGTCAAGCCGGAGCAGTGGAAGGCCTACCTGCGCTGGCGCGTGGGCGATGCCATGGCACCCTATCTCTCCAAGGCCTACCGCGACGCCGAGTTCGAATTCCGCGGCCGCCTGCTGCGTGGCCAGACGCTGGCGCCGGCACGCTGGGAATCGGTGCTTGATGCCATCAACGTGGCCGCCGGGCCGATGCTTGGCCGCGAGTATGCGGCGCGCCACCTGGCTGCCGAAGACCGCCGCCAGGCCGCGTGGATCATCGATCGC
This sequence comes from Stenotrophomonas sp., assembly GCA_032007425.1. Classification (GTDB taxonomy): domain Bacteria; phylum Pseudomonadota; class Gammaproteobacteria; order Xanthomonadales; family Xanthomonadaceae; genus Stenotrophomonas. The sequence goes on from DALZLW010000110.1 coordinate 1,946, forward strand.
CTGCGCGAAACCCAGATCGAGGCGGTCAAGCGCAACACCTGGCTCAGCGCCGAAGCCAAGGCCGAGGCGCAGGCCAAGCTGGAAGCCCTGAAGATCGAGATCGGCACCCCGCGCCGCGACCTCGATTACAGCGTGCAGCCGATGGGCCGTGGCAGCTTCGGCGGCAACATGCTGATCGCCTCCACCTGGCGCCACCGCGAAGAAATGAAGCGGATCGGCAAGGGCAACGCCGACCGCCGCTGGGACGTGTTGCCTCAGCAGCCCTCGTTGGCATACGACCTGGCGCAGAACCGGCTGGTGGTCACCGCCGCCGCCCTGCAGGCACCGATCTTCGACAGCCAGGGTACGCCGGCGCAGAAGTTCGGCGCTTACGGTGCACTGGTCGGGCATGAGCTGACCCGGGCCATCGATGCCAAGGGCGCACTGATCGATGCACGCGGGGAACTGCGCAGCTGGTGGACCCCGGCCGACAAGAGCGCCTGGACGCTGCTGGGCAACCGGATCGCGGCCCAGTACAGCGGCTATGACTTCCCCGGCGTGAAGGGAGCCAAGGTCAACGGCGAATTGAGCCGCGAAGAAAACCTGGCGGATCTGGCCGGCGTCGAGTTGGCCTGGGAAGCCTATGCCGCGCAGGAACCGCAGGCCAAGCCCGCCGACAAGCAGGCCTTCTTCGTTGCCTGGGCGAACCTGTGGCCGCAGCAGCTGTCGCCCAATGAAGCGGCTACCCGCCTGGGCACCGACATCCGCGCACCGGGCAAGTGGCGCAGCAACGGCCCGCTGTCGAACCTGCCGGGCTTTGCCGCGAGTTTCAGCTGCAAGCCGGGCCAGCCGATGCAGCGTACCGAAGCCGAGCAGATCAAGGTCTGGCGCTGATCGACCCTCACCGGGCTGCGCTCACCTGCAGCCCGGGACGCCTGGACAACGCTCCTTGGGCGTCGCGCAGGCGCAGGCAGGACGCGGCACCGGCGGCCGTTCGGCACCCGGTGCCGCGCACCGCAGCGTCAATTGACGCTACGCAGGTGATTGCGACGTTTCGGCGGACCCGGCGGACGCCGCGGACCAAACGGCGGCTGGCCGCGCCAGTAGCGGATCAACAGCCAACCGAACAGCATGCCGCCCAGATGCGCGAAGTGGGCCACGCCCGGCTGCCAGCCGGTGGCGCCCAGCACCAGCTCACCGACGCCGAACAGGATCACGAAGGTCCGCGCCTTCATGGGAATCGGCGGGAACAGCAGCATCACCCGCTGGTTGGGGAACAGCATGCCGTACGCCAGCAACAGCCCGAACACGCCGCCGGATGCACCGAGCACGGTGGCCGGGTTGTCCATCAGCGTCCCGACATAGAGCTGGCACAGGCCGGCGCCGATGACGCAGACCAGGTAGTAGATCAGGAAGCGCTTCTCGCCCCAGGTCTGTTCCAGTGGCGCACCGAACATGAACACGGCCAGCATGTTGAAGAACAGATGGCCGAAGCTGCCGTGCAGGAAGCCGTAGGTGAGCAGTTGCCAGGGCTGGAAGCCGCCACCCGGATCAGCGTAGGCATAGTCCTGCGCGAGCGGCTGCAGCATCAGGCTGGCGAAAAGCCCATCGCCCAAGGCGAGCTGGAGCAGGAACAAGACCGTGTTGGCGATCAACAGGGCTTTGGTGACAGTGGGCAGACGCGGGAACATGGAAAACTCCTATGAATCAGCCGCCATCATAGCCAACCCGCTCAGCCAGGCCCCCACAGGGCGGCATCCAGGTCAGCCGGGGTTGCCGGCCGCGCCGGCCGACGCACCCTCCCGTTTTCGACCACCACGCCTTCGGCACGCAGTCGCTGGGCCTGTTCGCGCCAGCCGGCCGAGCCTTCGGCCATCGCGATGCGCCCATCGGAGCGCAACACCCGATACCACGGCAGGGTCGGATCATCGTTCTGGCCGAGGACGCGCGCCACCAGTCGTGCCCGCCCTGGCAGGCCGGCCAGCAGGGCAACCTCGCCGTAGCCACGTACCTGGCCGGCCGGGATCGCGTGGATGATGGCCACGATCGCAGCGCGCATCTGCGCACTGCTCATGGCCGCAGGCGGGTCACCAGCAGCACGCCGGCCAGCACCAGCACGGTGCCGACGACCTGCGCCGGCCCCATCGGTTCGTCCAACAGCCATAGGCTCATCACGATGGTGGAAACAGGCCCCAGCATACCGACCTGCGCTGCCAGTGAGGAGCCGATCCGCTTCACCGCCAGCATGATGGCAAACACCGGCAGCACCGTGCAGACCATCGCATTGAGCAGCGACAGCCCCTGCACTTCGACCGGCGCCTGCCACAGCTGCGGTAATGGATGGCTCAGGGCGAAGTGCAGCAGGACCAGCACGCTGGCCACGCAGCTGGCGTAGGCCGTCAGGCGGATGGCGCCGATGCGCGCCACCACGCGGCCGCTGCCGAACAGGTAGAGCGCATAGCTGAGCGCACTGGCAAGCACCAGCAGGCTGCCCAGCACGATGCGCCCGCCTTCGCGCTGCAGGTCATGGCCAAAGGCCACCAGCACGCCCAGGTAGCTGACCGCCAGCGCCACGACTTGCCAGCGCCCCGGACGCTGGCGCGCCAGCAGCACGTTGATCAACAGCACCAGGGTGGGATTGAGGTACAGGATCAGCCGTTCCAGGGTGACACTGATGTACTGCAGCCCCTGGAAATCCAGCCAACTGGACAGGTAATAGCCGGTGAAGCCCAGCCAGGCCACCCGCGCGCGGTCGGCCCAGGCCAGTGGCGCAGTGCCGCGCGAAGACCACCAAGCCAGCAGCGCGAACACCGGCAAGGCCATCAGCATGCGCAGCGCCAGCAGCGTGGTCGGGTCGACGCCATGGCGCAGGCCCAGCTTGACGATCACCGCCTTGCCCGAGGCCGCGATGGCGCCGACCGCGGCCAGGCCGATGCCTCCCAGGGCAATGGCGGGCGCGGCGGTGGCGGACGAACGGGGCAGCAGGCGTGGCATCAGCAGGGGCGGCGGGCCGGAACGCCCTGCGCCTTGGAAGAAGGAGGCCGCCATTGTCCCACGGCGGCCATGGGCCGCGCCTGTCCCCGCCCGGCGGTTCAGCGCATCAACACCACCTCTTCCGACGAGGTCGGGTGGATCGCCACCGTGGCGTCGAACTGCGCCTTGGTTGCTCCCATCTTCACCGCCACGGCGAAGCCCTGCAGGATCTCATCGGCCGCTTCGCCCAGCAGGTGCACGCCGACCACGCGTTGTTCCGGCCCGGCACAGACCAGCTTGAACAGGCTGTGCTGGCGGCCATCGGCCAGCACCTGCAGCATGGGCCGGAAGCTGCTGCAGTACACCTGCACGTCATCGAACCGGGCCCGCGCCGCTTCTTCGGACAATCCGACCGCGCCCAGCGGGGGATGCGAGAACACCACGCTGGGCACGTTGTCGTAGTCCATCTTCGCCTGTGACTGGCCACCAAACAGGCGATCGACCAACAGCCGCGCCGTAGCGATCGCCACCGGCGTCAACCCGACCTTGCCCGCCAGATCACCCACCGCGTGGATGCTGGGGACCGTGGTGTCCTGCCACTCATCCACCTGCACTTCACCGCGCTCACCGATGGCCACGCCCAAGGCTTCCAGGCCCAGCCCAGCGGAATTGCCGCGACGCCCGGTAGCGAAGAACAGCGCATCGAATACGGTTTCCGCCGGCCCATCGTGGCCGAACGCGCGGACCTTGCCGTCCTCGTCACGCAGCTCGCGCAGGCGATAGTCGAAGTGCAGCCGCACGCCTTGCTGGCGCAGGTTTTCGGCCAGCATCACCGCCAGCTCGGCGTCGAACCGCTCCAGCAGGCGCGTACCACGCACCAGCAGGGTGACCTGGCTGCCCAGCGCCTGCAGCAGGCCGGCAAGTTCCACCGCGATGTAGCCGCCACCCACGATGGCGACCTCGGCCGGCGCGGCGCGCAGGTTGAAGAAATCATCGGATACCAGGCCGAGTTCCGCACCGGGGATATCGGGCCGCTGCGGGTGGGCGCCGGTCGCCAGCACGATATGCGCGGCACTCAGGCGCACCCCGTCGGCGCACTCCACGGTGTGCGCATCGAGCAGGCGGCCACGCTGTGGCACGCGCACCACCCCGGCCGCGTCCAGCCGTTTGCGATAACTCGCATGGACGTTGGCAATGTAGCCCTCGCGCTGCACGATCAATGTCTGCCAGGACAGTGCCGGCTGCGGCTCGACGGCAAACCCCAGCGCACTGGCCAGGCCGATGCGCTCGGCCAGGTCGGCTGCCAGCCACATTGCCTTCTTCGGCACGCAACCAACGTTGACGCAGGTGCCGCCGAGCGCACCCGGTTCGAGCATTGCCACGCGGCGTCCATGGTGTGCCGCGCGGAATGCAGCGGCCATCCCGCCGGAGCCGCCTCCGAGCACGATCAGGTCGTAGTCATGGCTGTGTGGGTTCATGGCATCGCTCTTGGATCAGGAAGGAATCGCGGCACGGTGCAGCGGCATGCCGGGCCTGCAGCATGCCACGCCGTGCTGCAGGCAGGACGTGACAGCCACCGTATCAGGCCGGCTGCACCTGCCTGGCCATCGGCTGCAGGCGCAGGTAGGTGAACGAACGCCACAGCCATTCCAGCGGCCCGTAGCGGTAGCGCTGCAACCACCAGCGACTGGCCACGACCTGCAGGGCAAACAAGGCGACGGCGAAGGGAATCTGCCAAGCCCGCGGCACCTCTTCAAACGCGCCCAGGCCATAGCCGTAGAACAGCCACGTACATAGCAACGACTGCAGGATGTAGTTGGTCAGCGCCATGCGCCCAGGCGCCGCCAGCCACTGCAGGTGGCCGCGTGCGTGCACCAGCCAGCCCAGGTAGCCCAGGCACATCAACAGGCTTGCCGGGGCGGACAGCGCGTAGGCCACGCCGGTGCTGACACTGAACCGGCCCGGCTCCAGGTATGGCAGCACATAGACGCTGCACAGCATCAACAGCAGGCCCAGCGGCAAGGCAACCAGCCGCAGCAGGCTGTACAGGCCGAGAAAGCGCTCCGGAGCAGCCAGTGCGCCGCTGCGCGCGAACCAACTGCCCAGCAGGAACATGCCGACGATTTCCGGGCCGACAATCACCAGACCGCCGAACGAACGCACCACATCGGTAGCGCGCTGCAGCGTGGCCTGCACCCAGGTGCCCTGCCCGTACGCCAGGCGCTGCGCTTCCAGCGCCTGCAGCGCACTGGCGTGCGCCGCATCCGCCTGGCCGGCGTAACCGTCCATGCTGCCCAGCGCCCACACCATCGCCGATGACAACAGCACCAGCGCGATCGTCAAGGCAAACGCCGCCACGCCAGCCGCTGGCAGCAGGCGCACCGGCAGGTGCCGCAGCAGCAGCAAGGGCAGCGACAGCACGGCGTAGATCATCAGGATGTCGCCGGACCACACCAACAGCGCGTGGCACAGGCCGAACACGAGCAACGCCAGGCTGCGCCGCAGGTACAAGGGGACGAACGCCCGCCCGGACGCTTGCGCACGCTGCGCCATCACGGTGAAGCCCGCGCCGAACAACAGCGAGAACAGCAGGAAGAACTTGCCCTGCACGAATACGTACACCAGCGCATCAGCCCAGTAGTCCATCCCCTGCCAATGCGGATCGATGCCGGTGAAGGACCCATCCAGGGGACCGACGAAGGCTTCGATGTTCATCAGCAGGATGCCCAGCAGGGCCGCGCCACGCACGATGTCGATCACGGTGATACGTTCGCTCGCCGGCAGCGGCAACAGGGACGGTGGCAGAGTCGGTGGCAGCGTGGTCACGGGCGGTCCCATCGGAAGACCCCCCATTATGCGCGGATGACGTCAATGACCAAGCTCCGCAATGGAAGAAGGCCCGCACAGGCGGGCCTTCCAGGTCACAGCACGTGCGACAGGCTCAGTGCTGGTGGCCGCCGTCGCCGTGGACGTGGCGGTGTTCGATTTCTTCCTGGCTGGCTTCACGCACCTCGACGATTTCCACGTCGAAATGCAGGTCCTTGCCGGCCATCGGGTGGTTCAGGTCGACGTCGACGACGCTCATGCCCACCTTCTGCACGGTGACCGCGCGCGGACCGAAGTTGGTCTGCAGCACCACCTGCTGGCCGACGGCCAGCTTGCTGTTGCCGAAATGCTTCTTCGGCACGCGCTGGCTCAGGCCATCGCGGCGCTCGCCATAGGCATCGGCCGAGGCCACGTCGACGCCGAAGCTCTCACCCGCTTCCTTGTCCAGCATCGCCTTTTCCAGACCCGGGATGATGTTGCCGTGGCCGATCAGGATGGCCAGCGGTTCGCCACGGTCTTTGGACGATTCAATGGGTTCCTGGCCGACTTCGGAGACGGTGTAATGGAAACGGACAACGCGGTCTTTTTCGATCTTCATGCGCAACTCTGTCTGGACCTGGCGTAAGCAGGCGGGTTGGGGCGGGTTGTCGCCCGCCGGGGAGACCGCCATGATGGCGGCCATTCCAAGGGCTCACATTATCCGGAGAACATGTCCATGACGCCAGTTTCCGCGGCCATGTGCCGGGTGCCCGCAACGGTACTGCTTTGCATCAGCGCCTGCCTGATGGCGGGCTGTGGCGGTGAACGGCAGGTACGCAGCACGCCAGCGCCAGCGGTCACCCCGTCCTGGCCCAGCGTGCCACCGGCCGATCCCCAGGCCGCCAACGCCGTGCTGATGCGGGCCATCGGCCTGGTCGGCACGCCCTACCGTTTCGGTGGCAACACGCCCGAGTCCGGCTTTGACTGCAGCGGGCTGGTGACCTATGTCTACCGCGAAATGCTGGACCTGCAGCTGCCGCGTACCTCACGCGAACTTGCCGCAGTGCAGGGGCCGAAGATCGCCCCGGAGCGTCTGGCAACGGGCGACCTTGTCTTTTTCGGCACGCGCGGCAACGTCAGCCATGTCGGGATCTACGTCGGTGAAGGGCGGTTCGTGCATGCTCCCAGCACCGGCGGCACGGTGCGCCTGGATACCCTCGGAGGCCCCTACTGGAAAGACCACTACACGGGGGCGAAACGTGTCCTGCACTAAAATGAACAGGTCATCACTTATTTTTTGTGATGAGAATCACGGTCGGTCAAATGAAATATTAACGAAATTTGTACCTCACTGACGCATTCCCACGGTAAGGTGCTCCATCGCTATTTTCTACGTGACCGCCGCGTGACGACCGACGACCTTGGATGTGAAGGCCAGCCAGCCGTAATCCAGCGCATCACGCGCCCTCTCCTGCTTGCCCTCGCCCTGTCGTTCGGTGGCGTTTCGGTCGCTGCGGCGCAATCCGCCCCCTTGCCCGGAACCCCGGTGGAAATCGCCCCGCCCGACGCCGCACCGCAGGCACCGCGCAGCCGGACCGACGCGGCGGCCAATGCGACCTTGGCGGCCCTGCTGCCCTATCTGGCCAGCAACGACACGATTCCGCTGATGGACCGTTCGGCCATGGTCGCCGGTGACCTCAGCCGCCTTCTGGCCAATTACGACGCTGCCGCCGCCAATGGCACTGCGCCGGCGGTTGTCGGTGAAGACGGCAAGGTGCAGTCCCTGCTCCGCCGCGCCATGACCCTGCTGGGCACGCCCTACCGTTGGGGCGGCAGCAATCCGGACAGCGGTTTTGATTGCAGCGGGCTGGTCGGCTACGTGTTCCGCACCGCGCTGGGCATCGAGCTGCCACGCGTTTCCCGTGAAATGGCCAGCGACCGCAGCGCCGAGCTGATCAAGGACCGTGCCGCGCTGGCCGCGGGTGACCTGGTCTTTTTCGGCCGCAAGGGCCGTGTCGACCACGTTGGCATCTATGTTGGCGAAGGACGGTTCCTGCATGCGCCGAGCACCGGCAAGGACGTGCGCACCGACACCCTGCTCAGCGGCTATTGGGGCAACAAGTTCATGCAGGCTCGCCGGGTCGAGCTCTGAGCGTAGCGCCACCGGGTCTCGCCCGGCATAGGCCACCATCGCTTCCTGCGGCGACGCCCGGGAAAGCACCTCTTGTTTTCGGCAACGCCGGGCCATGCCCGGCGTTTGCTTTTTGCCACCCGGCCCATCGGGCATGACCGGGCGCTACGCGTGACAGCATGGCCCAAGGCCACCGACAAGCGCATCACCCGGCCTTGCCAGTGGCCGCCCGCCGCCCTGCCTTGCGTTGGTAACCCTTACCGGTGATGGCGGCACATCGGCAACGCAAAGGCAACGTGCCGCTCCATGAGGGGGGAAACGGGCATGGCGGCACTTACCGACGTTGCGTCAAGGTGTGTGATCTGGTTCGGGCAACCCAAGGTGACCGAGCGTGCGGCGCTTGCCGCCGCAGGGTGGCAGGTCAGAGCGGTCGATCCCGCCCGCCCGACCGAGGTAGGTCTGCGAGGGCGTGACCAACTAGTGGCCGTGATCGACCTGCGCCTGCTCGACCCTGGGTGTCATGCCGCCTTGCAGGATTGGATCCAGCGCCACGACCATCTGCCTGCATTTGCCGCCCTGCCGATGCTTTCCGAGGCCACCACCGCCAGCAGTCAAGCGCTATCGGACGGCTGCCGCCGCCGCTACGTGCTGCCGATGGAGTTGGCCCGTCTACTGGCAGATCTGGCGCACCATGCCGACGCAGCGCCGTCCGGCAGTTCCGAGCTGATCGGTGAAAGCCCGCGCCTGCTGGCCGCACGTGCGTCACTGCAGAAGTTCGCGGCAGTGGACCTTCCGGTGCTGATCACCGGTGAAACCGGCACCGGCAAGGAGGTTGCCGCCAAGGCGCTGCATCGGCACTCAGTACGCAGCGGGCGCAGCTTCCACGCACTCAATTGCGGTGCGATAGCTGCCAATCTGGTGCAAAGCGAGTTGTTCGGCCACGAACGCGGGGCATTCACCGGGGCCACCCAGCGACGGCTGGGCCTGTTCGAAAGTGCCAACGGAGGCACCGTGTTCCTCGATGAGATCGGCGACCTGCCCTTGGACGCACAGACCAGCCTGCTGCGGGTGCTGCAGGAGGGTACGCTGGAGCGGATCGGCAGCCGCCATGCGGTCAAGGTGGACGTCCGGGTCATCGCCGCGACCCATGTCGACCTGGAACGCGCCGTGGACGCCGGTCGCTTCCGCCGCGACTTGTTCTATCGACTCAACGTGCTGCGCCTGCCGCTGCCCGCCCTGCGTGATCGCGGCAGCGATGTGCAACTGCTGGCCAACCATTTCCTGGCCTGCTTCCGCGAGCAGCACCGCAGCCGCGCGCGCGGCTTCAGCGCCGAAGCACGCCGTGCGATGCAGGAATTCACCTGGCCTGGCAACGTGCGTGAGCTGCAGAACCGCGTCCAGCGCGCCGCGGTGATTGCCGAGGATGAACTGATCGGCCCGGCCGCCCTGGAACTGACGACGGCCGGTGTCGCCCCCTCCCGTACCTGCCTGCAACTGGCGCGAGGAAACATGGAGCGCGACCTGCTGATGCGCAGCCTGCAGGACCACCAGTTCAATGTGTCGGCCTGCGCCCGTGCCATGCAGGTCTCACGCATCACCATCTATCGCCTCTGCCGTCGACATGGCGTCGCCCTGCCCGAACAACGGTGAGCCCGACCTGCCCTCGCGCGTGCCCTACAGGCTGTAGGGCACCTTGAATGCCAAGGTGAAATCAGGCGCATCCGGCGTCAATCCAATGCCCAGCAGGCTGACCAGGGTGGTTTTCTGGTTCAGTGCATAGGTCACCCCAAGATTCAGGCTGGCTGCGTTGGCATCGCTGCCGATGACTTTCACCCACTGCCCGCCCTGGTAGCGGGTCGAGGCCCGCGCGCCTAGTTTGTCGCTGAAGGAAATGCTCAGGCTGGTGCGCTCATTGAAGGCGAAGGCCACGCCGGCACCGAAGTACAGCGAGCCACCGAGTCTCACCATGCCCGGATTGACGGTATCAGGGTTGCTGTCGAGGTCGTCGAAGCCACGACTGAAGGAATGGATGTAGCCGACGTTGGCAAACAGGATCGCCGGGTCGGCCGTCTTCACCGCCGACAGTCCCAGGCTGGCCTGCCACACCCCGTTGCCGGTGGGTTGCTCGCGTGGCACGGTAAAGCGGATGTAATCATCGTCATCGCGCTCCAGCACCGTCCAATCCAACCCATACGGCGCGCGCCCGGTCGGTGCGGTGACCCCCGCGGTCAGCACGGTTTCCGGCCGCCAGCCACGTTCGCCGAACAGGCGGTAGTTGGCACTCAATCCGATATCACCGAGGCCGTTGCCCGAAGTTTCTTCCTGTGCGATCGCCGCCGCCGAGCCGCCAGCGCCGCCTTTCTGGTACACCGTGCGGCGCGCCAGCCATGGCACGTCCACGCTGAGAGTCAGGTTGGGACTGACGCCCCAGCGCGCGGCCACGTTCCAGGTCAGCGCGTCCGACTCCACGTTCTCGATGCCGATGTTGCCCAGGAAGATGGCGTCCAGTGCGAGGAAGCCATTGAGGGTTATCTGCTTGCGGTCATAGCGGGCATAGCTGAGGCTGTTTTCCACCGTGAAGCGGCGGGTGAACAGCGCCGCCTGCTGCTGTTTGACATCATCCACGCTGCGCCGCGCCTGCTGCTGTGCCTGCCGCGCCTGCGCCGCACTGCTGGCATAGGCGTCGGCCGGCGGCGCTGCCCCGTCACCGCCG
>DALZLW010000111.1:0-12515 GCA_032007425.1 Stenotrophomonas sp.
CGCCGCCCCGTCCAGCTTCACCGACCGCCCTGCCTACGAGGCCGCGCTGGCCGATGCGGTGGCCGCCTGCGCGCCGGACTGGATCATCTGTGCCGGTTACATGCGGATCCTTGGCGCCGCCTTCGTGCAGCGCTTCGCGGGTCGGCTGGTGAACATCCATCCTTCGCTGCTGCCGCTGTACAAAGGCCTGCATACCCACGCGCGGGCCCTGGAAGCCGGCGACCGTGAACACGGTGCCAGCGTCCACTTTGTCGTACCTGAACTGGATGCCGGCACCGTCCTGGCCCAGGCCCGGGTGACGGTCCTGGCCGACGACACGGCCGATGCCCTGGCGGCACGTGTGCTGCAGGTGGAGCATCCGCTGCTGATCGCCAGCCTGGGCCTGCTGGCCAGCGGTCGCCTGGCAGAACGCGACGGCACCGTGGTGCTCGACGGTGTTGCGCTGCCCCGGCCGCTCCGGCTCGATGCTGCCGGTAAGCTGAACAGGTAAGCCCGGCCCACACGCGGTCCTGACCGAAGTGCTGGCATGCTGTTCCCCTCCTGCCCCCGCTGCCGCGCATGACGCCCTCTCCCTTGCCCCTGAAGTTGCTGTCGCTGTGCTTGGCCTGCATCGCCCTTCCGGTTGCGGCACATGCCTTTGCGACCACCCCGCCGGCACCCTTGTCGGCCGCGCCCGTGGCCGAACCAGCTGTTGCCAGCCCGGAAGCGGCAACGACCGCGCCGCTGCAGCTGCCCGCACTGGCCTGGGAGAATCCACCGCTGCAGCCCTTCACCGCCACCTACCAGGCCTTCTACAAGGGCAAGGAGGCCGGTGACGCCGTGCTGCGGGTCACCCACACCGGTGGCTCGCAGTGGCGGGTGGACATGCAGGTCATCGGCCGGCGCGGCTTTGCCAGTGTGCTGGGGCTGAATCTGGAACAGAGCACGGTGTTCGAGGTGCGTGACAACGTCTACGTGCCCTTGAGCCAGAGCACCGTGCGCAAGGGCTTGTTCCTGGGCAAGAAAGTCGTCGGCACCTACGACTGGAACGCCGGCCGGGCACAGTGGCTGGGCGACCTGAAGAAAGAGCGCCGCCAGCCCATCGCCCTGCAACCGGGCGACCAGAGCGCCCTGCTGATCAACCTGGCGCTGATGCGCGATGCGCGCCCTGGCGCGGCCATGCATTACCGCTACGTGGACGTGGGCCGTGTCCGCCAGCACGATTACCAGGCCGCCGCCGCCACCGAAAACGTCCAGGCCGGCGAGCTGTCCTACGACGCCCTGCGCGTCAGCCGTACCAATGGTGGCAACGACGAAACCATCCTGTGGATTGCCAATGGCGTCCCCACGCCGGTGCGCATCCTGCAACGCGATGACGGCGACGATCGCATCGATCTGCGCCTGATCGAATACCAAGGAGTCTGATGATGAACCCTTCTTCCCGCATCCTGCGCTGGACCGCCGGCGCTGCCCTGGCCGCGGCCAGCCTGCCCGCGCTGGCGATTACCCCGTTCAAGGCCGATTACCTGGCCAGCTACATGGGCATGCAGGCCAACGGCACCATGACCGTCGCCAGTGAAGGCAACAACACCTGGCGGTACAGCCTGAAGGTCAAGAACCAGTTGGCCGACCTCAGCCAAAGCACGGTGTTCGAGGAAGCCAACGGCCGCCTGCGCCCGCTCAGCAGCCAGGACAGTTCCGTGCTGCTGGTGAAAAAGCGCAATGTGCAGGCCACCTACGACTGGAAGGCCAACCAGGCCAGCTGGACCGGCGACCTCAAGCCTGACCGTCGCGGGCCGGTGGCCCTGAAGGCCGGCGACCTTGATGCCCTGCTGATCAACCTGGCCATCGTGCGCGATCTGGCCGCAGGCAAGCCGCTCACCTACCGCATGGTGGACGAAGGTCGCATCAAGCCCATGACCTACAAGGTGATCGGCAAGGAACAGGTGACCGTGGGTGGCAAGAGCTACCAGGCCACCAAAGTGTCGCGCGTGGATGGCAACAAGGAACTGATCGCCTGGGTGGTGCCGGAACTGCCGGTGCCGGCCCGGCTGCTGCAGCGCGAGGGCGGCAAGGATGCGCTGGATCTGACGGTCAAAGCGGTGAATTGATCTGTCCATCCGGCGCCGGGGAGGCCCCCGGATCCCGGCGGCCGTCCCGGTAGCGCCGGCGGATCGGCCGCTGTCCCACCGACGGGGCAATGAAGAACGCCCGGTTTCCCGGGCGTCTTCTTATTTGGCGGGCTCTTCCTTGAACACCGTGCGGCAATCCACCCGGATCTGTTCGCCGGTCCTGCGCCACGCAAAGGTGCGGCATTGGCGGTTGCCGTCCTGGCTGGCGGTCACGCCGACAGCGTAGAACGACTGCAGGATTTCATCCCGGGTGACCGTACCGTCACCGTTCCAGTCCATGTCCTTCTGCTCGATGCCCTGGGTAATGGCGATGCCGGCGTACCAGGCGTAGCCCAGCCACGCCAGCACGATCAGCACCAGCACCAGCAGCGCCTTTCTGCGACGGGTGAAGCGCCCGCGCAGGATCATGGCACCCGCCGGATGACGGCACCCAGGCCGCTGAGCTTTTCTTCGATGTTCTCGTAGCCGCGGTCCAGGTGGTAGATGCGGTCGATGGTGGTGTCGCCTTCAGCCATCAAACCAGCCAGGATCAGCGACGCCGAGGCACGCAGGTCGGTGGCCATCACCGGCGCGCCGCTGAGCCGCTCGCTGCCGCGCACGATGGCCGTATGGCCCTCGACCTGCACATCGGCGCCAAGGCGCAGCAGCTCGTTGACGTGCATGAAGCGGTTTTCGAAGATCGTCTCATTGATCACGCCCACACCATCTGCCACGCAGTTGAGCGCCATGAACTGCGCCTGCATGTCCGTCGGGAATGCCGGGTAGGGCGCTGTGGTCAGGTTGACGGCCTTGGGTCGCTTGCCCTGCATGTCCAGATGGATGCTGTCGGCGGTGGTCTCGATGCGGGCACCGGCCTCCACCAGCTTGGACAGCACCGCGTCCAGGGTATCCGGGCGAGCGCGGTTGACCGTCACGCTGCCACCGGTCATCGCTGCGGCCACCAGGAAGGTGCCCGTTTCGATACGGTCAGGCAGCACTTCATGGCGACCGCCGCCCAACCGATCCACGCCGTGGATGGTCAGCCGCGCCGTGCCCAGGCCTTCGATCTTCGCGCCCAGCGCGATCAGGCACTGGGCCAGGTCGGTGACTTCCGGTTCCATCGCCGCGTTGTCCAGCACCGTGGTGCCTTCGGCCAGCACGGCAGCCATCAGGACGTTCTCCGTGCCGGTCACGCTGACCATGTCGAAGGTGAAATGACCGCCCTTGAGCCGCTTGGCGCTGGCCTTGATGAAGCCGTTTTCGACAACGATGTCCGCGCCGAGCGCCTGCAGGCCCTTGATGTGCTGGTCCACCGGCCGCGAGCCGATCGCACAGCCGCCCGGCAGCGAGACTTCGGCCGCGCCATGGCGGGCCAGCAACGGGCCCAGCACCAGGATGGACGCCCGCATGGTGCGCACGAGTTCATACGGGGCCACGTGCTGGTTGACGCTGCGCGGGTCGACCACGATCGCGCTGCCGCGCGACAGGGTGCCCTGGTCGATGGTGACCTTGGCGCCCAGTTCCCCCAGCAGCTTGACCGTGGTCACCACGTCATGCAGGTGCGGGACGTTGGTGATTTCCACCGGCTCATCGGCCAGCAGGGTGGCGCAGAGGATGGGGAGAACGGCGTTCTTGGCGCCGGAGATGCTTACTTCACCGTGCAGCGCGCTGCCGCCGGTCACAACGATCTTGGCCATGTAAGTGGGTCTTTTCGCGGGTTCAGCCGGCTTCGGCCGGGGTCACGGTCTTGAGCTGCAGTGCATGGATGGCACCGCCCATCAGGTCGCCCAGGGTGGCGTAGACCATGCGGTGGCGGGCCAGCGGCATGCGCCCGGCAAAGGCTTCACAGACCACGGTCGCTTCGAAATGCACGCCGTCGTCGCCACGCACGTCGGCGCGGGCGCCGGGGAGGCCGGTTTCGATCAGATTGCGGATGGTGTCGGCGTCCAACGGGCTTTCCTAATAAAATGAACCCACATTCTACCCCGCTGCGTGGCATCCGCATGGCTGAAACCTCCCTGCCCCCCTCTTCCGCCGCCGTTACCCCCGAACTGCTGGTGGCCAGCGGCCGCCGCGTCTTCGAGATCGAACAGCAGGCGCTGGCCGCCGTCGCCGGGCGGCTGGGCGAAGCCTTCGCGCAGGCCTGCCAGCACATCCTGCACGGCAAGGGCCGGGTGGTGGCCACCGGCATGGGCAAGTCGGGCCACATCGCCCGCAAGATCGCCGCCACGTTGGCCTCCACCGGCACCCCGGCGTTCTATGTGCACCCCGGCGAAGCCGGGCATGGCGACCTGGGCATGATCACCGAGGCCGACGTCGTGCTCGCCCTGTCCTATTCCGGCGAATCCGATGAAGTGCTGATGCTGCTGCCAGTGCTCAAGCGACAGGGCAATGTGTTGATTTCCATGACCGGCCGGCCCGGTTCCAGCCTGGCCAAGGCAGCCGATGTCCATCTGGATGTCAGCGTGCCGGCCGAGGCCTGCCCGCTGGCGCTGGCCCCCACCTCCAGCACCACCGCGTCGCTGGCGATGGGCGATGCGCTGGCGGTGGCCCTGCTGGACGCGCGTGGTTTCACCGCCGATGATTTCGCCCGTTCGCACCCGGCCGGCAGCCTCGGTCGACGCCTGCTGCTGCACATCACCGATGTCATGCACAGCGGCGATGAGCTGCCCAAGGTCGGAGCCGAAGCCAGCCTGAGCGCGGCGCTGGTGGAAATGAGCCGCAAGCGCCTGGGCATGACCGCCGTGGTCGATGCACAGGACAGACTGATCGGCCTGTTCACCGATGGTGACCTGCGCCGCGCGCTGGACAGCGCGCTGGATGTGCGCACGGCCCGGATCGCCGATGTGATGACCCGGCAGCCGCGCACCATCGGCGCCGACCAGCTGGCGGTCGAGGCCGCGCGGCTGATGGAAACCCACCAGATCAACGGGCTGATCGTCGTCGATGACGGCGGCCGCGCGGTGGGCGCCCTGAACATCCACGATCTGCTGCGCGCGCGCGTGGTTTAACCAGCGTCCAGCCGTCCCCATTCAGTCTTGTAATTACTCTGGAACGAACAGCCGCCCGATGCCCTGGTCCCCATTGCCCGATTTTCCCAGCCACCTGCATGCCGTCGCGGCGCGGGTCCGCCTGGCCTGCTTCGACGTGGACGGCACGCTCACTGACGGTCGGCTCTACTACGACCATGCAGGCAACGAGAGCAAGGCATTCTTCGTGCATGACGGGCTGGGACTGAAACTACTGCAGAAGCACGGCATCCACCCGGTGCTGATCACCGCGCGCAACAGCCAATCGGCGTTGCGGCGCGGGGCCGACCTCGGCATCGACACCCAGATCGCGGTGGGGGACAAGCTGGCCAGCGTCCGGTTGCTGTGCGAACAGCATGGCGTCGGCTTGGACCAGGTCGCCTTCCTCGGCGATGACCTGCCCGATCTGGCGCCGCTGTGTGCGGTCGGGCTGGCGGTGGCGCCGGCCAACGCCCATCCGTGGGTCGCCGAGCGCGTCCACTGGCAGACCCGCGCGGCCGGCGGCCAAGGCGCGGCGCGTGAACTGTGCGACGTGCTGCTGGCTGCGCAAGGCCGGCTGGACGATGTGCTGGCCGGGTTCGGCGCATGAGCAATCCGCGCCTGATCCTGGGTGGGATCCTGCTGCTGGCTGCGCTGATCAGCGGCTGGGCCCTGCTGCGTGGCCGCGACCAGGGCCCGCAGGCGCTGGCCGAAGACGGCCGGCTCGACTACGTGCTGCACGACTTCCAGATTGTCGCGCTGGACGACCAGGGCCGGGAATCGACCACCCTGCGCGCGCCGACACTGGAGCGCACCCGCGCCGACCAGACCCTGCACATCACCACCCCGGTGTTCGAAATGCCCGACAGCGACGGCAACCACTGGACACTGCGCTCGGACACCGGCTGGGTCAGCGCCAAGGGCGAGCTGATGAAGCTTACCGGCAACGTCAACGGCGACAGCCCGACCGTGGGCAACACCCCACCCACAACGTTCCGTACCACCCACCTGGACGTGTTCCCCAAGGAAGACAAAGCCCGCACCGATGCCCGCGTCACCATGACCCGACCAGGGATGGAACAGACCGGCGTCGGCTTCGAGCTGGATTCGGCCAACAACACGTATCATTTCCTCAGCCAGTCCAAGGGCCGCTACACGCCCCGCCGCTGACCCAAGCGCCCACCCGGCAGACAGGATCCGATGAAAAACACCCTCGCAGCCCTTTTCGTGCTCAGCCTGTGCATCAGCCCCCTGGCCGCCCATGGCAAGTCGAGCGACCGCAATGAGCCCATGACCATCGATGCCGGCAGCCAGTCCGGCACGCTGACCGGTGATGGCAAGACCGTGCTCAGCGGTGATGTCGTGATCACCCAGGGAAGCCTGGACCTGCGCGCGGCCAAGGCCGACCTGTTCATCAAGGATGGCGAGCCGGTGCGCGCGGTATTCACCGGCAAACAGGCCAAGATGAAACAGCAGATGGACGATGGCAGCTGGATGGATGCAAGCGCGGACACCATCGACTACGACATCACCAGCGAAATCATCACCCTTACCGGCAACTACAAGGTCACCAGCGCACGCGGCACCAATGCCGGCCAGCGCATGACTTACAACACCCGTACCGGCGAGATGAGCAGCGGTGGCGACGGCAGCCGCGTGCGTACCGTCATCCAGCCCAAGAACAAAGCCGCCGCCAGCCCGGCGCCACAGGGGAAGAAGTAATGCTGGTCGCAAAGGGGCTGCGCAAGCGCTACAAGCAGCGCGAAGTGGTGAAGGATTTCGGCCTCACCCTGGACGCCGGCGAAGTCGTGGGCCTGCTCGGCCCAAACGGCGCCGGCAAGACCACCTGTTTCTACATGATCGTGGGGCTGGTGGCGGCCGACGCCGGCAGCATCGTGCTCGATGGCAAGGACATCACCGGCGACCCGATGTATACCCGCGCCAAGCAGGGCGTGGGCTACCTGCCACAGGAACCGTCGGTGTTCCGCAAGCTGTCGGTGGCCGACAACATCCGTCTTGTGCTGGAACTGCGCGAGGACCTGGACGCGGCCGGCCGCGAGCGCGAGCTGGCTTCGCTGCTGGACGAACTGCAGATGTCCCACGTCGCCGACCAGCTCGGCGCCAGCCTTTCCGGCGGTGAACGCCGCCGCTGTGAGATCGCCCGTGCGCTGGCTGCCCAGCCGCGCCTGATCCTGCTCGATGAGCCGTTTGCAGGCGTCGATCCGATCTCGGTGGGCGAGATCCAGCGCATCGTCACCCACCTCAAGAACCGCGGCATCGGCGTGCTCATCACCGACCACAACGTGCGTGAAACCTTGGGAATCTGCGACCGGGCGTATATCCTCGCCGAGGGCACGGTACTTGCACAGGGCTCGCCGGAGGCGATCCTGGACAACGCCGACGTCCGCCGCGTCTACCTTGGAGATGCCTTCAAGCTGTAAGCGCCGCGGCCGCCCGGCCTTCTTCTTCCCTCTGGCGCAGGCATGAAAACTCGGCTGCAGACATCGCTGGGACAGCAACTGGTCATGACGCCGCAGCTGCGCCAGGCCATCAAGCTGCTGCAGATGTCCAGCACCGAGCTGGAACTGGAAATCGCCAGCGCGGTGGAAAGCAATCCGCTGCTGGACTGGGCCGACAACACGCCGTCGGACAGCGCGACCGATGCGGCCGGACAGCCCGCTGAAGACGGCAGCACAGCAGCGGCGGTCGACGACGCGGGCCACGATGACTGGGCGCCGCCCGAACCGGACTGGGAACGCCCTGGCAGCGGCGGATCATTCGATGATGAGGAAGCCGGCGACGCCGCCGAACGCGTGGCCGAGACCGAAACCCTGGCCGACCACCTGCTCTGGCAACTGCACCTGTCCCACCTTTCGCCACGCGACCGCAGCATCGGCGCCGCGCTGATCGATGCGCTGGAAGATGACGGTTACCTCCGCGAGCCGCTTTCAGGCATCGCCGAAACCCTGCTACCCGGCCTGCGCGTGGAAGACGCCGAGATCCTCACTGTGCTGCACCAGATCCAACGCTTCGACCCGGTTGGCGTCGGCGCGCGCAGCCTGGGGGAGTGCCTGCAGCTGCAGTTGGATGTCCTGCCAGCGGACACGCCCGGACTGCGCATTGCCGGCCTGATCGCCAGCGGTCCCCTCGAACGGCTGCCGCGCAGCGGCGTGGCCGGCATCGCCCAGGAACTCAAGCTGGCGCCGGACGAAGTGGAAACGGCGGTGGCCCTGCTGCGCTCGCTGGACCCACGACCCGGCACCCAGATCGCGCCCCTGGAGCAGGACACCTACGTGGTGCCCGACGTGGTGGTATGGCGCCAGAACGGCATCTGGCGCGCGGCACTGGCCAGCCATGCAGGCCCGCGCGTGGTCATCCACCGCGGTTACGAACAGATGATCCGCCGCTGCGGCGAAGCCGATGCCGGCTACCTGCGTGCGCAGCTGCAGGAAGCCCGCTGGCTGCTGAAAGGCCTGCAGGCCCGTGGCGAAACCCTGCTGCGGGTGGTGCAGTGCCTGCTGCAGCAGCAGGCCGGTTTCCTCGAATTTGGTGAACAGGCGCTGCGGCCGCTGACCCTGCGCGACGTGGCGGCCGAACTCGGCCTTCATGAATCGACCATTTCCCGCGCCATCGCCCGCAAGCACGTGCGTACGCCACGCGGTACCGTGGCCCTGCGCGCGTTCTTCGCCTCCGGCATCGACACCGACGGTGGTGGCGAAGCCTCCAGCACGGCCATCCAGTCCATGCTGCGCCGCCTGATCGAGGACGAGAACCCACGCAAGCCGCTTTCTGACGCCAAGCTGGCCGGGATGTTGAAAACCACCGGCATCCCCGTAGCGCGCCGCACCGTAGCGAAGTATCGTGAAGCCATGAACATTCCGGCCTCACACGAACGCGTCAGGATCGCCTGACACCCCTGCGGAAGCCTGGAAGGTTCATTGGCAAAATCCAAAAAGGAGATACCCGATGCGCATTGAAACGTTTGGCAAAGACGTCGAAGTCACCCCGGCCCTGAAGGAGTATGTCGAGACCAAGTTGTCGCGGGCGGGCAAGCATTTCGGCGAGCACTGCGAAACGCGGGTCACCCTGAAGCTGCAGAACAAGAACGAGCACCATGTCGATGCCAGCGTGAACATCCCCGGCCAGGCGCTGCACGCCGAGGCCACTGGACAGACCATGTACGCGGCCATCGACCTGTTGGCCGACAAACTGGATCGGCTGGTGCTCAAGCACAAGGAAAAGAAGCAGCAGCATGCCCCACAACCGCTGCCGCTGGGCGACAATGACGGCTGACGCCATCATCCGACAGCCACGATGCCCCTGACCGACCTGATGGCTGCCGTGCGGACCCATGTCTGCACGGCAGCGGACCGTGACAGCGTACTGCGGATCGCCGCCGGTCTGCTGGCCTGCCACCAGGCCAGCGCCGATGATCTCTACCAGAACCTCTGCGAGCGGGAGTTGCTCGGCAGCACCGCCATCGGCCATGGCATCGCCATTCCCCACGGCCGCGCCGCCGCGCTGCAGCAGCCCCGCGGCGCCCTGCTGAAGTTGACCCAGCCGGTGGATTTCAACGGCGACGAACCGGTTGACCTGGTGTTCGCGATCGCGGTACCGGCCCATTACACCCACCAGCACCTGATGCTGCTGTCCGAGCTGGCCGAACTGTTTTCGATCGCTGCCGTGCGCGATGCCCTGCGCGCGGCCAAGGACGCACCCACCCTGCGTACCATCATTGATTGTCCCCCACCGGCCACCGCCGCATGAACACCACCATCACGGCCCGCGAACTGTTCGACCAGCAGCGTGACCGCCTAAGCCTGCGCTGGGTGGCCGGACAGAAAGGCGAGAAGCGCGAACTGGAAGCTGGCAACACCGTGTCGCGCCGGCCGTCGCTGGCCGGCTACCTCAACGCCATCTACCCCAACAAGGTGCAGATCCTCGGTTCGGAGGAACTGTCCTGGCTGGATTCACTCGATTCACGCCAACGCTGGGAAGTGATCGAGAAGATCATGCACTCCCACCCGCTGGCGCTGGTGATCACCCGCAACCAGCCCTGCCCGGAAGACCTGCGCGCGGCAGCAGATGAATCCAACACCCCCCTGTGGCTGTCACCCAAGCGCGGGCACGAGCTGCTCAACCACCTTTCCTACCACCTGGCACGCACGCTGGCGCCCCGGGTGATCCTGCACGGCGTGTTCATGGAAATCTATTCCATCGGCGTGCTGATCACCGGTGAAGCCGGTTCGGGCAAGAGCGAACTGGCGCTGGAGCTGCTCAGCCGCGGCCACCGGCTGGTTGCCGACGATGCCCCGGAGTTCACCCAGATCGCCCCGGACGTGCTCGACGGCACCTGCCCGGAGCTGCTGCAGGACCTGCTGGAAGTGCGCGGCCTGGGCGTGCTCAACATCCGCGAGATGTTCGGTGACACAGCCGTAAAGAAGAACAAGTACCTTCGGCTCATCGTCCACCTGACCAAGCCGATGACCGAACCCAGTGCCTACGGTTACGAACGCCTGACCGGTGATTCCGGCACCCGCCACGTGCTGGACCTGGACGTGCCGCTGATCACCCTGCCGGTGATGCCCGGGCGCAACCTGTCGGTGCTGACCGAAGCGGCCACCCGCCTGCATATCCTGCGCACCAAGGGCATCGACCCGGCCGCCATGTTCATCGCCCGCCACAGCAACCTGCTGGAACGTCGCACGCCATGAGTACCGACACCCCTACCCTGATCATCGTCAGCGGCCTGTCCGGCTCAGGCAAGACCGTTGCGCTGAAAACCTTCGAAGACCAGGATTACTACTGCACCGACAACCTGCCGATCAACCTGCTGCCCGACTTCGTGCGCAGCGTGCTGGCCGAAAGCACCGGTGCCCCGCGCCGCCTGGCGGTGGGCATCGATGTGCGCGGCCAGAATGAACTGGGCAAGCTGGCGACCTGGCGCGAGCAGGCCACGGCCGCCGGTGTCGATGCCCAGCTGCTGTTCTTCGAGGCCAGCGATGAGGCCGTGCTCAAGCGCTATGCCGACACCCGCCGCCGCCACCCGTTGAGCCAGCTCGGCCTGTCCCTGCCCGAAGCCATTGCCCGCGAACGCGAGCTCACCGCGCCCCTGCGGCAGGCTGCCGACGCCATCATCGATACCTCCCTGCTCAACGTGCACCAGCTGCGCCGCCGGGTGGTCACCGAATTCGCGCTCGGCCATGGCACCCGCCTGTCGCTGCTGTTTGAATCCTTCGCCTACAAGCGCGGCGTACCGGCCGAGGCCGACTTCGTGTTCGATGCGCGGGTGCTGCCCAACCCGCACTGGGACCCGGAACTGCGCCCGCTCAGTGGCCGCGAAGGCGGCGTGCGTGACTATCTGGAAGCGCAACCGGAGGTGCAACGCTACCTTGCCCAGCTGATGGATTTCCTCGACACGTGGCTGCCGAAGCTGGGCAACGACACCCGCAGCTACGTCACCGTGGCCTTCGGCTGCACCGGCGGCAAACACCGCTCGGTGTACCTGGCCGAACGCATGGGCCGCCATGCCCGGGAAAAGGGCTGGGAAGAGGTGGCGACCTACCACCGCGAGCTGGATTGAGCGCAATCGCGCGGCCAACGACCGGACCGGCTGTCCGGGGAATGCGCTGCGCGCCACAGTTCCTGAATGCGGAACACAGAAGCGTGGAATCACGCTAACCCACTGTCATCCGGACCTGTTAACGTTCGGTAATGACCTGTGGCATTCTCCTTGTAACGCATCCCGGCATCGGGGCCGCCCTGCTTGAGGTGGCGACCCGGCTGTTGCGGCACCTCCCGCTGAAGACCGAAGCTTTCGAAGTACCGTTCGACGCAGACCTTGATGCCCTGCTCCCTTCAGCCTCCGCCGCGCTGCGCCGGGTGGATTCAGGAGAAGGCGTGTTGATCCTGACCGACCTGTACGGCGCCAGCCCGAGCAACCTGGCCGCCCAACTGGCCCGGCTGGGCACCCCGGCACGCCGGGTATCGGCACTGAGCCTGCCGATGCTGCTGCGAGTGATGAATTACCCGGAACAGGCACTGGACCAACTACCGGCCACAGCGGCGGCCGGAACCCGCAACGGAGCAATAGTCGACGATGCTTGAACGAGAACTCACCGTATCCAACCGCCTGGGCCTGCATGCCCGCGCCACCGCCAAGCTGGTGCAGGAGCTGGCGCCGTTCCGCTGCAACGTGACCATGGCTGCCAAGGGCCGTGAGATCAACGCCAAGAGCATCATGGGCGTGATGCTGCTGGCCGCCGGCCAGGGCACCCCCGTCACCGTGCGCATCAGCGGCGAAGACGAAGCAGCGGCCATGGACGCCGTGGTGTCCCTGTTCGAGCGCCGCTTCGACGAGGACAACTGAGCATGCCGCGCGCGCGCGCCGGACTGGCACCGCCCGGCCTGCGGCCGG
>DALZLW010000112.1:0-12433 GCA_032007425.1 Stenotrophomonas sp.
ATGGCGAAACGCGAGGCACGCAGGAGCGGCTTTTGCCGTCCCCCACACGCCCACCGCGACCGCCCATCGCGCAGAACCGGCTTTCCGCGAGCCACCATAGAGGCCCGCCGCTGTCGGCGATAAACCCGCACGCAGCCGCGAACCGCAAACATGACCAAAGCAATGCGGCAAAAAAGCGCGTGACCCGCTACCATGACGCGTCCGCTGCACGGCGGTATCCAGCCAGCTGCGGACGCAGCATCGCCAGACACTCCCCCATTGATCGACGCCGGCCCGGCCCACCAGGGCATGCCGGAGTCGCGTAAACCTGCGCGTGCGCAGGCCGCAGGATGCCTTATGTCCGTTGCCCAATCGCCATCATCCACTTCCCGCCGCGTTCGCCAGTGGCTGTTCGCCGCCGTGCCGCTGGTCATCATGGTGCTGCTGGCCCGCTGGCTGTGGCCGCACGATGACAACAGCGCCAACACGCCCCCACGCAGCACGCCGGTGCGCGTCGCCAGCGCCAGCGCCGAGCCGCTGCGCGTGCGGCTCAAGGCAGTGGGCACGGTCACCCCGCTGCACAGTGTTGTGGTACGCAGCCGCGTCGATGGCGAACTGCTGCGCCTGCATTTCGAGGAAGGCCAGCAGGTGAAGGCCGGTGATCTGCTGGCGCAGATCGATCCACGTCCTTACGAAGTCCGCCTGGCCCAGGCGCGCGGCACCCAGCAGCAGAATCTGGCCGAGCTGGAGAACGCCCAGCGACAACTGCAGCGTTACCGCGAACTGCAGGCACAGAAGTATGTGTCCGCACAGGAGCTCAGTGACCAGCAGAGCCGCGTGCGGCAGTTGCAGGGCCGCCGCCTCAGCGACCAGGCCACCGTCGATGAAGCGCAGCTGCAGTTGCAGTACACCCGCATCACCGCGCCGGTCAGCGGCCGGGTCGGCCTGCGCCGCATCGACGTGGGCAACCTGGTGCGCAGCAGTGACGCCGATGGCCTGGTGACCCTGACCCAGACCGCGCCGATCAGCGTGCTGTTCACCGTGCCCGAACCACAGCTGCCGGCCCTGCTCGACGCGGTCCGCCAACAGGCGCGGTTGCCGGTGGAAGTGCTTGACCGCGACGAGCGCACGGCGCTGGGCGAAGGCGCACTGTCCAGCGTCGACAATGTGATCGACACCGCCACCGGAACGTTGAAGCTGCGTGCGCAGTTCGCCAATGCCGATGAAAAGCTGTTTCCCAACCAGTTCGTCAACGTGCGCCTGCAACTGGGTGACCAGCCTTCGGTGGTGATCCCCGATGCCGCCGTGCAGTTCGGCAGCCAGGGCAACTATGTGCACATCGTGGATGCCGACAACAAGGCGCAACGGCGTGACGTGGTGCTCGGCGCGGCCGATGGCAGCCGCGTGTCGGTGCTGCAGGGCCTGAAGGCGGGCGACAAGGTCGTCATCGAGGGCATCGACGGGCTGGAAGATGGCTCGCCGGTGCAGGTGATCAGCGAGGACGCACCGCAGGCAGGCGCATGAACCTGTCGCGCCCGTTCATCCTGCGCCCGGTCGCCACCACCCTGCTGATGGTGGCGCTGCTGCTGGCCGGTGCGCTGGCTTACCGCCTGCTGCCGGTTGCCGCGCTGCCGCAGGTGGACTACCCGATCATCCAGATCACCACGCTGTATCCCGGTGCCAGCCCGGAGCTGACCACGCGCACCGTCACCGCGCCGCTGGAACGCCAGCTGGGGCAGATTCCCGGGCTGAAACAGCTGTCGTCCACCAGCTCGGGCGGCGCCTCGGTGATCACCCTGCAGTTCGGCCTGGAAGTATCGCTGGGCGTGGCCGAACAAGACGTACAGGCGGCCATCAATTCGGCCAGCAGCTTCCTGCCCGATGACCTGCCGGTGCCGCCGGTGTACCGCAAGGTCAATCCGGCCGATACGCCCATTGTCACCTTGGCCGTGACCTCGCAGGGCCTGTCGTTGCCGCAGGTCCACGACTTGGTGGACACGCGCATCGCCCAGCGGCTGTCCCAGCTGCCCGGCGTGGGCCTGGTGAGCCTGGCCGGTGGCCAGCGGCCGGCCGTGCGCATCCAGGTGAACCCCGCCGCCCTGGCCGCCAATGGCCTGGGCATGGACCACATCCGCAGCGCCATCGCCGCGGCCAACGTCAACCTGCCCAAGGGCAGCTTCGATGGGCCCATCCGCGCGGTGATGCTCGATGCCAACGACCAGATGCGCAGCGTCGCCGAGTACCGCGCGCTGGTGCTCAACTGGAAGGATGGCGCACCGCTGCGGCTGGGCGACGTCGCCACCATCACCGACGGTGCCGAGAACCGCCAGCTGGCGGCCTGGTCCGGCACCACGCCGGCGGTGCTGGTGAACATCCAGCGCCAGCCCGGGGCCAACGTCATCGCCGTGGTCAACGAGGTGCGCACCCTGCTGCCGCAGCTGCAGGCCTCGCTGCCGAGCGGCGTGCAGCTGGCGGTGCTCAGCGACCGCACGGAATCCATCCGCGCTTCCATCCGCGGGGTGCAGAAGGAGCTGGTGCTGGCCGTCGCCCTTGTGGTGCTGGTGACCTTCGTGTTCCTGCGCAACCTGCGTGCCACGCTGATTCCCAGTGTCGCCGTGCCGTTGTCGCTGATCGGCACCTTCGCGGTGATGCTGCTGGCCGGCTTTTCGCTCAACAACCTCACGCTGATGGCGCTGACCGTGGCCGCCGGCTTCGTGGTGGACGATGCCATCGTGATGCTGGAAAACATCGCCCGCCACCTGGAAGAAGGCGAAACGCCGCTGGAGGCGGCGTTGAAGGGCGCGCGGGAAATCGGCTTCACCCTGGTCTCGCTGACCGTCTCGTTGATCGCGGTGTTGATCCCGCTGCTGTTCATGGCCGACCTGGTGGGCGCACTGTTCCACGAGTTCGCCATCACCCTGGCGGTGGCGATCGGCATCTCGCTGCTGGTGTCACTGACCCTGACCCCGATGCTGTGCGCCCGTTTCCTGCGCCCCGGTGCGCATGCCCATGACGCCGCTGCGGCCAGCCGCGGTGACATGTTCGACCGCATCATCGCCGGCTACGACCGGCAGCTGCAGTGGGTGCTGCAGCGCCAGCCACTGATGCTGCTGGCCACGGCCGCCACCCTGGTGCTGACGGTGATGCTCTACCTGGCCGTGCCCAAGGGCTTCTTCCCGGTGCAGGATGTCGGCCTGGTGCAGGGCATCAGCGAAGCACCGCAGGCGATCTCGTTCCAGGCCATGCGCGAACGCCAGCTGGCACTGGCCAAGGCCATCGAGCAGGACCCGGCCGTCGCCAGCCTGTCCTCCTACATCGGCGTGGATGGCAACAACGCCGCGCTCAACACCGGCCGCCTGCTGATCGAACTGACCCCGCATGGCCAGCGCCGCGATGACATGGCCACGGTCATGGCCCGCCTGCAGGAGCGCGTGGCGCACATCCCGGGCATCACCCTGTACCTGCAGCCTGTGCAGGAACTGGGCATGGAAGACCGGATCAGCCGCAGCCAGTACCAGTTCACCCTGACCAGCCCGGATATCGCGCTGCTGGAGACCTGGACGCCGCGGCTGGTGAAGCAGCTGCAACAGTCGCCGGCGCTGGCCGACGTGGCCAGCGACCTGCGCATGCAGGGCCGCCAGGCCCGCGTGCAGATCGACCGCGACGCCGCCGCGCGGCTTGGGGTGAGCGTGGAAGCGGTGGCCGATGCGCTGTACGACGCCTATGGACAGCGGCAGATCTCCACGATCTTCACCCAGGCCAGCCAGTATCGCGTGGTGCTGGAGGCCGATCCAGCCGGCCAGCCCGGCCCCGATGCGATCACCAGCCTGCGCGTACGCAATGCACAGGGCCAGACCGTGCCGCTGGGTGCCGTGGCCAGCGTCGAGCAGGGTGCGGCTGCATTGCTGCGCAACCATGTCGGCCAGTTCCCCGCGGCCACGCTGTCCTTCAACCTGGCCCCGGGCGCATCACTGGGCGAAGCGGTGGCCGCCATCCATGGCGCACGCGATACCCTCGCCGTGCCGGAAAGCATCGAGCTGCGCCTGCAGGGCGCGGCATCGGCGTTCACCAGCTCGCTGTCCAGCACCTTGTGGCTGATCCTGGCCGCGGTGGTGGTGATGTACATCGTGCTGGGCGTGCTCTACGAGAGCTTCATCCATCCGGTCACCATCCTGTCCACCCTGCCCTCGGCCACCGTCGGTGCGCTGGCCGCGCTGTGGCTGAGCGGGCGCAGCCTGGACCTGATCGCGGTGATCGGCATCATCCTGCTGATCGGCCTGGTGAAAAAGAACGCGATCATGATGATCGACTTCGCCCTGGATGCGCAGCGCAGCCGTGGCATGGCCCCGCGCGAGGCCATCCACCAGGCCGCACTGCTGCGCTTCCGTCCCATCCTGATGACCACCCTGGCCGCGCTGTTCGGCGCGATCCCGCTGATGCTGGCCACCGGTTCCGGTGCTGAGCTGCGCCAGCCGCTGGGCTGGGTGATGGTCGGTGGCCTGCTGGTGAGCCAGGTGCTGACCCTGTTCACCACGCCGGTGATCTACCTTGCCTTTGACCGCCTGCAACGCCGCCGCACGCCGGCCGGCAAGGCCGCCGGAGCCGATGCATGAACCTGGCCGCGCGCATCGCCCAGGCCTGCGTGCAGCGTCCGGTGGCCACCCTGCTGCTGGCCGTGGCGCTGGTGCTGGCCGGCCTGCTGGGCCTGCGCCTGCTGCCGGTGGCGCCGCTGCCACAAGTGGATTACCCGGCGATCGAGGTCAGCGCCAGCCTGCCCGGCGCGTCGCCCGAATCCATGGCGGCCACCGTGGCCACGCCGCTGGAACGTGCCTTGGGCAGCATCCCCGGGATCACCACCATCGAGTCGGCCAGCACCCAGGGCCAGACCGAAGTGGAGTTGAAGTTCGCCCTCGGCCGCGACATCGACGAGGCCGCGCGCGAAGTGCAGGCAGCGATCAACATCGCCCGTGGCCAACTGCCCAGCGGCATGCCGGGCATGCCGCAGTACCGCAAGGTGAATCCGTCGCAGGCCCCGATCCTCGCCCTGGCGTTGACCTCCGACGTGCTGCCGCCGGGCCAGTTGTATGACCTGGGCTCGACGGTGCTGGCGCAGAAGCTTTCGCAGATTCCCGGCGTCGGCGAAGTGCAGGTGGGCGGTAGCGCGCTGCCTGCCGTGCGCGTTTCATTGGATCCCAACGCACTCAACCACGCCGGACTGGCGCTGGACGACGTGTCGCAGGCCATCGCCCGCGCCAACGCCGTGCGTCCCTTGGGCGCGGTGGGCGATGACCAGCAGCAGTGGCAGCTGGAAGCCCCGTTGCAGCTGCGCCGTGCCGAGCAGTACCGCGACCTGGCGCTGACCGTACGAAACGATCGCCCGGTGCGCCTGGGCGATGTGGCCCAGGTCATCGACGGTGTCGAAGACCGCTATTCCAGCGGTTTCCACAACGAACGCCCGGCGGTGCTGCTGATCGTCAGCCGCCAGCCCGGGGCCAACATCATCGCCACCGTGGACCTGATCCAGCAGCAGCTGCCGCAATTGCGGGCGCTGCTGCCCAAGACGGTTGCGATGGAACTGGTGATGGACCGCTCGCCGGTCATCCGCGCCACCCTGCGCGAGGCCGAGCTCACCCTGGTGCTGGCCATCGTGCTGGTGGTGCTGGTGGTACTGGGCTTCCTCGGCCATTGGCGTGCGGCGCTGGTACCAAGCGTGGCGATCCCGGTGGTGCTGTTCGGCGCGCTGGCGTTGATCGCGATGTTCGGGTTCTCGCTCAACACCCTTTCACTGATGGCGCTGATCGTCGCCGCCGTGCTGGTGGTGGACGATGCCATCGTGGTGCTGGAAAACATCGCCCGCCACCGCGAACTCGGCGCCGACCGCTGGCAGGCCGCGATCCGTGGCGCCGGCGAGGTAGGGGCCACGCTGGTATCGATGAACCTGGCACTGGCGGTGGTGTTCGTCTCCATCCTGTTCCTGGATGACTTCGTCGAACGCCTGTTCCGCGAATTCTCGCTCACCCTCGTCGCCGCCATGGCGGTGTCGGTGCTGGTCGCGCTGAGCCTGGTCCCGATGCTGTGTGCGCGCCTGCTGCCCGGCGCCGAGGCCCCGCGCAGCCGTTGGCAGCGGCGCAGCGACGCGTTGTTCCTGTTCCTGCGCGAGGGCTACCTCAACACCTTGGGCGCCAGCCTGCGCCACCTGCGCTGGCCGCTGCTGGCCTTCGTCGCGGTGCTGGCCATCAATGCCTGGCTGTTCCAGAAAGTGCCCAAGGGCATCGTGCCCAAGCAGGACACCGCACAGCTGCGTGGCTTCGCCCGTGGCGACGATGGCTTGTCCTTCCAGGCCATGCAGCCAAAGATCAACGCCTATCGCAAGCTGTTGCTGGATGACCCGGCGATCGCCGACATCATCGGCTACATCGGCGGCAGCAACGGGGTGAACAACGCCTTCATCATGATCAAGATGAAGCCGCTGTCCGAGCGCAAGGTCTCCAGCCAGGAGGTCATCGACCGCCTGCGCGCCAAGCTGCCCGCCTTGCCCGGTGGCAACCTGTACCTGTGGGTGGACCAGGACATCCGCCTGGAGGGCGGTGGCGGCGACAGCGGCCAGTACGCCTTCCAGCTGTTGGCCGATGACCTTGCGCCGCTGCGCGAATGGGGACCGAAGGTCAGTGCCGCGCTACGCGGCCTGCCGGAGCTGGTGGACGTCGAGGCGCAAGGCGAAGCCGGCATGCGCCAGGTGGTGCTGGACATCGACCGTGAAGCAGCCGCCCGCCATGGCGTGGACATGCGCACCGTGGCCAACGTGCTCAACAACTCCTTCAGCCAGCGCCAGGTCGCCACCCTGTACGACAGCCTCAACCAGTACCGGGTGGTGATGGAACTGGACCCCCGCCACACCCAGGATCCAACCACCCTGCAGCAACTGCAGGTGCTCGACGGCAACGGCCAGCGCATCCCGCTCAGCAGCATCGCCAGCTGGCGTTACGGCATGGCTCCGGACCGCGTGCACCATGCGCAGCAGTTTGCTTCGGTGTGGATCGAGTTCGCGCTGGCCCCCGGGGTCAGCCTGGAACAGGGCGTGGCCGCGATCAACGATGCGATGGCACGCCTGATGCTGCCGCGCACCGTGCAGGGCCACCTGGCTGGCGAGGCTGGCGGCCTGGACCAGCTCAAGCAACGGCAACTGTGGCTGGTGCTGGGCGCGATGCTGGCGGTTTACCTGGTGCTGGGCATTCTTTACGAAAGCTTCCTGCAGCCATTGGTGATCCTGTCCACCCTGCCCTCGGCCGGCATCGGTGCCTTGCTGGCGTTGCTGATCTTCGACAACGAGCTGAACCTGATCGCCCTGCTCGGGCTGTTCCTGCTGGTCGGCGTGGTGATGAAGAACACCATCCTGCTGGTGGATTTCGCCTTGGCCGGCGAACGCCGGGGACTGACGCCCCATGATGCGGTGATGGACGCGGCGCGGCTGCGCCTGCGGCCGATCCTGATGACTTCCGTGGCCGCCCTGCTGGGCACCCTGCCGCTGATGCTGGCAAGTGGCGAAGGCTGGGAACTGCGCCAGCCGCTCGGTATTGCGATCGTGGGCGGGCTGCTGGTGAGCCAGTGGCTGACCCTGTACACCACCCCGGCGATGTACCTGGCGCTGGCGCGCTTGCGCAGCGCCAGGCGCATCGCCGGTGTAGACGCAGGGACCGACAACTCCTCCGGTCCCCGCTGATCGCGGCCGCGCCCCCGCAGGCAGCAGACCGCCATCCACACCTCGTGCCGCCGTCAGGCGGCTTCGGACACCCGCGTCTGCCGGCGTACGCGCACTGCCTTGGCCAGCCGCTCCAGCACCTGTACGGTGGTGTCCCAATCAATGCAGCCATCGGTGATGCTCTGGCCGTACACCGGCACCTGGCCATCGACCAGGTCCTGGCGACCACCGACCAGATTGCTCTCCACCATCACCCCGACGATGCGCTGCTCGCCGGCTTCCATCTGCACGGCGATGTCTTCGATCACCCGCGGCTGGTTATCCGGGTTCTTCAGGCTGTTGGCGTGGCTGGCATCCACCATAAGGCGGGTCGGCAGCTTGGACTTCTGTAGCACCTGGGCGGTGGCCTCGATGCTGGCCGCATCGTAGTTGGGCTGCTTGCCGCCACGCAGGATCACATGGCAATCCGGGTTGCCGGCGGTGGCCACGATGGCGGTGCCGCCCTGCTTGGTCACTGACAGGAAATGGTGCGGGTTGGACGCTGCGCCCACCGCATCGGCGGCAATCTTGATGTTGCCATCGGTGCCGTTCTTGAAGCCGACCGGGCACGACAGCCCCGATGCCAGCTCGCGGTGCACCTGGCTTTCGGTGGTGCGCGCACCAATGGCCCCCCAGGCCACCAGGTCGGCGATGTACTGCGGCGAGATCACATCCAGGAACTCCACGCCCGCCGGCAGGCCCAGCTTGTTGATGTCACGCAGCAGGCCACGTGCAACACGCAGGCCCTTGTTGATGTTGAAGCTGCCATCCAGGTCCGGATCGTTGATCAGGCCTTTCCAGCCCACCGTGGTGCGCGGCTTTTCGAAGTACACCCGCATCACGATCTCCAGTTCACCTGCCAGCGCATCGCGCAGGGGCTTGAGGCGCTGGGCGTACTCGATGGCCGCCACCGGATCGTGGATGGAGCACGGGCCGACCACCACCGCCAGGCGGTCGTCCTGGCCGTGCAGGATGGCGTGCAGCGCCGCGCGCGAGGCGCTGACCGTATCGGAGGCATCGTCGTCGCAGGGCAGCATCGCCAGCAACTGGGCGGGCGGTGTCAGCGGTTCGATGTTGCGGATGCGAAGATCGTCGGTATGGGGGGGCATGGCAGGAATCTCTTGGGGGTGGGGGTGGCCCCGGCGAGGCGGCATGAAAAAAGCCGCCAGGTTCGCTGGCGGCTTTCGGGAATGCGTCTGAAAAGTTTCTTCAGCGTGAGCGCAGTCCTTCCTCCGCCAGTGGCTTCGGAAAGTAATACCAAAAGTAAAAGCTGGCGCGGGCTGCGTTCATGGATTGCATTGTCAGCAGGTTCTCCAGCCAGTGCAACAGTTTCAATCGCAACGGCGGTGGGCCATTCAGCCACCTTCGGCGTGCGCTTGCCCCACAATGGTCGTACCTGTCCCTTCCAGAAGGTGCGTTCACGCATGACCTTGCTGCCCCTGCTGCTCGTCCTGTCCACGACCGCTTCCCCCGCCACCGTTGAACCGGCACATACACTGCCGCTGTGGATGCACAACGGCCATCCCAGCGTGGCGGTGCGGTTGGGCGACAACGTGCAGCCGCTGCGCTTCGTGGTGGACAGTGCGGCAGGCGCCACGGTGGTCGATTCAAGCACCGCCACGCGATTGGGGCTGGTCGATCCCGACAGCAGTGGCACGGTGGCCACCGGGGCGACGGCCGCGTCGGCGCAACTGCGGCGCACCCACAGCACGCGCTGGACACTGGGGACGCTGTCCTTCGAAGCCTCGGCGATGCAGACCGACCTGTCTGCGCTGGGCGCCAATGCGGGCATGCGGCTTGACGGCATCCTCGGCAATGACATCACCCGGCGCTGGGACACACGCTGGAGCATTCCGCGGCAGCAGCTGCAGCTGTGGACGCCCGGCACCCTGCCGGCGCAAGGCGCCTGCCAGGCCAACAGCCTGCCCGGGCGTGGTCCTGCATTGCGGGGCTTTGCCTTCATCCAGATGCAGCTGGGCGCGAACGGCAGCATGGCCACCGCAGTGGTCGACACCGGTGCTGCCCAGACCATTCTCAATCGCGCAGCGGCCAGTGCGCTGGGCCTGAAAACCGATGGCAGCGATGTCCGTGTCCGTGAGCGCAACGGCGGGACGCGTGGGCTGGGTGGCACAGCACAGGCGACGTGGCTGACAGAACTGCCCGCATTGGCCAGCGATGACTGGCGACACGGACCACTGGAGGTTCGTATCAGTGAACTGCCTGTGTTCAAGGTGTTGGGGCTGGCCGGGACGCCGGCGTTGATTCTCGGCGCGGATGCGCTGTCGGGTAGCCAGGTGGACGTGTTCGCAGGCGCTGGAAAGGTCTGCCTGGCCAAGGTGGACTGAAAGCTTGATCAGCACCCAGGCCTGTTGAGCGAGCGCAGCGCGCGCTTTCGTATGTAACGGTTGGCATCGCCTGGCAAGGTCTGCTCCCACTGCGCACACAGCGCGCGCACCCAGCCAGGGCTGGTCTTGCCTGCGTCGTTGAGCCAGTTGCCCACCGAATCCTGCACGTATTGATTGGGGTCGTCTGCCAGCGCCTCCAACAGCGGCTGCGCCAGTTCCGGCTGCTGCTTGAACACGTTGATGTGGCTGGCCCACACCCCGCGCGGTCGCACTGCCTCGCAGGCGAAACGGCGCAGGCGTGGCGACGCCTCCTGTGTCCAAGGCAGCAACAGGGCCAGCGCGCCCAGCGGGTCTGCGACGATGTCCGCGCGCAGCGCCAGCCACGCCCATTCGCGCACGCCGAAGTGCAGATCATCGGCCAGCGCGCGCATGGCCTCGAGCTTCTGCGCCAGTGATGCGCCTGCGCAGCTGCCAATCAGGTAGCAGGCCCAACCGCGCACCGTGTCGGAAGGATGGCTTTGCCAGCGCGTCGGCTCACCCACGCCGACCTGCCGCAGTGCCGTGGCGGCCAAGGCCATGCGTCGGGTGATGCCACTGTCGGCCGCCTGCTGAAGTGGCTGCAGCGTGTCGGCAGCAACGAGCGGCACGACGGCCACCAGCAAGGCGCTGAAGTCCACCGCCAGGCACTCGGCCAGGTGGGTGCTGCTGGCGACCCCGCTGTTCAGGTCCTGCAAGCGCTGGGCGCTGATCGCCGTGCTCATGCCTGCACCTCCGCACCGGTATCGGTGTGCTGCCAGACCTTGGCCAGCAAGGTCCCCAGCTGCTCGCGTTCGGTGGCGTCCAGCCCGGCAAACAAACCCGCTATCCACGCCGTGTGTTCGGTGAAGGTGGCATCGGCCAGCCGCGCGCCTTTGCGCGTGAGTCGCACCTGCAGGCGTCGACCATCGTCAGCATCGGGGTGACGGGTCAACAGTCCCTCGCGCGCCATGCCATCAAGCAGGCCGGTGATGGTGGCACGGCGCACGCCGGCACGCTCGGCCAGCGCGTTCGGTGACAAGTGGCCGGCGGCCCCGCGCAGCAGGAACAGGATGACGAAGCGGGCCTCGCTGAGGCCATGAGGCGCCAGACGAGCCGCACAGTCACGGTCAATGGCCGTGGCCAGCGAGAGCAGCTGGAAACACAGGCGAAGGCCGGACGGATCAGCGCTGCCTTGACGGCCGGCTTCGACGAGCAGGGTGCTGTATTTCGATTCGAGCATGCGTAGACGTCCATGTAGTTAGCCGCCTTACCGTATCGGGCGCGCTAGCTCAGTGCAAGTTTGGCCGCAGGATCTTCGCAGCCAGGTATGCCAGCTCAGACAAGCACGGCAGTCCTCTGCAATGGTCATGCCGGTCGCCAGCCATCCGCAGGCGACTTTCCACGATCCACGG
Source organism: Stenotrophomonas sp. (assembly GCA_032007425.1). Lineage (GTDB taxonomy): Bacteria > Pseudomonadota > Gammaproteobacteria > Xanthomonadales > Xanthomonadaceae > Stenotrophomonas. The sequence goes on from DALZLW010000112.1 coordinate 11,493, forward strand.
AGGTGTCGTCATCGGCATCACCAGCTCGATCCCATTTGTCATTTATCGCTCACTCGGCGCGTGAATGTGTGCGTTGTTCTGCGCTTTGACCTGCGCAGCGGCGGTTGATGGCTGGTTCACCCGTAGCGTTTTCCTCTTCGGAAACGCAACAGGTGGATCGACATGGAACCGTCAGCACAGGCGCTGCGCAATGCATTGGGTTGCAGCGGGAATCACCGTCGTCTGCTGCAGCTGCAGGGACTGGATGCAGCGCTGCTGGTGGAGCGCTTCAGTGGTGAAGAAGCGGTCTGCGGCGAGAACAGGTTCAGGGTCGAGTGCCTGTCCACCGACGGTTACCTGGACACTGATCCGTGGCTGGGAAAGCCCGTCACCTTGCTGCTGGAACGGGCCGACGGCGGCCAGCGGCAATGGCATGGCCTGTGCAGCTGGGTCGGTGAGCTGTATGAGGCCGATGGGCTGCCACGCTATGAGGTAGACATCGAACCGTGGACCTGCCTGCTGCAGCTGCGGCGTAACTGCCGGGTGTTCCACGACCTGGCTGCGTGCAGGTGCTTCATCCACCCAGCTCGATGTGCACGAGGCGGTCGCACAGATAAAAGGCGCCGAGCGCAGCCTGGCCCAGATGCACGAGTTGTTACAGGCGCAGAAGGTGCCAGGGCTGTCCAGGCCGGAGCGCACGCAGCTGCTGCGTGAACAGATTGACCCCGCCGAAAAAGGCCGGCATCCGGAAACTCTCGGCGGGCAGAAGGCAACGAAACCGGCAGCGGGCCGTGCACTCGGCGATGCACCCGTGGAGGCCTTTGCCCGCCCGCTGCTGGTCGCCGAATCGCCGCACCACATCGGCTGGACCACGCCAGCCACCGCCGCGGTGTTTGCCGGCCAGCATCTGCAGTTCACGGTGCAGCAGGACCTGCAGATCAGTGCAGGGGAAACCCTCAGCA
>DALZLW010000113.1:0-12415 GCA_032007425.1 Stenotrophomonas sp.
GCAGGGCTGGTCCAACGGCGGTTACATGACCCTGATGCTGCTGGCCAAGGCGTCCAACCGCTATGCCTGCGGCGTGGCCGGTGCACCGGTCACCGATTGGGCGCTGTATGACTCGCACTACACCGAACGCTACATGGACCTGCCGGCACGCAACACGGCTGGTTATGAGCAGGCCCGCGTGCTGGCCCACGTCGATGGCCTGACCTCGCGCCTGCTGCTCATCCACGGCATGGCCGATGACAACGTGCTGTTCAGCAATTCCACCGTGCTGATGAGTGCGCTGCAGAAGCGTGGCCAGCCCTTCGAGCTGATGACCTATCCCGGTGCCAAGCATGGCCTGTCCGGTGCCGATGCACTGCACCGCTACCGGCTGGCGGAAGACTTCCTCGGCCGCTGCCTGAAGCCGTGATCCACGGCGGGGCGGCGCAACCGCGCGGCCCCGCATGACCTCCGGCGGATTGTCGCTACCGATCTGAATGCGTAGGGTGCAAGGTATCTCTCTCTGGATGCCTGCCATGAAGCCGCTGGTCCTTGCTGTTGCCCTGGCGCTCGGTGCCGCCCCGCTGTTGACCCACGCACCGGCCGCCCTCGCGGCACCGGCCAAGACCAGCGCCGCCATCCCGGCCAGCCCGGCCTGGGTCACCCAGAGCAATGCACTGGCGCAGATCCTGCTCGATGCGCAGGGCCCCTTCCAGCCGGAACAGACCGGTTTCTTCGGCGTGCCTGGCTACGATGACAAGGTCGTCGACCTGGCGCCCGGCAACGCGGCGCGCTACCGCGAAGCGGTGGGCAAGGCGCGCAGCACGCTGCAGGGCAAGCTGGCGGCCGAAAAAGATCCCAACGTCCGCCAGGACCTGGAGATCATGATCAAGGCCGCCAACGAAGCCATCGAAGGCAGCGAGCTGGACGAGAAGTACCTGCTGCCGTGGGTGGACGTCGGCCAGGCGGTGTTTGGTGGGCTGAACCTGCTGCTGTCCGACCAGGTACCGGCCGAGCGCCGCAGCAAGGCCGTGGACCGGCTCAAGGCCTATGCCGGCCAGGCCCCGGGCAGCACGCCGATCGCCACCCTGGCCCGCCAGCGCTACGAAGAGCGGCTGGGCAACAGCGCCCTGCTGCAGCCGACGCGGACCGAGGTCCAGCAGTCGCTGGACAACGTGGACACCTACGTGGCCGGCATTGAAAAGCTGCTGGGCAAGTACCAGCTGCAGGGGGCGGATGCGGCCATGCAGGCCCTGGCCAGCCAGCTGAAGGACTACGCCGCCTGGACCCGTGCCGAAGTGCTGCCCAAGGCACGCACCGATGCCCGCCTGCCGGCCGCGCTGTACGCCTACAAGCTCAAGGGCGTGGGCATCGACATCGACCCGCAGGTGCTGATGCAGCGGGCGCAGCTGGAATTCATGGAAACCCGTTCGGCGATGCGCCAGCTGGCGCCGCTGGTGGTGCAGGCCAAGGGCTTGAAGGTCGCCGATCCGCGTGATGCCGTGGCGGTGGTGCGCGCGCTGAAGACCGACACCATTCCCAATGCACAGCTGGAGTCGCATTACCGCAAGGTGATCGATGCCATCGACCCGCTGATCCACGAACACCGCATCGTCGACGTGCCGAAGCGACCGATGCAGATGCGCCTGGGTTCGGAAGCGGAAAGCGCCGCCAGCCCGGCGCCGCACTTCCTGCCGGCACCGCTGGTGAACAACACCGGGCAGCAGGGCACCTTCGTGCTGCCGATCGGCAACCCGGCGGCAGGTGAGGGCGCGCAGTACGACGACTTCAACTTTGGCTCCGCCGCATGGACGCTGAGCGCCCACGAAGGCCGTCCCGGCCACGAACTGCAGTTCACCGCCATGGTCGAGCGCGGGGTCTCGCTGGCGCGCACCATGTTCGCCTTCAATTCGGTGAACGTGGAAGGCTGGGCGCTGTATGCCGAAGCGGAAATGGTGCCGTATGAGCCGCTGGACGGGCAGCTGATCGCCCTGCAGTTCCGCCTGCTGCGCGCGGCCCGCGCGATGCTGGACCCGATGCTCAACCTGGGCCAGATCGACCGTGCCAGCGCCGAGCGCGTGCTGCTGGAGGAAGTGGGGCTGTCCAAGGCCATGGCCGCCCAGGAGCTGGATCGCTACATGGTGCGGGCACCGGGCCAGGCCGGCAGTTACTTCTACGGCTATACCCGCATCCTGGAACTGCGCATGCAGACCGAACTGGCCCTGGGGCCGAAGTTCGACCGGCTGGCGTTCAACAACTTCCTGCTCGACCAGGGACTGTTGCCGCCGGACCAGCTGGCCGATGCGGTGAAGACCGTCTTCGTACCGAAGTACAAGTAACCCCCAACGCGTCCGGCGTCCAGCAAGCGCCGGGCCATGCCCGGCACGTGCGGTAGAAAAAGCGCCGGGCGCGGCCCGGCGCTGCCGCGCTGCGCTGCGCAACCAGCCGTGGCCGCCAGGCGCTTACCGGGTCGGGGTGATGGTCTGCACCGGCAGCCGCGGCGTCGGCCCGCGTGCTGCATCGGGCACCCAGATCGCGATCCCCGCCGCGCGCCGCTGCGTGGTGGGAATGCCGATGCCCAGGCCGCCACCCACATGCGAGCCATAGCTGCCGGCGCCGACCGACATGCCGACCGGCGAGCCACTGGACCCCACGCCCATCAGCACGACGCCATTGGCGCCCAGCGCCGCGGCATCCCGCTTGAGCCGGGCGACCGCCGCATCGGTTTGGCCCTGCGTGCCAAAACCGACGGCACTGGAGGACTCCAGCTGGGCGATCTCCACCGCACCGGCTGGCGGCGTGGAATAGACCTTCACCAACGCCGGATCGATCGGCGCGCGTGCCTTGCCCAGCATCACCCGGGACGTACTGGCGCAGCCGACAAGTACGAACAGGACGGCCGCCGCTGCGGCCCAACGCATTTTCATGGCACCACCCTCTCGCTGAATGGCTGGATCATCGCCGCCGGGCACTGAATCGCAGCCGACGGCCTGCTGTGACAGCACCCTAGCACCGACCCGGTGAGCCTGGTGGCAAGCAAGGCTGGTCGGGACGGCGGCCAGCGGCTATGGTGTGGCCACATCCAACACAAGGGGTCGGCATGGGCGTCATCAGCTTGATCTGGGGCCTGGTTTCACTGCTGTGGATGCTGGTGGCCCTGGTACCGCTGCTGGGCTGGGGCAACTGGTTCCTGATTCCGTTCGCGGCGGTCGGCGTGGTATTCGCGGCCATCGGCATCCTGTTCACCCACTCCAGCAAGCGCGGACGCGCCTGGGCGGGCTTGTTGCTCAACGGCCTGGTGGTCGGCGTGGCGATTGTCCGCCTGGCACTGGGTGGCGGCATCGTCTGACGCCGCCCGCGGCGTGACCCTGCGACCATCCGTCGCAGCGTTGCCGGGCCGGGGGCCGGGCAGGCGTACAATGCGGTCCTCGGGCGGCCAGTGTGCCGCCCGATCGCGTTGCTACCCAGACCCCCATGATCATCCGCCCACGTCCCCACGGCTGGCAGCTGCTGTACATCCTGCGCGGTTCCATCGTCCCGGCGGTGGCGCCCAAGGTGCTGGCGATCCTGATCCTGGCCATCGCCGTGGCCACCGTGGTCGAGCTCGGCCAGGTGCCTGGCATCGAACGCGTCTCGGCCGCGCCGTTCACCCTGCTTGGCCTGGTGTTGTCGATCTTCCTGAGCTTCCGCAACAGCGCCTGCTACGAGCGCTGGTGGGAAGGGCGCAAGCTGTGGGGCCAGCTGGTGTTTGAATCGCGCTCACTGGCGCGGCAACTGCAGGCCGTGCTGGCCGACGACCCCGAGCGCCGCCAGCGCGTTTCCCACCTGTGCATTGGCTTCGCCCATGCGCTGGCCGCGCGCCTGCGCGGTCACGAACCGCTGCAGGCCGCGGCCGCCTGGTTGAGCGACGCCCAGCGCCAGGCCCTTGCCCAACGTCATAACCACGTCGATGGCCTGCTCGGCCTCGCCGCGCAGGAACTGGCGCAGCCGCTGCGCGATGGCCGTTTGTCGCCCATTCTTTACGCCCAGTTCGAAGAGCGCCTGCACGCCTTGTCTGCCATCCAGGCCGGCTGCGAGCGCATCCTCGCCACCCCGCTGCCGTTTGCCTACACCCTGCTGCTGCACCGCTGCGCCTGGATGTTCTGCGTGTTGCTGCCGTTCGGCTTGGCCAGTTCGCTGGGCTGGGCCACGCCGGTGCTGTCGGCGGTGCTGGCCTATGCATTCTTTGGCCTGGACCAGCTGGGCGAAGAAATGGAAGAACCGTTCGGCACCGAACCCAATGACCTGCCGTTGGATGCAATGGTGCGCACCATCGAAATCGACCAGCTTGATGCCTTGGGCGTGCAGCCGCTGCCAGAACCCCTGCAGCCGCGCCACTACCGCCTGCAATGACCCGCCTTCGCACGGAGACCACCATGTCCCACCCGCTCTACCGCCCGCGGCGCATGCGCCACGATGAATTCTCGCGCCGCCTCATGCGCGAAAACACCCTCACCACCGACGACCTGATCTACCCGGTGTTCGTGCACGACCAGCCCGGACGCTTCGCCGTGCCCTCGATGCCAGGGGTGGAGCGACTGTCCATCGATGAACTGCTGAAGGTGGCCGAAGAAGCGTTGGAGCTGGGCATTCCGGTGATCGACCTGTTCCCGGTGATCGACCCGGCGGGCAAATCCCTGGATGCCGCCGCGGCCTGGGACGATGAAGGCCTGGCCCAGCGGGCGGTGCGCGCACTGAAGCAGCGCTTCCCCGAGCTGGGCATCATGACCGACGTGGCGCTGGATCCGTACACCACGCACGGCCAGGACGGCATCATCGATGCGCGCGGTTACGTGCTCAACGAGGTCACCGTGGAGGCCCTGGTCAAGCAGTCGCTGTCGCATGCCCGCGCCGGCGTGGACATCGTTTCGCCGTCGGACATGATGGACGGTCGCATCGGTGCCATCCGCCGCGCGCTGGACGACGCCGGCCACCTCAACACCCGCATCATGGCCTACTCGGTCAAGTACGCCTCGGCTTTCTACGGCCCGTTCCGCGATGCGGTGGGCAGCGCCGCCAGCCTCGGGAAGGCCGACAAGAAGACCTACCAGATGGACCCGGCCAATGGCGACGAGGCCCTGCGCGAGATCGCGCTGGACCTGGAAGAGGGCGCGGACATGGTGATGGTCAAGCCGGGCATGCCCTACCTGGACATCGTGCGCCGGGTGAAGCAGGACTTCGGGGTGCCCACCTTTGCTTACCAGGTCAGCGGCGAATACGCGATGCTCAAGGCCGCTGCCGCCAACGGCTGGCTGGACGAGCGGGCGTGCGTGATGGAGTCGCTGCTGGGCTTCAAACGCGCCGGTGCCGATGGTGTGCTCACCTATTTCGCGCCGCAGGTGGCGCGCTGGCTGCGGGAACGCTGACAATAGCGCCACTGACGACAAGATGAGGACGCGGCAATGACACCGGAACTGGGCGTGGGCCAATGGCTGATCTGGATCACCGGCACCACCATTTTCGGTGCGCTGATCGTGTTCGTGGCGCGTGCGGCCTGGCGCGCCAGCAAGCGGCCGCCGGAACAGCCGTCGGCCGCGCAGCACGTGGCCCGCCAACAGCAGTTGCCCGAGGCGGTACAGGCGCAACTGGCCGCGCTCAACCGTCGCAAGGACGATGGCAGCCTCAGTGAAGCCGATTACGAACGGCAGCGCGCGCAGCTCCTGCAGGGCTGAACCGGTCGCCCTCGCGGTGCGACGACGGCGGTGTCCAACCACGCCGTTTACACCCCTGCGCGCTAGACTGTTCAGGTGCATGACGCCCGCTCCGGGCCTCTGCTTGCCGCTACCGAGGATTCCATGACCGATCGTTACGCCGTGTTTGGCCACCCTGTCGCCCACTCGCAGTCGCCGGCAATCCATGCCGCCTTCGGCCGCCAGGAAGGGATCGCGGTCGATTACCGCGCCATCGAGGCGACCCCGGACGGCTTCGACGCGGCATTGGCGGCCTTCATCGGCGAAGGTGGCGTCGGCGCCAACGTCACCTTGCCGCACAAGGAAGCCGCCTTCGCCCTGTGCGGCACCACCACCGCCCGCGCCACCCGCGCCGGCTCGGTCAATACCCTGCTGCGCAAGGGCGATCGCTGGCACGGTGACACCACCGATGGCATCGGCCTGGTGCGTGACCTGACCGACCGCCATGGCTTGGACCTGCGCGGCCGCCGCGTGCTGCTGCTCGGTGCCGGTGGCTCGGCACGCAGCGTCGCCCCGGCCCTGCTCGATGCCGGCATCCGCGAACTGGTGGTGGTGAACCGCACCCCGGAACGCGCCGATGAGCTCATCGATGCCATGGGCGAGCCCGGCCGCGCGCTCAGCCGCTACTGGGACGACCTGCACGAGCTGGGCGATTTCGAACTGATCATCAACGCCACCGCCCTTGGCCGCGATCGTGACGCCGCGTTCAAACTGCCGCTGTCGCTGGTCAACAGCCTGACCACCGCGGTGGACCTGAACTATGGCGACGCCGCCATCGCCTTCCTGGCCTGGGCGCGCGCGGCGGAGTGCCGCAGCGTGGTCGATGGCCTGGGCATGCTGGTGGAACAGGCGGCCGAGAGCTTCCAGCAATGGCACGGCGTGCGCCCGCAGACCGAGGCGGTGTACCAGAAGCTGCGTGCCGGCACCGAACTGTTGAGCGGAGACGACTGACATGGAACTGCGCGAACTGCTGATGATGGCGCTCAGCGTAACTGCCGTGCGCGTGCCGATGCTGATCGCGCTGGTGGTCGGCCTGGTCTGGGTGCTGCGCGCGCCGCGCGGCGCGGTGCGCAACGGCGCGCTGTGGGGGATCGGCCTGATGACGCTCAGCATTGGCTGCAGCGTCGTGCTCAACCTGATCCCCCTGTGGTTCATCAGCCAGAACGATTTCGAGGCGATGCAGGGCATCAGCGTCTACACCAGCATCGGCCACTTCGCTGCGGCGATGCTCGAAGCACTGGCCGTGGTCCTGCTGCTGTGGGCGATGACCCGCGCCTTGCGAGGGCAGACGCCGCCGCCTGTGCCCTGATGGCGCACCGTCCGCCGCGCCGTCGCGGGGCGGCGGACGCCATTGGCTGACTGCGTTGCCGTCACCCGCAGGGGGCAGTGGCCGCCCGTGCGACAATATCCGGCCTGATGCCAGCCATGAAGCCCCCGGCGTGACCGAAACCGTCGCCGCTCCCCGCCAGCTCGATGACCCCTTGAAGGATGCGATCCGCAAGGCGTACAGCGCGCTGCAGGCCAATACCCCCGGCTTTGCCACCCGCCGCTCACAGAGCCAGATGATCGGCGTGGTGTCGCGCGCGCTGGCCAGCGGCGGCGTCGGCGTGGTCGAAGCCCCCACCGGCGTCGGCAAATCGCTGGGCTACCTCACCGCCGGCGTGCCGATCGCCCTGGCCAGCAAGAAAAAACTGGTGATCAGCACCGGCACCGTGGCCCTGCAGTCACAGTTGGTGGAGCGCGACATTCCCAATTTCCTCAAGGCCACCGGGCTGGAGGCGACGATCGCCCTGGCCAAGGGTCGCACCCGTTATCTATGCACCCGCAACGCCGCCGAAGCACAGGGCGAAGGCGCGCAGGGCGGGATGTTCGAGGACGAAGCACCGCTGTACGACCGGCCGCTGGCGCCGATCGAAATGGACGTCGCTGCCCGCCTGACCCAGGCGTTCACCAGCGGCAGCTGGGATGGCGATATCGACAACGCGCCGGAGACCATCACCCCCGGCCTGCGCAGTCGCATCACCACCCCTGCCTCGGGCTGCGCCGGCCGCCGCTGCGCTTACTCGGCGCAGTGCGCCGTGCTGCGTTCGCGCAATACCGTGCGCGATGCACAGATCGTGGTGACCAACCACGCCCTGCTGCTGTCGGCGCTGTCCATTGGCGAGAGTGACAATGGGCAGCCGCTGATCGCCCCGCCGGGCGACATGCTGCTGGTGCTGGACGAAGGCCACCATATCGGCAGCGTGGCCATCGACCAGGGCGCGGCCAGCCTGGCACTGGACGAGATGGCCAAGCGCACCGGTCGCCTGCAGATCCTCATTGCGGGTGCCTATCGTGCGGTGGACAAGGACCGTCTTGGCAACCTGTTGCCCAACGAAGCCATTGACGTGGCCAGCAACGTCACCAAGCAGCTGCGTGCCTTCCGCGACCATGTCGAAGCGGTGTGGATGCCGGCGCCGGCCGACGAAGAACCGATGTGGCGTGCCGCCAACGGCCGCCTGCCCGAGGCCTGGCGCGAACCGATCGAGGCCCTGGCAGACGACACCCGCAGCCTCTACAACTGGGCCCATGCGGCCAACACCCAGGTCGCCAAAGGCAAGCCGGACGATCCGGCGCGCGAACGCCTGCAGCGCAATCTGGGCATGGCGCTGGAAATGATCGAACAGCAATACAACCTGTGGCAGGCCTGGCGCCGCGAGGACAAGGACGGCGCGCCGCCGATGGCACGCTGGATCACCGCCACCCGCGATGGCGATCTGGTGCTGCATGGCTCGCCGGTGTCGGCCGCGCATGTGCTGCGCAAACTGCTCTGGGACGAAGTGGACTCGGTGGTGATGACCTCGGCCACCCTGACCGGTGGTGGTGATTTCCAATCGCTGGCGATGGACAACGGCATCCCGCCGGAAGCGGAGATGGTGTCGCTGTCCTCGCCGTTCGATCTGGCCAACCAGGCGGAGTTGATCGTGCCGCCGTTCCCGGTCACCCCGGATGACCGCGAAGGCCACCCGCGTGAAGTGGCGCGTTACATCGGCAAGGAACTGGACTGGACGAAGGGCTCGATGGTGCTGTTCACCTCGCGCTGGAAGATGGAGAAGGTGGCCGGCCTGATGCCGGCGGCCAAGCGCAAGCAGATCCTGGTGCAGGGCGACATGTCCAAGACCCGGCTGATCGACGAGCACCTGCGCCGGGTCGCCGCGGGCGAGGGCTCGGTGCTGTTCGGCCTCAACTCCTTCGGCGAGGGCCTGGACCTGCCCGGCGAGGCCTGCACCACGGTGGTGATCACCCAGGTGCCGTTCGCCGTGCCCACCGACCCGCAGACCGCCACCTTGAGCGAATGGTTCGAGGCGCGCGGCCTGAACGCCTTCAACCTGATTGCGATCCCGCATGCCCTGCGCACGCTCACCCAGTTCGCAGGCCGCCTGATCCGCACTTCCACCGATACCGGACGGGTGATCATCCTCGATTCGCGCCTGCTCACCCGGCGTTACGGCAAGCGCATCATCGACGCGCTGCCGCCGTTCAAACGCACGATCGGCTGACGTGGGGTGGGATCCCTTCCGCAGGAAGGGCTCTGACCCCACCACGCACGCCATCGCCCTGCGGAAGAGATCCGACCCACGGCTGTTAGAATGAGGCGGTCGCAATCGCAGAGGGTGTGTGTCGTGCCCAAGAGCGTTCCTGTGCTCGTGCCCGCTACCGTGGTCACGCCCCGGCGTGTTGACCTGTTCAATCAGGACGGTCTTCAGTTGAGACCCAAGGCGCGCAATCGCGTGGGTCAGGGCAACATCGTGAAGGTGCAGGTGGTACACCCCATCTCGCCCAGCCGTCGAATGCAGGTGGTGGATGTCCTGGTAAAAACAGCGCGCCGGGGTCGGTTGGCGATCCTGGAGGGGACCGTGCGGGATCCGGACGGTCTCTTCGACGCCCGGCCCGAGCTGTTGCATCACGGCGATGTGCTGCGCTTCCCGCGGCGAAGCATCCTGGGCATCGCCGACGATATTCCGGAGAACCAGGGGCTCGGGCTGGAGCGCCTCACCGCCGCCTTTGTCCGCATCTGGGATGGGCCCGTGGCTGCATCGGGCGCTGGCGGGCAGCTACGTCGCCAGGTCCGTGGGGCAGCCGTCCAGAGGGTGCCATCCTATGCCAGCACATTTGCGGAAAGGGCGCCGATCGATGTCTACAACATCCAGGTTCGTGCCTTGGGTCGGGAGATCCTGTCTACCTGGACGGGCGAACAGCTTGACCCGAGCGCGCGCGGGACTGTGAGGGTCGGGAATGTCGTACGCGTTCAGGTGGACTATCAGGTAAAGCAGAACTCAAACGCCGACGAAGTCTTGAGCCAGATGGCCTACGCGGTCATTACCCGGCTGGAAGACGCAACGGGCCTGCTGCAGGCTCGGGTTCACGATCCGGGTGATGATATCGGGCACTACTATGGCCTGCACCACGGTGATGCCCTGACGTTTGCTCGCGAGTGCATCATGGAAATACCGACGCAATGGCCCGAAAACAGGAACATACGCAAAGCCGTGCTGGAACGGCGTACCGGCAGGCACCGTGCCATTACCGGCTTCACCGGCGCCGACGGGGGGATCTGGGCGGAGGGAACGACTTGATCCCCTCCGTCCCCTTCTTCAATCGCCCAGCAGGGCGGTATTGCGCACCGCGCCCTTGTCGGCGCTGGTCGCCAACAGCGCATAGGCCTTCAACGCACTGGTGACCTTGCGCGGACGCGCCTGCGCCGGCTTCCAACCGCGGGCATCGGCCTCGGCCCGGCGCTGGGCCAGTTCGGCCGCATCCACCAGCAGATCGATCCCGCGCGCAGGAATATCGATGCGGATGCGGTCGCCGTCGCGAACCAGACCAATCACGCCACCGCTGGCGGCTTCCGGCGACACATGGCCGATCGACAGGCCCGACGTGCCACCGGAGAAACGCCCGTCGGTCAGCAGGGCACACTGTTTGCCCAGGCCCTTGGATTTCAGATAGCTGGTCGGGTACAGCATTTCCTGCATGCCCGGGCCGCCCTTCGGGCCCTCATAGCGGATCACCACCACGTCGCCGGCCTTCACCATGTCGCCAAGGATCCCGGCCACGGCGGCGTCCTGGCTTTCGAACACCTTGGCCGGGCCTTCGAACACGTGGATGGATTCATCCACGCCGGCAGTCTTCACCACGCAGCCATCGACGGCCAGGTTGCCGCGCAGCACGGCCAGGCCCCCTTCGGCCGAATAGGCGTGGGCGACGCTGCGGATGCAGCCTTCGGCGCGGTCCACGTCCAGCGTGGGCCAACGCGTGGCCTGGCTGAAAGCAACCTGGGTGGGGATGCCGGCGGGGCCGGCGCGGAAGAATTCCTGCACGCTCGCTTCGCTGCTGACGGCCACGTCCCAGCGCGCGATCGCGTCAGCCAGCGTGCGGCTGTGCACGGTCGGCACCGTGGTATCGAGCAGGCCACCGCGGGCCAGTTCGCCGAGGATGCCGTAGACACCGCCGGCGCGGTGCACGTCTTCCATGTGGTACTTCGGCGTGTTCGGCGCCACCTTGCACAGCTGGGGCACGCGTCGTGACAGCGCATCGATGTGGGTCAGGTCGAAGTCGACCTCGCCTTCCTGCGCGGCGGCCAGCAGGTGCAGGATGGTATTGGTGGACCCGCCCATGGCGATGTCCAGCGTCATCGCGTTGGCAAACGCGGCCTCGGTGGCGATGCCTCGCGGCAGCGCGCGCGGGTCTTCGCCGCCATACCAGCGGTGGCACAGCTCGACGATCAGGCGACCGGCGCGCAGGAACAGCTGCTCGCGGTCGGCATGGGTGGCCAGGGTCGACCCGTTGCCCGGCAACGACAGGCCCAGGGCCTCGGTCAGGCAGTTCATCGAATTGGCGGTGAACATGCCCGAGCAGGAGCCACAGGTGGGGCAGGCGCTGCGCTCGAACGCGGCCACTTTTTCGTCCGAGGCCGAGGCGTCGGCAGCGACCACCATGGCATCGACCAGGTCGAGCTTGTGCTCGGACAGTTTGGTTTTTCCCGCTTCCATCGGCCCGCCGGACACGAACACCACCGGGATGTTCAGCCGCAGCGCCGCCATCAGCATGCCGGGGGTGATCTTGTCGCAATTGGAGATGCAGACCAGGGCATCGGCACAATGCGCGTTGACCATGTACTCCACCGCGTCAGCGATGATTTCGCGGCTGGGCAGCGAATAGAGCATGCCGTCGTGGCCCATGGCGATGCCGTCATCGACCGCGATGGTGTTGAACTCCTTGGCCACCCCGCCGGCCTGTTCGATCTCCCGCGCCACCAACTGGCCGAGGTCTTTCAGGTGCACATGGCCGGGGACGAACTGGGTGAAGGAGTTGGCGATGGCGATGATGGGCTTGTGGAAATCGCCATCGGTCATGCCGGTGGCGCGCCACAAGGCGCGGGCGCCAGCCATGTTGCGGCCGGCGGTGGAGGTGCGGGAGCGGTATTCAGGCATTGGCTGGCAGAACGGGCGGGCCGTGCAGACGTTGGGGGTACGGCGCGATGATGGCGCATTTTCTCGGTTGCTGTTGCAACCACTGCGGTTGCGGCAGCAACCGCAGTGGTCCGCGCATTCCTCCTAACCTGCGTCACCTACGGTGTCGCAGGTCCACGCATTCTTCCTATCCTGCGTCACCTACGGTGCCGCAGGTCCACGCATTCTTCCTATTCCCCGCGCCGTTGGCGCGCC
>DALZLW010000114.1:0-12316 GCA_032007425.1 Stenotrophomonas sp.
GGGTGCTGAGGATGCCGGTGTCTTCGTCGGCCTTGAGCACGACGGCGCCCGCGCCGTCACCAAACAGCACGCAGGTGGTGCGGTCGTTCCAGTCGACGATACGGGTCAGGGTTTCCGCCCCGATCACCAGTACATACTTGGCGTCACCGGAACGGATGAATTTGTCAGCCACGCCCAGCGCGAAAATGAAGCCTGAACAAGCGGCATTCACGTCAAAGGCAGGACAGGTACCCGCACCCAGCCGGGCCTGGATCAGGCAGGCGGTGGACGGGAAAATAAGATCAGGCGTCGTGGTGCCGACCACGATCATGTCCAGCTGGCTGGCCTCGATGCCTGCCGCTTCCAGCGCGCGCACGGCGGCGTGGTAGCCCAGATCACTGGTGTTCTCGTCCTCGGCGGCGATATGGCGTTCCTTGATGCCGGTGCGCGTCTGGATCCACTCGTCCGACGTCTCGACCATGGTTTCCAGGTCGGCGTTGGTCAGTACCTTTTCGGGCAAATAGCTACCGGTGCCCGCGATCCTTGAGTAGATCCGCTTGCTCATCGACATTCCTGTTGCGCGGGTCGACCAATACGGCAGGCCCCGGGAAGAACGCAAAGGCCGCTGCCCGGCGGGCAGCGGCCCTCACACACATCAATCTTCTTCGACAGCCGAAGTCTTGGTCTGGATGACCTTCTTGCCACGGTAGAAACCGTCGGCAGTGATGTGGTGACGCAGATGCACTTCGCCCGTGGTCGGGTCGGTCGACAGCTGCTTGGCGCTCAGGGCGTCATGCGCACGGCGCATACCGCGGCGGGACGGGGTGACACGGGATTTCTGCACAGCCATGGGATTGCTCCAAACTCGGTTCGATTTGCTTCGTCGTTTCGTCGCGCAGGACGCCAGCGCCCAGCACACTTTCGCTTTCGCCGCAGCCGCCGACGATAACCGGCTGCTATTGTTTTTTCAGCGAGGCCAAGGCCGCGAACGGATTGACCTTGTTCTTTTCTTCTTCAGTCGGTGCCCAGTCCGCTTCGACCGGCTCACCATCCGGCGACAACGGCACCACGGGTACCGCCAGCACCAGCTCATCTTCCACCAGGTCCAACGGGCGCAGCTGACCGTCTTCGGGCACCAGCAGGGCCTCGAAATCTTCCGGCAGCGACGATTCCTCGTCTTCATCCCGGATCAGGCCGAGCTTCTGCACCAGCTTCACCGGCAGCAGGAAACGCTGCATGCTGCGCTGGCAGGTAAGCGGCAGCGCGGTGTCGATGGACAGTTCCACATAGGATACCTGCAGGATGTCGTCGCGGCTGAATTCGAGCGAATAAGCGCACTCACCTTCAGAATCAGCGACCAACCCCTGCAGACGGGTCAATTGAGCCAAGGGTACCTGGCCGTCGAAGCGCCTGCGCGCCGCGACCATCCGCCAAGCATCCAGCAATTCGGGCACGTTTGCGGACATAAGCCGCTGAATGTTAAGGACCGCAATGGCTGCTGTCAAATACTGCACGGCCTTGCCCGATGAACGGCTTGTCCCGGCAGGGCGCCGGCGCCAGACTGGCGGTCCTTTTCCCGGTGATTCTCGCATGACTGCGCTGCTGCTGGCTTCCACCTCGCCCTATCGCCGTGAATTGCTGCAACGGCTGCGCCTGCCGTTCAGCTGCGCGCGGCCGGACGTGGACGAAACCCCCGTGGCGGCCGAAGCCCCCGCTACCCTGGCGGCCCGCCTGGCGGCAGCCAAGGCCGCCGACGTGGCCGTGCGCCACCCCGGCAGTTGGGTGATCGGCTCGGACCAGGTGGCCGAGCTGCATGGCCTGCCGCTGGGAAAGCCCGGCAGCGTGGAAGCGGCGCGTCTGCAACTGGCGACGATGTCCGGCCGCGCCGTGCGCTTCCATACGGCCGTCAGCCTGAGCCGCGATGGCACCACGTTTTCCGCGCTGGACCTGACCACCGTGCGGTTCCGGTCGCTGCAGGCCGCCGAGATCGCCCGCTACATCGACGCCGAACAGCCGCTGGACTGCGCCGGCAGCTTCAAGTGTGAAGGCCTTGGGATCAGCTTGTTCGAGGCCATCGACAGCCAGGACCCCACGGCCCTGGTCGGCCTGCCCCTGATCGCCACCTGCGTGCTGCTGCGCAAGGCGGGGCTGATCATCCCCTGAGCGGACACCCGGCACGTCGAGCAGAACCCCGTCCTGCCCGGCGCCAGCAGGCGCCTACTCGACGACGAACGGCTGCTCCTGCCAGGTTTCAACGCTGCCGTCAGTGCCGTGCAGCCGTAGGCCCAGCCAGTGCCGTCCCGGCGCCAGCCTGGTCGTGTCCACGGCCAGGTCAAAGCCCACATGCGGGTGGTTCGGATCGTTCGTACCCTGCCAGGCAGCGCGGATGTCGAAGTCCCGGCCATAGCCGGCATCGCCAACGCTGCGCCCGTCCAGCAGCACTTCAACCCGCGCCAGCCCCGGCCCATCCTTGAATGCCCAACCGGTCACCTGCAGCGTCCCCGGCTTGACCACGGCATGCGCCGCCGGCGCATCGAGCCACGCCATGGCAGGGGTCACGCAGGGCCCGTCGGCGCGCTTTGCAGGCAACTGGAACAGGAGAAAGCGCTGGAACCCATGGTCCTGGCTGACCACCTTCGGCGCTGGCAGCGGCCCCACCTGGGCGCACACCCTGTGGTACTGCGCCAACAGGTCACGGTAGCGCTGGTCGCTGGGCGACAACACCAGCAGGCGCGGCCCATCGCGCTGCCCATCATGCAGCAGTCCCCACAACCCCAATTGCACGCTGCGCCCGTGCTTGTCATTGAGCGGGTGCGGCAGCACTTCGATACGCCCGTCGCCCAGCACGAAGCCCAGCTCGGCGCCCACCTTGAAGTTGCCGGCGATGAGCTTCGTATCGGCCGGCATCTGCGCCAGTTCGGTGCGCACGGCGTCGGCCAGCGGTTGCCAGCCAGCGAAATTGCGCGGGTAGTACTTGTAGCCGGCCAACTGTTCACGCAGCAACGGGCTGGACGCCATCGCGTAGTAAGAAAACGCCAGCACCAGGCCGACCAGGGCCGTGTACCAGGTTGCCCGCCGCAGCCAGCGCGGCCAACTGCCCAGCACCAGCGGCGCACCCACCAGCAGCGCGAAGTAGCCAGGCAAGGGCCAGTGGAAGCTGATGCGCTCGACATCGGTGAAGAAGCCCAGCGCGAAAACCATCAACGTCGACGCGCCCCCGACCAGACCGAAATAGCGCCACTGGGCGCGCGTGTTGCCTGAACGGGTGCCAGCCAACACCACCTTGCACAAGGCAAGCCACAGCAGGGGCGTGACCAGCATCGGCTGGATCAGCAGGAACAACAGCCCGCTCCACTGGAACGCCCACGGGTGCCTGTCGACCATCTGGAAGCGCAGGCCTGCGTCATGGTTGTCGGCATTCCACGCCAGCAAGGGCAACCAGGCCATCACGCCGATTGCCAACGCCACCCACACACGCGGATCACGCAGCATGCGCCTGCCTTGCGGCAACATCAGCAGGGCCACCAGACCCACGCCGATCACCCCGACGAATCGATAGTGACTGAGCGCTCCCACTGCCAGCGCCAACGCCAGCCGCATCGATGCCATCGCATCGACATTGCGCAGCAGGCGCGCGCCGGCATCCAGGCACAGCACCGCTGCCAGCGCCATCGGCACATCAGGCACGGCCAGCAGCCCGAGCGTGGCCGACAAGGGCATGATCAGCGTCAGACTGCCGGCCTGCCAGCCGGCCACCTCGCCGAACCAGCGCGCGGCGATACGCGAGATGGCCCACGGCAACCAGGCCCCGATGGCCAGGAACGGCAGGCGCAGCGCCAACACATGCTGGCCGCCCAGTTCGACCCCCAGGCGGGCCAACCAGGCCGTCAGCCCCGGCAGATCGGAATAAGCCGCCGCCAGGTGCTGCCCTTCCTGCCAATAGAACGCTTCATCCACGAACAGCGGCAACCGCGCCGCCACCAGCAGCTTGAGCGCGGTGACAAGCGTCCATGTCCACAGGAATATCGTGCGTGCGCGCTGTTCGCCCTGCATTGCTCTATAGAATCGAAGTGAGACCGACCGCGAGACGATCATGCAACCATCGCCCCCCACGACCAGCATGCTAACCGATGAACTGCGGCAGGCCCTGCGCGATGCGCAGGAACAGGTCAACGGCCTGGTGCTCGGCAAACACCATGAAGTCCGGCTGGCCTTCGTCGCGCTGCTGTCCGGCGGCCACCTGCTGATCGAAGACCTGCCCGGGCTGGGCAAGACAACCCTGGCCCATGCGCTGGCGTCGAGCCTCGGCCTGGGCTTCCAGCGCGTGCAGTTCACTTCTGATCTGCTGCCGGCCGACGTGCTGGGCGTGTCCATTCTCGATGCCGGCAGCCGCCAGTTCGCTTTCCATCCCGGCCCGGTGTTCACCCATGTGCTGCTGGCCGATGAAATCAACCGGGCCCCGCCGCGCACGCAGAGTGCACTGCTGGAAGCCATGGCCGAGCAGCAGGTCACCCTCGACGGGCAGACCCATGCCCTGCCCGACCCCTTCTTTGTCATCGCCACGCAGAACCCGGTCGATCTGTCCGGCACCTTCCCGCTGCCGGATTCACAACTTGACCGCTTCCTGCTGCGCCTGGCGATGGGCTACCCCAATGCCGACGCCGAGCGCGAACTGCTGCGCGGCGTCGACCGTCGCCACCTCATCGCACAGGCCCGACCGCAGTTGGACGAAACACAGGTGCGCCAGCTGCGCGATGCCGTCAACCAGGTACACGCCAGCGAGGCCCTGATCGACTACGTGCAGGCGCTGCTGATCCGCAGCCGGCAGCATGCCGGTGTCCGTGTCGGCCTGTCGCCGCGTGCCGGGCTGGCCTTGCTGCGTGCCGCGCGCGCCCATGCCCTGCTGCTGGGCCGCGCCCATGTGGTGCCGGAAGACGTGCAGACGCTGTTTGCCGGGGTCGCCGGCCATCGGCTGGTGGCCGAAGCCGAGTCGTCGGCCGGGCCGGCGCTGGCCCGCGCCATCCTGCAGACCGTACCGGTGGATTGACCATGGGCGAGCGTTGGCGCCGCCTGATGCTGCTGGCCCGCCCACGTGCGGCCGAGGCCCTGCCCGCGCGCCTGGACCGACGCCGCATCTATGTGCTGCCCACGCGATTTGGCCTGTTCGTCAGCCTGCTGCTGGCGGTGATGCTGGTTGGCGCACTGAACTACAACAACAATCCCGCCCTGCTGCTGGCCCTGCTGTTGGCGGCCGCCGCGGTGGCCAGCACGTTGGCCGCCCACCTGCAGTTGGCCGGCCTGCAATTGGAAGCCCTGGCGGCCGAGCCGGTGCCGGCGGGCCAGCCACTGCGCCTGCGGCTGACCCTGTCCCAGCGCGAACAGCGCACCCGCGCCGGCCTGCAACTGGATGCAGGCGATGCCCGCGGCTGGACCACCGTGCCGGCCGAAGGACGCGCCGAAGCCGAACTGGAAGTGCCCACGCAACAGCGCGGCTGGCTGGACCTGCAGCGCATCCGCGTTTCCACCACCCAACCCCTGGGGCTGGTCCGCGCCTGGGCCTGGTTCTGGCCCGAACAGCCGCTGCTGGTCTACCCCTGCCCGGAACCGCAGGGCCCGGACCTGCCTGAAAGCGGCGGCGATCCGCTGCATAGCCGATTGGACCCTGCCGGCGAGGAACTGCTGCAGCTGCGCGCCTACCGTGCCGGCGATCCACGCCGCAACATCGCCTGGAAACACTCCGCGCGGCGTGACACGCTGCTGGTGCGCGAGTATGAAAAGCCGATCGGGCGCGATGTGCTCATCGACTGGCAACAACTGGAAACACTGGGCCACGAGCCACGCATCCGCCGCCTGGCGCGCTGGGTGGACCTGGCCGAGCGGCAGGGCCGCCGGTACACCCTGCGCCTGCCCGGACAGCCGCCGCTGGGGCCATCGTCCGGCCCATCCCACCACCACCTCTGCCTGCGCGCGCTGGCGCTGATGCCGCATGCGTGATGCTCCCGCCCTGCTCGATCCCCACGCACGGCGCTGGGCACTGGCCAGCGCCGCCCTGGCGCTGGTGCCATTGCTGCTGCAGCTGCCGCCACTGTTGGCCGCCTTGATCGCCGCTGCCGCACTGGTGACAGCCGTGGCAGCGCGCCGCGGCCAATTGCCGGTGCTGCTGCGCCTGCTGCTGGTCGTGGCCATGCTGGGGCTCATTTTCTGGCAATTGGGCGGTGCCCGACCGGGGCGTGACACGGGCTGTGCGCTGCTGGCGGCCATGCTGGCGATCAAATCCAGCGAGCTGCGCAGCCTGCGCGATGCCCGTAGCCTGCTGGGCTTCTCGCTGTTCGCACCGTTTGCCGCGTTCCTGCTGGACCAGGGGCCCACGACCACGGCCTTGGCCGCTCTGGCAGGCCTGTGCGCCCTGCTGGCGCTGCAGCGGCTGGCGCAGAGCGAAGGCCACGCCGCCGCCCCCGCGCTGCGCGTGCAGGTGCAAGGCGTGCTGCGCCTGCTGCTGATCGGCCTGCCCCTGGCCCTGGCCACCTTCTGGCTGTTCCCGCGCCTGTCCGAACCGCTGTGGGGCCTGCCCGAGCGCGCCTTGGCCCGCCCGGGCCTGTCCAACGAGATGGAGCCGGGCGCGTGGCTGGACCTGATGGGTGACGATACGCCGGCCTTCCGCGCGCAGTTCTTCGGCGACGTGCCACCGCCGGAACAACGCTATTGGCGCGGGCCGGTGCTGGTGCGCTTCGATGGCCGTCGCTGGACCCGGGATGAAGGTGCCGCCTACCGTTCACCTGCCGCCGTACAGTCCCAGGCCACGCGCTGGGAGTACCAGATCGATTACGAGCCCACCGACCAACGCACCCTGGTCGCGCTGGACCTGCCCTTGGCCGCGCCCGCCGGCAGCCGACTGGATGCCGATTACAGCCTGTACAGCACCCAGACCCTGTCCAGCCTGAGCCGCTGGCACCTGCAGTCGGCGCCACCCCGCCAACACGCCGTTTCACTCGATGAACGCCTTCGCCAGCAGGCCCTGCAGTTGCCTGCCGGCTTCAATCCCCGCACTGCGGCACTGGCCCAGCAGTGGCGGCAACAGGCCGGCGGCGATGACCAGGCGCTGGTGCGGCGCGCACTGCAGTGGGTGGCCGCGGAGTTCAGCTACACCCTCGATACACCGCTACCCGGGCGTGACAGCGTCGATGAGTTCCTGTTCGAGCAGAAGGCCGGCTTCTGTGAGCATTTCAGCGCCGCCTTCGTCGTGCTGATGCGCAATGCCGGCATTCCGGCACGGGTGGTCACCGGCTTCGCGGGAGGCAGCCGCAATCCCTTTGGTGATTATTGGGTGATCCGCCGCATGGATGCACATGCCTGGGCCGAAGTATGGCTGCCGCAGCGTGGCTGGGTCCGCGTGGATCCCACCGCAGCGGTCGCTCCGGAACGGATCCGCGACACCCTGGAAGACCGGCTGGCCGATCCGGCGGCCGGGTTCGAGGGGCGCTGGGCCCGGTTCGGCATGGGCATGGACTGGCTGCGCCGCGGCTGGAACGAACTGGTGCTGTCCTTCGATGCCAGCAAGCAACGGCAGTTGTTCAAACCGTTCGGCCTGAAGGAACTTGGCGCCCCGCAACTGGTCTTACTGCTGGTGACCGTGGCCACGCTCGCACTGGTGGCCATGATCTGGATCCTGGCCCGCGGCGAGCGCCAGCGCGATCCCCTGCTGCGTGCCTGGCATCAGTTGGGGAGACGCTACGCACGCCTCGGACTGGCCCGTGAACCGGCTGAGCCCGCCATGGACTGGGCACGCCGCGTGCACGCCCAGCGCCCGGATCCGGCCCTGCTTTCGCTCAGCGAACGTTTCGTCAACGCACGTTACGCTGGAACCCGCACCGACCACGCTGCATTATTGGGCGACATGCGCAGGCATCGCCCGAATTCCGGAGCCACACCATGAACATCAAACTGCTGCTTCCCGTCGCTGCCTCGCTGGCGCTGGCGGCCTGTGCCACGGCGCCCAAGCCGCTGCAGGGCCAGTTCAGCGTGGTCTCGCCGCGCGATTCGGTGGCCACCCAACAGGTCGGCACGCCGGTCCGCTGGGGCGGTCGCATCATCGAAACGCTGCCGGGCCAGGGCCAGACCTGCTTCCAGCTGCTGTCGCGCCCGCTCAATGCCAGCGGCCGCCCGACCACCAGTTCGTCCGACGCCAGCGACGGCCGCTTCGTCGCCTGCCGCGCCGGCTTCTACGATCCGGCGGTGTTCGAAGCCGGCCGTGACGTCACCTTCATCGGCAAGATCGACGGCTACGAGAACACCCGTATCGGTGAGTATGAGTACCGCCTGCCCAAGCTCGCCGCCGACGTGGTGTACCTGTGGCCGGAACAACGCCAGGTCGACGTCGTGCCCTACCCGTACGGTCCGTGGGGCCCGGGTCCCGGTCCGTGGGGCCCGTACTGGGGCTACGGCCGCTGGGGCTGGTGGTAAACGCCCGCTGCGGCAGGGAACGGAAACAGGAAACGCCGGGCACTGCCCGGCGTTTTCTTTGGTGCTGCGCGCGACCGGCATGGCCCGGCGCGCAAGGCGTAGCGATGCTCAGGCGCCCGGCGCGCCGAAATGTCCCAACGGCGCACCAGCCAACAGGTGCAGGTGGATGTGGAACACCGTCTGCCCGGCATGCTCACGGCAGTTCATCACGATGCGATAGCCGTCCTGCGCCAGCCCCTGCTCCCGCGCGTAGGCCGCAGCTGCCAATGCCAGCTTGCCGATCAGGTGGGCCTGCCCCGGCTGGAGGTCATCCAGCGTGGGAATGATGTCATTCTTCGGGATGAACAACACGTGCACCGGCGCCTGCGGTGCGATGTCCTTGAAGCCCAGCACCTCGTCATCTTCATAGACGATGCTGGCCGGGATCTCGCGGCGGATGATTTTGCTGAAGATCGTTTCGCTGCTCATGGCCTGCCTTTGCGGAGTGTTGTCCGCCATTGTAGGCATGGCGGCGGGGATCAATCGCGGAATTCGCTGCGCGTGCCAAAGGCGTGCGACAAGGTGCCACGGTCCACGTATTCCAGTTCACCACCCAATGGCAGGCCCTGCGCCAAGCGGCTGGCATGCACCTTGTGCCCGCGCGCGAGCTGGGCGACATAATGCGCGGTCGCCTCGCCTTCCACGGTGGCACTGGTGGCGATGATCATTTCCTGCACCTCGCCTTCGCCGAGCCGGGTTTCCAGCCGTTCCAGCCCGAGTTCGCGCGGCCCCACCCCATCGAGCGGTGACAGCCGGCCCTGCAGCACGAAGTAAACCCCGCGGAAACCGGTCGCGTTCTCGATGGCCAGGCGGTCGGCGGGCGTTTCCACCACGCACAACTGCCCGCGATCACGGCTGCTGTTGGCACAGGTCGGGCACAGTTCGGATTCGCTGAAATCGCGGCACTGCGCGCAATTCCCGATACGGTCCATGGCCTCGGCCATCGCACCGGCCAGACGGATGCCGCCGTCACGGTTGCGCTCCAGCAGGTGGTAGGCCATGCGCTGGGCCGTCTTCTGGCCCACGCCGGGCAACACCCGCAGCGCATCGATCAATTGTTCTAGCAACGGTGCGGACACGCGCGGGACCTGCTGGTTGGATGTTTCAATGTGGCGCCAGGCCAGTGGCCCGGCGCCATGAAGTCAGCCTCAGAACGGCAGCTTCATGCCCGGCGGCAGCTGCATGCCGGCGGTCGCCGAGCCCATGCGGCTCTTGGATTCGGCATCGATCTTGTTGGATGCATCGTTGAACGCCGCGGCGATCAGGTCTTCCAGCATTTCCTGGTCACCCAGCAGCGACGGGTCGATGCGCACCTTGCGGCACTCCTTGCCACCGGTCAGGGTGATGCTGACCATGCCACCGCCAGCGGTGCCGGTGGCCTCGAGACGGGCGATTTCTTCCTGGGCCTTCTGCAGGTTTTCCTGCATCTTCTGGGCCTGCTGCATCATCTGTGCAATGTTGCCACGCATGGTTGCTTACTCTTCTAAAGGACGGATGGAATCGGACACGAGCCGGGCGCCGTGCTGCTGCATGAGCACCTGCACTTCCGGATCGGCCAGGAACTCAGCCTCGGCCGCCTGCTGGCGCTCGCCACGCTGACGGTCGGTGCGCTGGTGCAGGGTCTCGGCCGGCGCCTCCGTAGTATCCACCACGATTTTCGGCGCTTGGCCCAGGGCCTGCTCCAGCGTGCCGGAAAGCGCGGCCAGCGCGCTTTCCGAACGCAGGTACTCAAATCCGGGCGATAAGCCCAGTTTCAAGACCCCGTGCTGATAACTGATGAACGCCGCATTGGCCGCCAGCTGCCGCGAAGGACCGCCCAGCTTGCTGGAAGCCACCAGCTCCAGCCAGTCCTCGGCTGTATCGAGCACGCCGATGGACGGCTCGCCGGTGCCATCGGCATCACGGGACGGCGGGCTGATGGGAATGCCTTCCGGGCGGAAGGCCGCGGCCAGTTCGTCGGCGGCCTGATCGGCAGCCGAGGCCTGCACAGGTGCAGGCGTCTGGACGTCGCACAGCGGCGGCACCATGGCCGCT
Source organism: Stenotrophomonas sp. (assembly GCA_032007425.1). GTDB lineage: Bacteria > Pseudomonadota > Gammaproteobacteria > Xanthomonadales > Xanthomonadaceae > Stenotrophomonas. The sequence goes on from DALZLW010000114.1 coordinate 10,513, forward strand.
TCGGGCCCGGCCATTTCTGCAGCCAGCGCTTCATCGCACGCCTCGTCGGCCGCAGCGGTGTCCCAAGGTGGCAGGTCGTCGCTGGGCGGGGCGACTGTGTCGTTTTCTGCCTTGAGTGCCGCCATCGGCGGTGCTGCAGGCGTTGATTCTGGCGGCGGTGGGGCCGCTGGCGCGGCAGGCGCGCTGGCATCAGCGGCCTCGTCCGGCGTCAGCGCGTTTTCTGTCGAATCGGTCAGCTCGGCCGTCGCCTTTGCAGGTGACTCAGCCGCAGCCACCGTGGGCGGCAGCACGGCGTTGTCCGCAGCGGGGAGATCGTTGGCAGCCGGGGCAGGCACGGCAATCTCAACAGGCGCGCTCGCCTGCGCCACTGCCGTGATCGAAGGCGCACTGCTAGAAGGCGTGCTGCTCGAACGCTCCGCCGCTGCTGGAGCGGCAGCCGCGATACCGGCCGGGCCGGACCCCGCACCGCCCTGCGCATCAGCGCCAGGCTGCGGATTTTCCGGCGCCTGCGGCACCGACGGCACCAGCGCGGCCGGGCGGAACGCCAGCATGCGCAGCACCGCCATTTCAAATCCAGCGCGCGGGCTCGGCGCCAGCGGCAGGTCGCGTCGGCCACTGACTGCCATCTGGTACCACAACTGCACCACCTCGGCACGCAGCTGCGCAGCAAAGGCGGCCACGTCCAGGCCCTCGCCTTCGGCGCTGGCTGCCGTGGGCACCAGCTGGGTCACCTGGATGCGGTGCAGGCCTTCGGCCAACGCCTCCAGCACACCGGCCCAATCCGGGGAGAACTCAGCCAGCGCGGCCACCACCTGCAGCAGGCGCTCACCGTCACCGTCCACCAGCGCCTGCAGCATCGCCGCGACCTGGGTGCGATCGACCGTGCCCAGCATCGTCCGCACCACGTCGTCGCGCAGCGCGCCACCGGCGTAAGCGATGGCCTGATCGAGCAGCGACAAGCCGTCTCGCAGGCTGCCGTCGGCGGCCTTGGACAGCTGCACGATCGCACTCGGATCAGCTTCGATTTCTTCCGCGCCAAGGATCTTGGTCATCTGGCCCTGGATCTGGCCCTCGTCCAGGCGCTTGAGGTTGAACTGCAGGCAGCGGCTCAGCACGGTCACCGGCAGCTTCTGCGGATCGGTCGTGGCCAGCAGGAACTTCACGTGCTCCGGCGGCTCTTCCAGCGTCTTCAGCAGCGCATTGAAGGCCGCCTTGGACAGCATGTGCACTTCGTCGATCAGGTAGACCTTGAACTTGCCGCGCGACGGCATGTACTGCGCGTTCTCGATGACCTCGCGGACATCATCGACACCGGTATTGGACGCGGCATCGATTTCCAGCAGGTCGATGTAGCGGCCGGCATCGATGTCCAGGCACGCCGGACACTGCCCACACGGATCAGCGCTGGTGCCCTGTTCGCAGTTCAGCGACTTGGCGAAAATGCGCGCGATGGTGGTCTTGCCCACCCCACGGGTACCGGTGAACAGGAATGCATGGTGCACGCGGCCGCTGTCCAGCGCATTGCTGAGCGCGCGGACCACGTGCTCCTGGCCCACCAGTTCGGCAAAACGCTTGGGACGCCACTTGCGGGCAAGGACGAGATAGGACATCAGGCCACCGGCTTCATCGGAAGTGCCATTGTGCCATGCCTGTCCAGCCCTCCCCGTGCTGATCGTCAGGGGGCTTGTGCAAGTGCCCGGTGCTCGATAGAATCTGCGCCCCTGCTGAGGCATTGCCGCTGGCAGGGAATCCGGAGAGGTGTCCGAGTGGTTGAAGGAGCACGCCTGGAAAGTGTGTAAGCGTC
>DALZLW010000115.1:0-12291 GCA_032007425.1 Stenotrophomonas sp.
TCGCTGCCAGCCGCAGCGCGCGCGAACCGCGTCCAGCGCGGTCGTGTCGGGCGCGTGGCGCGGCCCGGCCTGCGCGCCGAAGCCCCACAGGGCCACCAGAGGGCCGATGGTGGGATCGAAGGCGCCGTCGCTGGCACGCGCGACGTCCTGCGCGCAGGCCAGCACCTGCAGGGTCTGCAGTGGCAGCGGCAACCAGTGGCCGGTGGTGGCGCGGTTGAAGCGCATCAGGTCCGAGCCGGGTTCCCACGTACTCATCTGGTCCACCACGCGGTCCAGGCGGGCCTGGATAGCGTGGTGCAGCGGGTGCAGGTCGCGCTGGGGTGGCACCACCAGGCTCACGCTCCAGGTGGTGCCCATGGTGGTGCCGCCCAGCCGGGCGATGCTCGCGGCCGGAACACTCATCGGGCGCTGCAGGCAGGAAGGGTCGGCATGCCCGCGCCAATCGTTGCAACGCCGCTGCAGGCCCGACGCTGGATCATTGCGGCAGCACTTCCAGCGTGGCCACGTAGCTCAGCCGACGCTTGGCGGCCTGCTTGACCGACGTCTTGCCGTCTTCGCTGCCGGTTTCCAGCCAGTACATGCCGGCCTCGGGCCAGCTGACGCGGAACTCGCCCTTGGCGTCGCTGGTGACTTTGATTTCTTCCTGCGCGTTGCGGTAGCGGGTGGCGCCACGGACGATCTCGAATTCCAGGCCGGCAGCCGGCTTGCCGTCCACCAGCACGCGGAAACCGGCTTCTTCACCGGCAAACAGATCGTTGGGATGGCCCAGTGCGATCAATTCGATGCCCTTGTTGGTCGGCGCCAGCGCAGTGGCGTTGGGCGCCCCGTTGGTGACGAAGGTTTCCACCCGCCCCACCGATTCGCTGACTTCGACCTTCCTGGCGTCCTTGGGCAGTTCGCCGATGGTGGCGACGGTTCCGCGCCAGCGCTTGCGTTCGCCATTGAGTTCATAGGTGGCGAACAGGCCGGCGTTGACCGAGGCGATGCGGTAGGTGCCCTGCTGCTTCAGTTCCACGTCGAACACGCTGCGGAACTTGCCGGTGGCTGCATTCTGCGGCTGCACGGTGCTGCCATCGGGCGCGGTGATCACCAGCGATTCGGTGCGCAGCGGCACATGGTTGAAGTAGAACAGGTCGTTGGACACCGCACCGTCGACGGTGATCCACGGCGCGTTGCCGGCGATCACCGTCTGCGAGGGCAGCAGCCAGGCCTTGTGGGCGCTGGCGGCGAAGGGAAGGGCAGCGGCCAGGGCGGCGGCTAGGACGAGCATGCGCTTCATGGGACAGGACTCCGGTGACGGGATGGTGGTGCGGGCTTTACTTCGCGCTCAGGGTAACCAGGCCCAGTTCGGTGGCGCCCTGCGCCTTGCCGCTCTGCGGGCTGGTGATGGGCCAGGTGAAGGGGATCTTCAACAGCTCGCGGCCGCCGACCTCACGCACGGCTTCCACCACGAGGGTGTAGTTGCCGGGCGCCAGTTGCTTCAGCGCCGGCTGGCTGTCCTTGAAGCTCAGCGCGTGCTTGCCGGCCGGGCGGGTGGGGCCGGTGATACCGTCCACCGGAACTTCCAGCGTGCGGCCGCTCTTGCGCCACCACTGGCGCAGGTCTGGCAGCCACTTGGTGCCGTGGCCTTCGCTGTTGCCGGTCTGCTGGTACCACACCGACAGGTTGGCCGCGGCCTTCTGGTCGGCGCCTTCCACCCAGACCGCGACATACGGACGGTGGTACTCGGCGACATTGAGCTTGGGGACTTCGACGTTGATGTCCAGCGTGGCCGCGTAAGCGGGCGAGGATGCCAGCAGGCCGCTGAGGGCGATGGTCAGGGTGACGCGCATGGGCGGCTCCGGAAGTGGGGGCAAAGTAGAGGGAAGGTCAGTGGATCAACAGCAGGGCGATCAGCAACGGGATCATCAGGCCCAGGCCGACCAACGGCCAGGTCATGCGCCGTTGCCGCGCATGCAGGTGCAGCAGGAACAAGCCGGTGATGCAGAACACCAGGCAGGACACCGCGAAGAGGTCGAGGAACCAGCCCCAGGCGGGGCCGGCGTTGCGGCCCTTGTGCAGGTCGTTGAGGTAGGAAACGACGCCGCGCGAGGTGGTTTCATATTCCACCGCGCCAGTCCCGCGGTCGATGCTCAACCAGGCATCGCCGCCGGGCCTGGGCAGCGACAGGTAGATTTCCTCCGCTGTCCATTCGGCGGGGCGGCCGCCGATACGGATGTCCAGCCGGGGCTCCAGCCAGGCGCGCAGCGGACGTGGCAGCGGCGCGTTACCGTCCTCGCGTGCGCCCAGCGTGGCCAGGATGTCCTCGGGCAGGTCCAACTGCTGGCCGCTCACCTGGGGACTGGCTTCGATCTTGGCCGCGTGGTTCAGGGTAATGCCGGAGGCGGCAAACAGCAGCATGCCGATCAGGCAGACGGCCGAGCTGATCCAATGCCATTGGTGCAGTGTGCGCAGCCAGAAGCCACGATTGGCCTGGCGCTGGACGGTGCTGGCAGAGGACGGTTCGGACGACACGTTCAGGAAAAGCCGCAGGAAAGACGGAATTACAGCATCAATGAGAATAGTTCGCAATTAAGTGGGGCGACCAGAAGGTCGCCCCACCCTCACGAGCGGCGGGGGCCGCCGGGCTCAGAAGCGCAGGTTGACGCTCAGCCAGATGCTGCGGGCCTTGTCCTTGTTGTTGTAATCGTCCACGAAGCCGACCTCGTCGGTGCCGTCTTCGAACACGCCGTCGCCGTTGATGTCGTTGAACGCATACTGGTAGGTGGTGAAGTCGCGGTCCAGCAGGTTGTTGATGCGCGCGTTGACCGTCATCCAATCCGTCGCCTTGTACGAAGCACCCAAATGCAGCACGGTGTAGTCCTTGTAATACTGTTCCTGCCCGGTGGTGGCGTTGAGCCCGCTGTACCGCTTGGAACGCATTTCGGCACTCATGAACAGGCTGAAGCGTTCGGTGGCCTGCCAGTCGAACGTGGCATTGGCCATGTGCTTGGCGCTGAAGCCCATCGGCAGGCCCTTCTGCGCACCACTCTTCTGCTCGCTGTCGGTGTAGGTGTAGTTGGCGCGCAGGGCGAACTGGTCACTGATTGCCCAGCGGCCGGCCACTTCGGCGCCCTGGATCACCACCTCGTCGATGTTCACCGTCTTGCTGCTGCTGGCATAGCCCAGGCTGGCGTATTCACCGCTGCTGGTGCAGGTCAGTACGAGGGCGGCGCCGCAGGGCTGGGAGGCGATCTTGTCGTCGAACTTGTTGTGGAAGATGGTGGCGTTGAAGGAATGGCCCGCCGGGTGTTCCCAGTACGCCGCCAGCTCGGTGCTGGTGCTGGTTTCCGGCTGCAGGTCCGGATTGCCGTACATCGGACTGGTGCCCTGGCTGCCAAAGCCGGTCACGCCGTCGTACAGCTGGGTGGTCTTGGGGGTCTTGAAGCCGGTGCTGACACCGCCCTTGATGGTCCACGCTTCGCTGACGGTGTAGACGCCGTACAGGCGCGGGCTCAGGTGATCGCCGAACACGTCGTGGTTGTCGTAGCGCAGGCCGTAGGTGATGGCCAGCGGTTCCAGTATCTTCCAAGTGTCTTCGGCAAACAGCGAGTACATGTTGTGCTCCTGCTTGCGACCGGGGTTGCCGCTTTCCATGCCGAACACGCCGTCGGTCAGCTCGCCCTGGATCACCTGGCCGCCGATCACCGCGACGTGTTCGCCTGCTGCCTGGAACGGAATGTCCAACTTGGCATCAAGCGTGTACTGGGCACTTTCCAGGGTGCGCTTGGGGCGCGGCAGGAAGGTGGATTCGGCCAGGGCGCGGCGCTCGGCCAGGGGCATGTTGGCGTACGGACCGGTGGCGTCGATCATCTGCAGCAGCAGTTCGCGCTCGGCCACGGTGAAGGGCATGGTACGGCCGTCGTTGTTGGTGGCCACGTGCGACAGCGACACCAGGCTGTTGCCGAAGCTCCAGTTGCCTTCGTGGGCGAGCGACCAGGCATCGCGGGTGAACTCCTGGGTGGCGCTGTAGCCGACGCGTGGGTCGGCACGGCGGGACCAGGTGCCGCCGTTGGTGCGGCAGGCGTTGGCATTGCCACCGGCGGCGCCGCGGCAGAAATTGGCGCTGCGCCAGATGCTGTTGAGGTTGTCGACGGTGCCGACCGGGTATTCCTCCTGGCCGGCATCGTTGATCCTGATGGCGTTGTCGTATTCCTGCACCGAGGTGTCGTAGTCCAGGGTCAGGGTCTGCGCGTCGCTGAGGTTCCAGGCCAGGCTGAGGCCACCGGACTTGTTGGTGTTGTCCACGGTCTTGCCGCCGCCGCCGAAGCCCAGCGAGCGGGTGTGCTGCTGGCCAGCCGGGTCGGTGACCGGCGAATACACCGGATTGGAGGCATTGCGGTCATACCAGCTGGCGCGCGCGCTGAGGTTGAGCACGCCGGGCACCAGCGGGCCGGTGACGAACAGATCGGCGGTGCTGTCATCGCCGAACTCGTCGTTGGTTTCGAAGGTACGGCCCAGCGTGACCGAGCCGTGCCAGGTGTCCAGCGTGCGCTTGGTGATGATGTTGATCACCCCGCCCATGGCGTCGGCACCGTACAGGGTGGAGGCGGGGCCGCGGATCACTTCGATGCGTTCGATCGCATCCAGTGGCGGGATGTGGTTGAACTGGTTGCCACCGAAGTTGTTCGGATAGATGTCGCCGTGGTTGTTCTGGCGGCGGCCGTTGACCAGGATCAGGGTGTAGTCCGAGCCCATGCCGCGCATGGAAATGGTGCCCTGGCCGGTCTTGTCGCGGGTCTCGCCAACGTCCACGCCTTCCAGGTCACGCACCGCATCGAGCAGGGTCATGTAGGGGCGCTTGGCCAGTTCTTCGCGGGTGATCACCGAGATGCTGGCAGGCGCATCGGTGATCTTCTGTTCAAACCCGGAGGCGGTGACCACCACGGTGTCCAGGGTCTGTGGCGCGGCAGCGGCATTACCGTGGGCGAGGGCGGGTGCAGCCAATGCAGCGGACAGCGCGGTGCACAGCAGGGTGTGGGAAACGGATGGGCGGAAACGATGGCGCTTGGCCATGGGCAGAACCTCTGGACAGGAATGAGGCCCACAGTGCGCGTGGCGCGCGCTGCGGGAGGGCGCGCGTCAGGGCGACGGCACCAGGGAAAGTGTCAGGACGTGGGGCGCAGCAGGCGGTTGCCCGGGACGGGCAGGGGCGCTGTGGGGATCAGGCGAGCGGCGGGGCCTGGCCGCGTTGCATGCGCAGCCCGGGCGGGGCAGGCAGCGGCGTAGCGGGTGCATCGGCGATGACGGGCTGGTGCTGCGGTGGTGCCGCCAGCAGGGCCGCGATGATCAGTGCACTGCTGCCACGCGCGAACACGGCCGGCGTGGTGTCAGCCGCCTTGGCCAGCGTCGTGCTGCTGCCGCGGCGTGGTTTGGCCGGTGGTTCTTCCTGCTCACTGCAGGGGGCGCCGGGGAGCTGCCCGGTTTCCTGGCCCGGTTGGGCCTGCTGGGACGATGACGCATGCATGTCCTGGCCAGGGCCAGCAAGGGCTGGCAGACCACCCAGCACCATCGACAGCAACGCAAGCCACGTCAGCAGCATTCCCAGGGCGGGACGCTGGCTGCACATGGCAGAGGCGAAGCGATGGTGGTGGTGCCTATGGTGCACGCGTTTCCCCAGGGCACTGTGTCGACGTTGACACAGTGTGACGAATTGTAATGAGAACCGTTACGCGGCGCAAATGGGAAGCATTGTCAAAAACAGCTTGTATCGGGGGAGGGCAATCGGACCCGCGACACGCCATGCGTGCAGGAAGCTCGTCGGAGGGCACCGTAGCAACAATGATAATGATCCGCATCTGCGAGACGCGACTGGCCAGCGTCTGGGCGGACGGCCACCAGTGCGGACTGCATGGGTGCCCTGGCTGGAATCAGTCCCGGTCGTCGCGGGTCCACACCGCGTCGTGTTCGCGCTTCACCGGAAATTTCGGCACTGGACTGTAAGCCGGTGCGCACAGCGCACGGCCATCGCGGACATCAAAACGCGCCCCGTGCAGCACGCATTCGATGCTGCCCTCGCTGGTGTTGAAGGTGCCCGACGACAGCTCGAACTCCTCATGGCTGCACTGGTCTTCCAGTGCGTACAGCTCCCCATCCAGGTTGAACACCACGATCGGGGTCCCGGTGACCTCATCGAACACGGTTCTCAGTTCACCAGGCAGCAGGTCGGCCGTGGCGCTGACGAAGGTCCAGGCCTCGCTCATGCGGCGGCCTGCGTCAATTGCTTTTCCAGTACCTCGAACTGCAGGTCATCGCGCTTGGGGATGCCGAAGCGCTCATCGCCGTAGGGGAATGGCTTCTTGATACCGGTGCGCACGTAGCCCCGGCGTTCGTAGAAGGCGATCAGTTCTTCGCGGATGTCGATCACGGTCATGAGCATGCTGGTCAGCCCCCATTCGCGCACGGCATGGGCCTCGGCGGCGGCGATGACCTGTTTGCCGATACCCCCGCCCTGCTCGGTCGGCGACACGGAGAACATGCCGAAGTAGCCGTGCTGGCCGCCATCAGCGACATGGGCACAGGCCACCAGGCGACCTTCGCGCTCGGCGACCAGGATGGCCGAGCGCGGGCGGTCCAGGTCCGCCTGGATGCCTTCGGCGTCAATCCGCGCGCCATCGAGCATGTCGGCTTCGGTCGTCCAGCCGGCGCGGCTGGCGTCGCCCCGATAGGCCGAAGTGACCAGATGGATCAGGGCGGGGATGTCGGCGGCGGTGGCCGTACGGAAGATCAGCTCGTTCATGAGGCCATTCTAGCGTGCGGATCGTCGCCGCCGAAGCGCCGTACACGGGGGGCGGAACACGCCCAGGCCGGTCAGCCGCCGGCCCGCTGCTGCTCGTAAACCCACTGGGCGAGATACAGATCCAGTACCGGCAGTCCGACGCAGGTCACCAGCGCCGGGCCCGAGCGTGTTTCCTTTGCGGGGTGGGCCAGCAGGTTCGGCAAGTTGGCGATGCGGTGGTCGCGGGCGGCATCATGCAGGGTGCGTCCCGTGCGCGAGAAGAACAACGCCAGGCTCTGGGAGTTGCGATGGGATACGGTATCGACGTCATCGCAGACCACCCGGCCTTCTTCCAGCATCCAGGCCACCAGGTCTGGAGCGAGCTCGTCGCCGCCAAGGTGCAGCAGCACGCTGCGTTCGTTGACGTCCTGGCGCGCGAGCACGGGGGCGCGCGTGTTGGTGGCGGTGATGATCAGGTCTGCATTGCCTGCCGCCTGCTTGCCTTGCGCCGCAGAGATCGGCAGCCCGGTCCGTGTTGATGCGGTTGCAGCGAAGCGCTGCGCAGTGGCTGGCGTGCGTGTCACGACGGTGACGCGTTCAATGCGCTCACCGTGATGGGCATGAAGGTCATCGATGAAGCAATCTGCGATTGGACCCGCACCGAACAGCACGACGGAAAACGGCTTGCGCGTGGCCAGCAGGGTATCGACCACCACCGAGGCGTAGGCACCGGTGCGACGGGCTGAAATCTCCGTGCCGTCCAGAATGGCCAGCGGCGTCATGCCGAGTTTCTCGTACAGCACGATCAACGATTGCGACCGAGGAAGGTCACGCAGCCGATTGTAGGCATTTGAGCCGACCAGTTTGGTGGCGCAGTAGCGCTGGTTGGCACTGACCAATGCGTTGAGTTTCCAGTTCAGCCGTTCATTGGCAAAGCGCGGGTCAAGCTGGTCGGTGTCCAGCAACGCCAGCAGCTCCCTGCCGCTGGGCTGGATGACGGCCTTGGCGCCGTAGGCGTCACCGCTCTGGAAGTCACGCAGCGCCTGGCGTACCAGTGTGCCTGTCACGTTGGGATCTGGGCAGGCCCATGTGTCAGCGGTTCCTGCAGCCGCAGGCGGGAAGGTACAGGGTGCCTGTGGTCGGAGCAAATACGGGGGGAGCATGGTCGAGTTTCCAGTTTGATCCTCGGGATAAACTGGGGGCGTTCGGCGATGCTGGCTGCGTTGTGCATCACGGTTCTGCGGCACGGGCTGGGATCGCGTGCGTCAGGTTGTGACCATACGGCGCGCTACTGGCAGAAAGCCGCAACGGCCTGTCAGCGGGAAGCCCGCAGTGGGCTGGGGAAAAAAGAAGCCGCAGGCGAGGCTGCGGCTTCGGGTTTCAAGCATGTGCTTACTGCGTCATCCCAGCAAGGTGCGTACCTTGCGCAGGGCGGTAATGAACCGCTCGATCTCGGCATGCGTGTTGTAGAACGCCAGCGACGCGCGGCAGGTGGCTGCAACGCCGTAATACTGCAGCAAGGGGTGGGCGCAATGCTGTCCCGAACGCACCGCCACGCCCTCCAGATCCAACAGAGTGGCCAGGTCATGCGCGTGGGCGCCCTCGATCAGGAAGGAGACGACGGCGGCCTTGTCCTGGGTGGTGCCGAAAATGCGCAGGCCCTCGATCCTGGACAGTTCTTCGTTGAAGTGCGCCAGCAGTTGCGCTTCGCGTGCTTCAACGTGCTCCAGTCCGAGTGACTCGAGGTAGTCCACGGCCACGCCCAGGCCGATGAATCCGGCGATGTTCGGGGTGCCGGCTTCGAACTTGTGCGGCGCCTCGTTGAACACCGTGCCGTCGAAGCTCACTTCCTTGATCATCTCGCCGCCACCGATGAACGGTGGCATGGCATCCAGATGCTCGCGGCGGGCCCACAGCGCGCCGGTGCCGGTCGGGCCGCACATCTTGTGGCCGGTGATGGCATAGAAATCGCAGCCGATCGCGGCAACGTCGACCTTGCGGTGCGGTACCGCCTGCGAGCCATCGACCACGGTGACGATACCGCGGCGTCGGGCTTCGCGGCAGATTTCGCGCACCGGGTTCACCGTGCCCAGCACATTGGAGACGTGGGCCACGGCCAGCAGCTTGACCTCGGCGGTCATCGCCGCGCGCAGGGCATCCAGGTCCAGCGCACCGTCGGGGGTGATCTCGGCCACGCGGATCGTCGCCCCGGTACGCTGGGCGACCAGTTGCCAGGGCACGATGTTGGCGTGGTGTTCCATGCGCGAGACGAGGATCACATCGCCGGCCTTCAGCCGTGGCAGGGCCCACGAATAGGCCACCAGGTTCAGCGCGAAGGTGGTGCCGCTGCAGAGCACCAGCTCGTTGGCGCGCACGTTGAGGAATCGCGCTAGCTTGGCGCGTGCACCTTCGTAAGCGTCGGTCGCCTCGGTGCCCAGCGCGTGGACGGCGCGGCTGACGTTGGCGTTGTAGCGGCGATAGAACTCATCCACCGCGCCGATCACCTGCACCGGCTTCTGCCCGGTGTTGGCGTTGTCGAAGTACACCAACGGCTTGCCGTTGACTTCGCGCATCAGCACCGGGAAGTCCAGGCGGACCAGGTCCCAGTCGGGCGCGCCGGCACTGGGATCACGCGGTGCGTGCTGGCTGGACAGGTTCATGCCACGCCTGCTTCGGCCAGCGCGCGGTCCAGGTGCCGGCCCAGCTGCACGCGCAGCGGTTCGGGCAGCACCTTCAGCGGCTCGTGGCAGAAGGCCGCGCTCAGCAGTGCCTGCGCCTGTGCCTGCGGCAGCCCGCGCGAGCGCAGGTAGAACAGCGCATTGGCATCGAGCTGGCCCACGGTAGCGCCATGGGCCGCCTTCACCTCTTCGGCGTCGATCACCAGCGTGGGCTGGGTATCGATCTCGGCGTCGGCCGACAGCAGCAGGTTCTTGTTGGACAGATTGGCGTCGGTGCCATCGGCGCCATCGCGGATATGGATCCCACCGTGGAACACCACGCGGCTGCGGTTGCCGGCCACGCCACGCCACAGCAGTTCGGCGCTGGTGTCGCGGGCGATGTGTTCGATGCCCAGGCGGGTATCGACATGACGGCGGCCGGTGCCCAGCAGCACGCCGTTCGCGGTCAGGTGGGCATTGTCGCCCTCCAGTCGCACGTTGAGTTCATGGCGGCTCAGTGCTGCGCCCAGTTCCAGGTCCACGCGGTGGTACTGTGCATCGCGGGCCAGCACGGCATCGGTGCGCAGGAAGCTGGTCTGGCGCGCGCTGCCGGTCTGCACCCGGGCCTGGCGCAGCACCGCGCCCTGGGCGAGGTGGACGTGGGCCACGGTGTTGTCCAGGTGGGCGGCATCGCCAAGGGCCAGGCGATGTTCAACCACGCCCAGGCTGGCACCGGCGCGCAGTTCGATCAGGTGGCGGTGGTGCCAGCCCAGGTCGCTGCCAGTGGCCACGCTGGCAAACACCAGCTGCACCGGGACGTCGACCTGTACGCCTTCTGCCACGCGCAGCACGACACCTTCATCGGCCAGCGCGGTGTTGAGCCGGGCAAAGACCTCATCGTTGCGCTCGTAGCGGCGTTCGAGGAAGCGCGCGCCATCGGCAGCGTCTGCCAGCACGGTCGAAAGCTGCTGCAGGGTCACGCCAGCCGGCAGCGCGCCGGCATCACTCAGTGCGCGATCCAGGCGGCCGTTGATGAACACCAGCCGCGGTGCGGGGATGTCGGCCAGCAGCTCAGGATCCAGCGTCGCCGGTGCCAGCGGGGCCGGCTCGAAGCGGCGGCGGTCCAGCTGCCGCAGCGAGGTGTACTTCCAGGCTTCGCTGCGCGGGCCGGGCAGGCCATCGCGCAAGGCTGCGTCCAGCACCTCACGGCGGGTATCGTTGCCACAGAAGGCCGCGGCCAGGGATTCCAGCAGGGCGCTCATCAGACAGCCGCCTCCGGCACCACCCGGTTCTTGAGGAAATCGTAGCCGTGGGCTTCCAGTTCCAGGGCCAGCTCCGGGCCGCCGCTGCGCACGATGCGGCCTTCGGCCAGCACGTGCACCACGTCCGGCTTGATGTAGTCGAGCAGGCGCTGGTAATGGGTGATGACCAGGAACGAGCGGTCGCTGCCGCGCAGCGCGTTCACGCCGTCGGCCACGCTCTTCAGGGCATCGATGTCCAGGCCGGAGTCGGTTTCATCGAGGATGGCCAGCTTCGGTTCCAGAACGGCCAACTGGAAGATTTCATTGCGCTTCTTTTCGCCACCGGAGAAGCCTTCGTTGACCCCGCGGTGCAGCAGTTCATCCTTCAGGTGCAGCACGGCCAGCTTCTGCCGCACCAGCTTCAGGAACTGCATGGAATCGAGCTCTTCTTCGCCGCGGGCCTTGCGCTGCGCATTCAGGGCCGCGCGCAGGAAGTAGGTGTTGTTCACGCCGGGGATTTCCACCGGGTACTGGAAGGCCAGGAACAGCCCGGCCGCGGCGCGGTCTTCCGGTGCCAGCTCCAGCAGGTCCACGCCGTCGAAGGACACGCTGCCTTCGCTGACTTCGTAGCCTTCGCGGCCGGCCAGCACGTTGCCCAGGGTGGACTTGCCGGCGCCGTTGGGGCCCATGATGGCGTGTACCTGGCCCGGCTTCACGTCCAGCGACAGGCCCTTGAGGATTTCCTTGTCGCCGATGCGGGCGTGGAGGTTTTCAATCTTCAGCATGATAAGTATCCGTAAACGGACCGTGGCCCGCGTAGTGCCACGCGGCGCGTGGCAATCAAGAGATCAGTGAGGCGCCGGGGGTCAACCGACCGAGCCTTCCAGCGAGACTTCCAGCAGCTTCTTGGCTTCCACGGCGAACTCCATCGGCAGCTCGCGGAACACCTGCTTGCAGAATCCGTCGACGATCATCGACACCGCGTCTTCCTGGCTGATGCCACGGGCACGGCAGTAGAACAGCTGGTCGTCGGAAATCTTCGAGGTGGTGGCTTCGTGCTCGACGGTGGCGCCCGGGTTCTTCACTTCGATGTAGGGGAAGGTATGGGCGCCGCACTGCTTGCCGATCAGCAGCGAATCGCACTGGGTGTAGTTGCGCGCGCCGTCGGCGCCACGGTCGACCTTGACCAGGCCACGGTAGGTGTTCTGCCCGCGGCCGGCGCTGATGCCCTTGCTGACAATCTTGCTCTTGGTGCGCTTGCCGACGTGGATCATCTTGGTGCCGGTATCGGCCTGCTGGCGGTGGTGCGTCAGCGCAACGGAGTGGAACTCGCCCACCGAGTCGTCGCCCAGCAGCACGCAGGACGGGTACTTCCAGGTGATGGCCGAGCCGGTTTCCACCTGGGTCCAGGTGACCTTGCTGCGGGCACCACGGCACTCGGCGCGCTTGGTGACGAAGTTGTAGATGCCGCCAACGCCGTTTTCGTCACCCGGATACCAGTTCTGCACGGTGGAATACTTGATTTCCGCATCTTCCAGCGCGACCAGCTCGACGACGGCGGCGTGCAGCTGGTTCTCGTCACGCATCGGCGCGGTGCAGCCTTCCAGGTAGGACACGTACGCCTTGTCTTCGCAGA
>DALZLW010000116.1:0-12287 GCA_032007425.1 Stenotrophomonas sp.
GGAACGGCACCGACTGCAGTAGCGCGGCCACCACGTCATCGGCGCTGCGCCCTTCGGCTTCGGCGGTGAAGGACAGCAGCAAGCGGTGACGCATCACCGGCGCGGCCAGGGCCTGCACGTCATCGCGCGTGGCCGCCAAGCGTCCCTGCAGCAGGGCACGCGCCTTGGCGGCCAGCACCAGCGACTGCCCGGCGCGCGGGCCGGCACCCCATTTCACCCAGTGCTGCACCGCCGCTGGCGCGTCCGCGCCGGGGCGGCTCGCACGCACCAGGCGGGCGATCCAGGCCAGCACGTCTTCGCTCAGGTGGACCTGGCGCACGGCGGCCTGCAGCGCGATCACGGCCTCGGCATCCATCACCTTGGGAACGCTGCCAGCGGCGCTGCCGGTGGTCTGGCGCAGGATCTGCAGCTCCTCCGTCTCGCTGGGATAGTCCACCCGCACATGCAGCAGGAAGCGGTCCAACTGGGCTTCTGGCAACGGGTAGGTGCCGGCCTGCTCGATCGGGTTCTGGGTGGCCAGCACGAAGAACGGCTCGGGCAGGGCACGGGTGGCGCCGCCCTGGCTGACCGTGCGCTCCTGCATGGCTTCCAGCAAGGCCGCCTGGGTCTTGGGCGGGGTGCGGTTGAGCTCATCGGCCAGCAGCAGGTTGGTGAATACGGGGCCGGGCTGGAAGCGGAAACTGCGGTGGCCGGTGCCGTGGTCTTCTTCCAGCAGTTCGGTACCAAGGATGTCGCTGGGCATCAAGTCCGGGGTGAACTGCACGCGCCTGAACTGCAGTTCCAGTGCCTGTCCCAATGCGCGCACGAGCAGGGTCTTGCCCAGCCCGGGGGCACCTTCGAGCAGGCAATGGCCACCGGCCAGCAGGCCAATGAGCAGCTGCTCCACGACCTGGTGTTGGCCCACCACCGCCTGGCCCAGCGCATCGCGCAGCGTGGCAAGGCGTGGCAGCAGGGTTTCAAGTTCGGGAGGTGTCACGTTCAGTCGCCTATGGATAGAGCCGGGGCATGCCCTGCGGAAGGAAGGGGTGGCCCGGGGTATCGCCCGGCGGCCGTTGATCAAACAGGAAGGCCATCCTCAGTTGTTCATCGCATACATCACGATGTTCACCCCGAAGCGGGTGTTGTCTTCGGCCAGGAAACGTTTGTTGCGCCAGTCGTAATCCCACTCGCAGCCATAGTCCTTGTTGCTGTACAGCACGCCCAGCCTGCCGTCGACCTCGATGCCCTTGAGGTAATCGTGCACCAGGTCGTCGCCCCAGCCATTGAGCTCGAAACTGGTCGCGGGCGGACCGTCGGGGAACTGGAAAAAGCTGCGGTACAGCGGGTGGGTGTTGGGCAGTTTCTTCAAGGCCTTGGCACCGAACAGGCGTGCCATCTGTGCCTCGAAGGATTTGGCGAACAGGCCATCGATGTCGTGGTTGCAGTCGTCGACGAAGACAAAACCGCCGTTGCGGACATAGCGCACGAAGTTGCTGGCTTCGGCGGTGTTGAACGACACCAGCTTGTGTCCGGCCAGGTAACAGAAGGGTGCACGCAGCACGCGCGGATCGGCCAACGGCAGCACATGTTCGTTGGGATCCACGCGCAGGTTGGTGTAGTCGATCAGCGAGGTGATGAGGTTGGACGGCATCCGCGCGTCCACGTCCCAGTCACCGGAGTCGTACTGCAGCCGGGTGAACCAGAAATCGAAGCGGTTGCCGCCGGCACCCGACTGCGCCGTGGCCGGCAAGGCCGCCGCCGAAGCGGCAGCGGCCAACCAGCGCAGGCAGGCGCGGCGGTCCATCAGACCGCGTCGGACAGCGAGGTGAAGGTGAAATCGCGCAGTTTCATCGGCGGGATCATCATCACGAAGCTGGACTCATCGCCGGCCACGCGGACCGGGCGGCCAAGCTCTTCGATGTTGTTGAGCATGATCACCGGTGATTCGTTGAAGCGGAAGTTCTTCACCGGGTACTTGATCTGGCCGTTCTCGATGTAGAACGTGCCGTCGCGGGTCAAGCCGGTCAGCAGGACGGTCTGCGGATCGACCATGCGGATGTACCAGGTACGGGTGACCAGGATGCCCCTCTGCGTGGTGCGCACCAGTTCGGCCGTGGTCTTATCGCCGCCGGCCATCAGCAGGTTGCCCGGCGTTGCCTGCGCGGTCTTGCCCTGTTTCTGTGCCCAGAAACGCGAATAGTCCAGGTTCACCACCTTGCCGTCCTGGATGATGGCCAGCCGGTCGCGCGGCATGCCCTCGCCGTCCCACGGCAGCACCGGTGCCTCGGCATGCCACGGATCAGCGGACAGGTTGACCCTGGGATCGAATACCTGTTCACCCAGCTTGTTGCCGCCGCCCTTTTTGGACAGGAAGCTGCGGCCTTCATCCGCCGAGCGCGCGCTGAAGAAGTTCATCATGAAGCTGATCAGGCCGGCCGCCGCGGCCGGTTCCAGGATCACCGTGTACTTGCCCGGCTCAAGGGCCTTGGCCTCGGCCGATTCGGTGGCCTTGCGCATGGCGATGCGCACGTCCTGGTCGGCCTTGAAGTCGGCGGCATCCTTCAGGTTGCGGCCGACCCAGCCCGAGCCGCGGCCGTCTTCGGTGCGCACGGTGCAGGTGAAATCGAAGTTGCTGGTGCGCTGGTAGCCGAAATTGCCGTTGCTGTTGGCGGTGGCCACGAAGCCCTGGCCGTCCTCGAGGAAGCCGGCGGCGATGACCCCGGCCTGGCGGCAGGGCAGGATGGAATCGGCGGCCACCTTGGCCCGGAACGCCGGATCGATGGCGGCGGTGGACGCACTGAAGGTCGGGCTGGCACGGTAGGTCTGCTTGCCGATGGCAGGCATGAACTCCGGGTTCTCCGGTGCCAGACGGGCAAGGTCTTCGGCACGGCGCACCACGCGTTCCAGCGCGCCGTCGTCGAATTCATTGATCGAAGCGGTGCCGACGCGCTTGCCGAAGGCCACCTGCACGGCCAGCGAGGCATTGCTGACCACCCCGCTGGTGGAAATGTTGTTGAGTGCGAAGCGGATGTTGCCATCGATGGAACCGCCGAGCGTGGCGGTGCATTCGTCGGCCTTGGACAGGGCGATGACCTTGTCGAGGATGGCCTTGGCCTGCTGTTCGGTGAAGATGCTCATGGGTATCGGGCTCCTGACCGGTCAGCCGAGGCTGCGTGCGGTGTTGATGACATTGATGCCGTTGAAACGGGCGGTGGACGAACCGTGCGAAACCGCCGAGACCTGGCCCGGCTGGCCCTTGCCGTCGAAGAACGAACCGCCCAGGCGGTAATCGCGCTCATCGGCCACGGCGGTGCAGGCATTCCAGAACTCCGGCGTGCGGATCTGGTAAGCCACGTCTTCCAGCATGCCGGTGATTTTGCCGTTCTTGATTTCGTAGAACAGCTGGCCGCCGAACTGTGCGTTGTAACGCTGCTGGTCGATGGAGAATGAACCGTCGCCGATGATGTAGATGCCGTTTTCCACGTCCTTGATCAGTTCGTCCACGCTCAGCGGCTGCTTGCCCGGTGCCATGGACACGTTGGCCATGCGCTGGAACTGCACGCTGGACCACGAATCGGCGTAGCAGCAGCCGTCCGATTCGCTCTTGCCGAGGATGTGGGCCTGGTCGCGGATGGTCTGGTAATCCACCAGCTTGCCCGCGCTGATTAGGTCCCAGCGTTTGCACTTGACCCCTTCATCGTCGTACGCCACGGCGCCGAGGCTGCCGGGCTGGGTCTTGTCGGCGAAGATGTTCACCAGCTCGCTGCCGTACTGGAAGCGCTGCTCGCGCTTGTCCAGGGTGGCGAAGCTGGTGCCGGCGTAGTTGGCCTCGTAGCCGAGCACGCGGTCCAGTTCCAGCGGATGGCCGATCGACTCGTGGATGGTCAGCCAGGTATGCGAGGGGTCGAGCACCAGGTCGTACTTGCCCGGCTTGACCGAGGGCGCCTTGAGCTTCTCCTGCGCCTGCTTGGCCGCGGCGATGGCATCTTCCTTCATGTCGTAGGAATTGCCGTAGTTCACCACGCCATTGGGTGTGAGCACCTTGCCCGAGGCAGCGCCATCGAGATATTCGTAGCCCATGCCCATCGGTGCGGAAAGTCCTTCGCGGGTACGGAACTTGCCGGTGCCCTTGTCGATGGCGGTGATCGTCATCGGCGTCCAGATGCGATGCACGTCCTGGTCGATGAAGGAGCCATCGGTGGAAGCAAAGTACTTCTGCTCGTTGACCAGGAACAGCATGGAATTGACGAAGCTGGCGCCGGCGCCCATCGCTGCGGCGTTCACGTCCAACAGCAGGTCGACCTTCTCCTTCACCGGGACGTCCATCGCATTCTTGACGATGGGCGTGCGCCAGCTGACTTCGCCCACGCCCGGCGCGGCGGCCAACTGCACCGGTGCGGTCTGGATCCCGGCATTGGCGCGCGCGATCACCGCGGCCTGCTGCGCGGCCTTGGCCACGTCGGTGGTGTTGAGCTGGTTGGTGGCGGCAAAGCCCCAGGCCCCGTTGACCAGCACGCGGATGCCCACGCCGGTGGACTCGGTGTTGACCACGTTCTGCACCTTGTCTTCGCGGGTGATCACGAACTGCCGCAGGTAGCGGCCGATGCGCACATCGCAGTAGGTGGCGCCGGCACTGCGGGCCGCCTGCAGCGCGGCATCGGCCAGCCGCTTCTTCACCCCGACATCCAGCGTGGACTGCAGTTGTTCGGCGGCGATGGCCGTGCCGAAGAAGGACGGCACCAGCAGGCCGCCAGCGGTGAGCCCGGTCAGGGCTAGGAAGTCACGTCGTTGCAAGGCTGCTCTCCATGGCGGGGTGTGGGCGTGCGGTCATGCGCCGAGGCTGCGCGCGGTGTTGATGATGTTGATGCCGTTGAAACGGGTGGTGGACGAACCGTGCGACACCGCTGATACCTGCGCCGGCTGGCCCTTGCCATCGAAGAACGAGCCACCGAGGCGGAAGTCGCGTTCATCGCAGATGGCGCTGCAGGCATTCCAGAACTCCGGCGTGCGGATCTGGTACGCCGCGTCTTCCACCAGGCCGGTGATGCGGCCGTCCTTGATGGCGTAGCAGAGCTGGCCACCGAACTGCGCGTTGTAGCGCTGCTGGTCGATGGAGTAGGAGCCGCGGCCATGGATGTACAGGCCGTTTTCCACGTCCTTGACCATGTCGGCGACCGACAGCGGGGCCTTGCCGGGCGCCAGCGAGACATTGGCCATGCGCTGGAACTGCACGCTTGACCAGGAATCGGCGTAGCTGCAGCCGTGGGAGGCCTCGCGGCCAAGGATATGGGCCTCATCGCGGGTGGCCTGGTAATCCACCAGGATGCCATCGCGGACCAGGTCCCAGCGTCCACAGCGGACGCCTTCGTCATCGTAGCCGACCGCGCCGAGGCTGCCGTGCTGGGTCTTGTCGGCGAAGAAATTGACGATCCCGCTGCCCCAGCGGAATCCTGCATCGCGCTTGTCCAGCGTGGCGAAACTGGTGCCAGCGTAATTGGCTTCATAGCCCAGCACGCGGTCCAGTTCCAGCGGGTGGCCGACGTTCTCGTGGATGGTCAGGAAGAGGTTGCTGGGATCCAGCACCAGGTCGTAGCGGCCGGGCTTGACCGATGGGGCGGTGAGCTTCTGCCGCGCCTGCCGGGCGGCGGCAATGGCGTCTTCGCGCGGATCATAGGAATGGCCATAGCCCACCACGCCGCCGGGCAGCTCGTAGCGCCCGCTGCGGTCGCCGTCGAGGAACTCATACCCCATGCCCATCGGCGCGGAAAGGCCATTGCGGGTGCGGAACCTGCCGCTGGCCTTGTCCACCGCGGTGGCGGTGAACGGCAACCAGATGCGATGGATGTCCTGATCGATCCACGACCCATCGGTGGAGGCGAAGTACTTCTGTTCGTTGACCAGGAACAGGGTGGAATTGAAGAAATCGGCGCCGGCCTGCAGCCCGGCAGCGTTGATGTCCAGCAGCAGGGCGACCTTGTCCTGCACTGGCACCGCCATCGCGTTCTTCAGCAGCGGCGTGCGCCAGCTGACTTCGCCGACACCCGGTGTGGGCGCCAGCTGCACCGCGCGCGACTGTACCCGGGCATTGGCGCTGGCAATGGCCACGGCCTGGTCAACCGCCGCCTGTACCGTTTCCGGCGTCCGCTGGTGAGTGGCGGCGAAGCCCCAGGCGCCGTCGACGATGACCCGGATGCCTACCCCGCTGGATTCGCTGTTGGTGACGTTCTGCACCGTGCGCTCGCGGGTGATCACCGCCTGGTTGAGGTAGCGGCCGATGCGCACGTCGCAGTAACTGGCGCCACGGCTGCGCGCGCGCTGCAAGGCCGCATCGGCCAGGCGCTTGCCCTGCACCGGATCGGCCGGTTGCAGCAGCTGTTCGGCGGCGATCAGCCGCGCATGCGGCAGCAGCAGACCGGCCAGGCCCACCCCGGAAACCGCCAGAAACTCACGACGTCGCACCCCTGCCACCCCCATCTGTGCCATCGGCGGATGCCGACGGTGACCCCTCGACTTTCGCCAGCAGCAGACGGTGGCACAAGTGACTGCAGTCATGGTGCGCAAGCGTGCACAATGCAGGCCAGCGCCCACGAGCCGACCCACGATGCCTGCCCTGCCCAGTTCCGAAGCCTGCGAACGCAACCGCGAGCCCATCGCCGCGGCGTTGGATCCGTGGATGGGCGACCGTCGCCGGGTGCTGGAGATCGGCAGCGGTACCGGCCAACACGCCGTGCACTTCGCCGCGCGCTGGCCGTGGCTGCGCTGGCAGCCCAGCGACCACCCCGATCACCTGCCCGGTATCGAGGCCTGGCGTGCCCACGTCGGCACCCCCAACCTGCTGCCGGCATTCGCGCTGCAGGCCAGCCTGCCACCGTCGGTGGCGCTGCCGTTGCCCACGTCGGTTGCGCCGTTCGATGCGGTCTACAGTGCCAACACCCTGCACATCATGGGCTGGGACTACGTGCAGGCCCTGTTCGCGGGGCTGCCGGCGGTCACCTCCGCCGGTGCCCTGCTGGCCGTCTATGGCCCGTTCAACGTGCGCGGAAAGTTCACCAGTGACAGCAATGCAAAGTTCGATGCGTGGCTGAAGGCGCTTGATCCGCGCAGCGGTATCCGTGACCTGGAAGCCGTGCAGGGGCTGGCGGCGGAAAGCGGATTCACCACGCTGGGCAACGTGGCGATGCCGGCCAACAACCGGTTGCTGCTGTGGCGGCGGGGGTGAAGTCCGCGTCCGTTGACCTTACGCCACCTGCACGATATGCAGCGCCCGCGGATTCCGCCATTGCGCCAGCAGGGCGGCTTCACGCGCCTTGGCCTTGGCCACGTTGGCTTCCTTGACATGCCCGTAGCCGCGGATCTGTCCGACCACATCGGCGATCTCCACTGCCAGGGCCAGCCGTGTTTCATCCAGCCCGTCCAGCAGCACCTGCACCAGTGCTTCGTAGTCCTGGATCAAGCGGCGCTCCATGCGCCGCTCGGCGGTGCGGCCAAACACATCCAGCGCGCCCCCGCGCAGGAACCGCAGGCGCGCCAGCACGGCGAATGCCTTCATCACCCAGGGGCCGTACTCCTGCTTGATCAGGTGGCCATCGGCATCCTTCTTCGCCAGCAGCGGTGGCGCCAGATGGAAGCGCAGCTGGTAATCGCCCTCGAACTGCTGCTGCACGCGGCGCTGGAACTCGCCGCTGGTGTACAGCCGCGCCACTTCGTATTCGTCCTTGTAGGCCATCAGCTTGAACAACTGGCGCGCCACCGTCTCGGTCAGCACGCTGGCGCCGGCCACCGCAGCGCGCTCGGCTGAACGCACTCGCGCGACCAGCGCGCGATAGCGCTGAGCGTAGGCCTCATCCTGATAGTCGACGAGGAAGCGTGCGCGGCGCTCGATGACCTCGTCCAGCGAACGTGACAAACGGGCATCGTCCAAGGGCAGGAAGCTGATGTCACCGTGCGTCGCGCCGCCCACCGCAGAGACCCCATGCGGGACACGTGGGCCGGTCCCGGGCGTGGGCGCCGAAGTGGCGCCCCATTCGCTGCCTTCCCATCCACCGGGCGGCAACGCATCCAGCGGACGGCCCGACGCCGCTTCGCCAGCAGCGACCGTGGCACTGGCGGCCACGCCGGCGGCCTGCTGCACGGCGTGCGGATCCACCGCCGCCAGCCGGCCCCAGGCAAAGGCCTGCTGGTTCATCGCTACGGCCGCGCCATTTAGCTCGATGGCGCGCATCAAGGCTTCGAAGGACAGCGGCACCAGGCCGTGCTGCCAGGCAAAGCCGAGAATGAACAGGTTGGCACCGATCGCATCGCCGAGCAATGCCGTGGCCAGCTGCGTGGCATCGAGCAGCAGCGGTTGCTCACCGCCCAGGGCCACGCGCACGCCGGCAATGATGTCGGTGGCGGGGAACTGCATGTCCGGGCGCGTGGTGAAGCCGCCGGGCATCGCTTCGTAGGTATTGAGCACCACCTGCGAGCGGCTGGCGCGCACCTTGGACAGCGCCCAGTAATCGTTGACCACCACCATGTCACAGCCCAGCACCAGGTCGGCTTCGCCGGCGGCGATGCGCACGGCGTGGATGTCATCGGGCCTGCGCGCGATGCGGATATGGGTGGTTACCGCACCGCCCTTCTGCGCCAGTCCGGTCTGGTCCAGCACGCTGGCACCCTTGCCTTCCAGGTGGCCGGCCATGCCCAGCAGGGCACCGATGGTGACCACGCCGGTCCCACCCACGCCAGTGATCAGGATGTTCCACGGCTGGTCGAGCTGGCTGCGCACGACCGGCGCCGGCAACGCGTCGAACAGGCTGGCCGCATCACGCTTGCTGCCCTTGCGCAGCGTGCCGCCGTGCACGGTGACAAAGCTGGGGCAGAATCCGCTGACGCAGGAATAGTCCTTGTTGCAGTTGGACTGGTCGATGTCGCGCTTGCGGCCGAACTCGGTTTCCTTCGGCAGCACCGAGACACAGAAACTCTTCTTGCCACAGTCGCCGCAGCCTTCGCAGACCAGCGAATTGATCAGCACCCGCTTGGCCGGATCTTCCAGCTTGCCGCGCTTGCGTCGACGCCGCTTCTCCGTCGCGCAGGTCTGCTCATAGATCAGGATTGAAACACCCTTCACCTCGCGCAGCGCTTTCTGCACGGCATCCAGCGCACTGCGGTCGTGGAAGGCCACGCCTTCCGGGAACTGTTCGCGCTGCGCGGTCCATTTCCCGATCTGGTCCGATACCACCACGATGGTCTGGATGCTTTCGGCGCGCATCTGCCGGGCGATGTCCGGCACGCTCAGCGGGCCGTCCACCGGCTGGCCACCGGTCATTGCCACCACGTCGTTGTAGAGGATCTTGTAGGTGATGTTGACCCCGGCCGCCACCGCCTGGCGGATCGCCAGCGAGCCACTGTGGAAGTAGGTGCCATCGCCCAGGTTCTGGAACACATGCGGGGTATCGGTGAACGCGGCCTGCCCGGCCCAGGTCACACCTTCCCCGCCCATGTGGGTGAACGTATCGGTATTGCGGTCCATCCACGTGACCATGTAATGGCAGCCGATGCCGCCCAGCGCGCGGCTGCCTTCGGGCACGTTGGTGGACGTGTTGTGCGGGCAGCCGGAGCAGTAATGGGGCACGCGCGGGAAGCTGGCGCGCGGCAGCGCCAGTTCGGCTTCCTTTTCCTGCATCCACTGCAGGCGCTGTTCGATGGTGTCGTTGTTGAAGAAGCGCTGGATGCGCCGGCCGATCACCCCGGCGATGGTGGCCGGGGTCAGTTCGCCGGTGGAAGGCAGGATCCACTCCCCGGCTTCGTCATGCTTGCCGACGATGGACGGACGTGGACCCCAGGCATCGGGCCAGTTGAAGAACTGCTCCTTCATCTGCCGCTCGATGAAGGCGCGTTTTTCCTCCACCACCACGATGTCCTGCAGGCCGCGGGCGAAGCGGGCGATACCCTCCGGCTCCAGCGGCCAGCTCATGCCCACCTTGTACACGCGGATGCCGATGGCGGCGCAGGCGGCCTCGTCCAGGCCCAGGTACTCCAGCGCCTGCAGCACGTCCAGATAGCTCTTGCCAGTGGTGACGATGCCCAGCCGGGCCTGCGGCGCATCCATCACCGTGCGGTCGATGCCGTTGGCGCGGGCAAAGGCCTGCGCGGCCTTTACCGCATACCGGTGCAGGCGCATTTCCTGGTCCAGCGGCGGGTCGGGCCAGCGGATGTTGAGCCCACCGGCCGGCATGTCGAAGTCCTCCGGCAGCACGATGCGCCGTGCGAACGGATCCACGTCCACCGAGGCCGACGATTCCACCGTCTCGGCGATGGTCTTGAAGCCGATCCAGCGCCCGGTGTAACGGCTCATCGCCCAGCCCAGCAGGCCCATGTCGAGGATGTCCTGCACCCCGGCCGGGTTCAGCACCGGCATCATCGCGCTGACGAACTCGTCTTCACTGCCATGCGGCAGCGTCGAGCTGCGGCAGGCATGGTCATCGGCGGCCAGCGCCAGCACGCCACCATGGCGGCCGGTGCCCGCCGCGTTGGCATGCTTGAAGACATCGCCACAGCGGTCCACGCCTGGGCCCTTGCCGTACCACATGCCGAACACGCCCTGCACGTTGGCACCTGGGAACAGGTTGGTCTGCTGGGTGCCCCAGACCATGGTCGCGCCCAGGTCTTCATTGAGGCCAGGGCTGAACTTCACCTTCGCCGCTTCCAGGTGCTTGCGCGCACGCCACAGTTCCAGGTCGAAGCCCCCCAGCGGGCTGCCGCGGTAACCGCTGATGAAGCCGCCGCTGTCGATGCCCTCGGCCTGGTCGCGCAGGCGCTGCATCAGCGGCAGCCGGACCAGCGCCTGCACCCCGCTCAGGTAGATGCGCCCACTGCTGCGGGTGTATTTGTGGTCGAGCGTGTAGTCACGATCGAGCGCAACGGTGGAAGCAGGCGGGGAGGGTTGCGCGGTACTGGTCATGGCTGGCCCGGTAGGAATCGGCTGGCAGGGGCGGCGGCGCACGTCGCCCGACGGGCGCGGATTGTAACAGCGGCGCAGTCATCGGCCCGTGCGGCCCGGTACTGGCCACCACGCTTGCCTGCGGCGGCCATCAGCGGCGATGCTTTCACGATGGCCTTTGATGCATTCGCCCTTATTCTTGCCATGCTGCTGCTCGGCATGGTCTTCGCCCGGTTCCGGGTGATGCCGGACAACGCGCCCGACACGCTCAACCGCGTCGTGCTGTACGTGTGCCTGCCGGCGGCGGTGCTGACCTATGTGCCGCGGCTGCACCTGGATACCAGCCTGGTCGGGCTGATGGCCACGCCGTGGCTGCTGATGCTGGTGACCTGGGCACTTGTCAGCGCGGCCACGCGGGTGTTCGGCTTCGCCCGTGACGTCCATGCGGTGCTGTTGATCTGCGTGGCGCTGGCCAACTCCAGTTTCATTGGCTACCCCATGGTCCGGGCGCTGCTGGGCGACGCGGCCCTGCCCTACGCCGTGGTCTACGATCAGTTCGGCACCTTCCTGCTGCTGTCCAGCTTCGGCCTGATCGTGCTGGCCCGTTACAGTGGCGACACCCCGCCCAGCGCGCTGCAGGTGCTGGGGCGGATCGCCCGCTTCCCGCCCTTGTGGGCCCTCGTGGCGGCCCTGACCCTGATGCCGGCCGAACCACCGGCATGGATCGCCACCGCGCTCAAGCAGCTGGCCGATGCCATGTTGCCGCTGGTGATGCTGGCGGTGGGCCTGTCCATCCAGCTGCGACTGACCCGCGCCGAACTGCTGCCGCTGGGCCTGGGACTGGCCCTGAAACTGGTGCTGCTGCCAGCGCTGTCCTGGCCGCTGTCCTGGCTGCTGGGACTGCAGGGGCTGATGCTGCAGGCCAATGTGCTGGAATCGGCGATGCCGACCATGATCACCGCGGCTGCATTGGCGATTTCCCACCGCCTGGCGCCGCGCCTGGCGGCGGCGATGGTGGGCTACGGCATCCTGTTGTCGCTGGTCACGCTGCCCGCCTGGGTCTGGGTGCTGCGCCTGGCCGGCTGAGCCGACCCGGCATGACCGGCGGCGTGTCAGTCGTCTGCCGCCACCGTGCGTGGCGCGGCCCACGCACGCAGCGCTTCCACCTGTTCGGCCATCAGCACCGACAGTGGTCGGGTACCGCGCACTTCCTCCATCAGCAACGGGGTGTCCAGCGGACGCTGGGCCGCGTGGGCGGCATAGAGTCCGGAAACGATGGCCTGTTCGATTTCCGCTCCGGAGAAGCCCTCGGTGGCCGCGGCCAAGGCCGGCAGGGCAAAGTCATCGGCGGCCAGGCCGCGCCGCTGCAGGTGCAGGCGCAGCAGTT
>DALZLW010000117.1:0-12192 GCA_032007425.1 Stenotrophomonas sp.
GGCCAAAGCGCAGAACAACGCACATATTCACGCGCTGGATGAGCGATTTCTGACAAATGCACCGCCGATGGACGCGCCTGATACGTCACTACCCAGGCCGCGCCCCGGATGGCCTCAGCCAGCGTGACAGCCGGTCGACGCGATGCGTTTTTCTGACATCCACAAAGAAGGCCAGTCAGCACACGCCGACCGGCCTCCAGAACATCACTTCCCGACGGCACCGCAGCGACAGCCAGGCTGTCGCTGCGGCAACAGGGGTTTTACCAGTTACCCGCACCCGGCACGTTGTGGGCGCGTGCGCGGTTGCGCATCATCAGGTTCAGCCATTCCACCAACACCGAGAAGCCCATCGCGGCATAGATGTAGGGCTTGGGCACGTGCACGTCCAAGCCGTCAAGGATCAGCACGGCGCCGACCAGCAGGATGAAAGCCAACGCCAGCATCTTCACGGTCGGGTTGGCGTCGATGAAGCGGCCCAGCGGGTTGGCCGCCAGCAGCATCACTGCCACCGACAACAGGATGGCCGCCACCATCACCGGGATGTGGTCGGCAATGCCCACGGCCGTGATCACCGAGTCCAGCGAGAACACGATGTCGATGAGGGCGATCTGCGCGATCACCATGCCGAACACCGCCGAGGCCTTGGTGGTGGAGGGATCTTCGTCCTCGCCGCCGGTGATCATCTCGCGGATTTCCATCAGGCCCTTGATAAGCAGGAACAGGCCACCGACGATCAGCACCAGGTCACGGATGGAGATACCCATCCCGGCCACCGTGAACAGGTTGGCCTCCATGTGCGCCAGGTACGCCAGCGACACCAGCAGTGCGATGCGGGTGATGCAGGCCACGGCGATGCCGAGCTTGCGGGCGAACGGACGCCGTTCTTCCGGCAGCTTGCTCACGGCAATGGAAATGAAGACAAGGTTGTCGATACCCAGCACGATTTCCAGCGCGCTCAGGGTGAACAGGGTCAACCAGACATTCGGATCGGACAGCAGCTCAAGGAACATGGGACGTCTTCAGGCAAGGAGGGAGGGAATTCAGAACAGACGCGGCAGCAGGATCAGCGCCCAGCACAGCACGACATTGACCATCAGCACGAACACTGCCGCCGAGCCCATGTCCTTGGCGCGGCCGGCCAGCTCGTGGATTTCGCTGCCGTAACGCTCGATCACCGCTTCGATGGCCGAGTTCAGCAGTTCCATGGCCAGCACCAGCAGCAGCGAGCCGACCAGCAACACGCGCTCGACCGGGGTCTGCCCCAGCCACAGGGCCAGCGGCCCCAGCACCAGCAGCAGATAGCCTTCCAACCGGAACGAGGACTCGTGCAGCCAGGCCGCCCGCAGGCCCTGCCACGACCAGCGGGCCGCCTGCAGGATGCGCTTGGGGCCGCGCGGGCTGTGGCCGAACTGATCAGCCATGGGCACATTCCCCGGTCGGGGCGCGGAAACGCAGGTCACGCACGGGCAACCGCGAAGCAGGGTTCTGGCGGGTCATGGCAATCGTAAGGAAGCGTCAGCGGGCTATTTTGCCACAAGCCTTCCCCGACCACCCCCCAGCCACCCGCGCCGGCACGGTGCTGTCGGCAAAGGCAGCCTATGATGGTGGCCTGTCTGTCTGCTGGAGATCGTCAATGCCCCTGAATGTCCGCCCCTTGATCGCCGCCCTGCTGCTGGCCACCGCGCCTGCCGCACTGGCCGCCGATGCCCCCCGGGTACCGGCCGATGTGTCCAACGTGGCCTGGGCCACCGACATGGCAGCCTTCGCCAACGGTGACCGCACGGCCCCGCCGCCGCAAGGAGGCATCGAGTTCATCGGCAGCTCCTCGATCCGCATGTGGGACACGCTGGCGACCGATTTCCCGGGCCAGCCAGTGTTCAATCGCGGCTTTGGCGGCTCGGAAGTGCGCGACAGCACCTGGTATGCCGGCCAGGTGGTGGTGCCGTATGCGCCCTGCAAGGTGTTCTTCTATGCAGGCGACAATGATCTCAACAGCGGCCGCAGCCCGACCCAGGTGCGTGATGACGTCGTTGCCTTCGTGCAGCGGGTGAAGCGCGACCTCCCTGCCACCCAGGTGGAGTACATCTCGATCAAACCCAGTCCGTCGCGGGCGCAGTTGCTGCCGGCCATCAAAGAGGCCAACGCCATGATCCAGGAGACCTTGGCGCGGCTGCCAGGCACCGGCTACACCGATGTGTTCACGCCGATGCTGGGCGCGGATGGACAGCCGGATCCGGCGCTGTTCCGTGAAGACATGCTGCACATGACGCCGGCCGGGTACGCCATCTGGACCAAGGCGCTGGCCTCCAAGGTGAAGTGCGACTGACCTGTCCTGTGCCGCCCCGGGTCGGCAAGCAGCCGGCCAGTCGGTGACTCATTCGTCCACGCCGGGCCGCCGCGTGGCCATGCCCTTGCGGCACGGCGGCGGCCTCAACGGAAAATGATGGTCGCTTCGGTGCCCTGGTCCAGCGTGCTGGCCAGATGCACCTGCCATCCGAACCGGTCGCACAGGCGCCGCACGATCGACAGGCCCAGTCCGGTCCCCTGCGGTCGACTGGGTTCGGCCCGGTAGAACGGTTCGAAGGCACGGGCCAGCGCCTCTGGGCTCATGCCGATGCCGGTATCGCGCACCCGCACCCGGTCGTGCTCCACATAGACATCCACCCGCCCTTCATCGGTGTAGTTGCAGGCATTGCGCACCAGGTTGCTGACCACCACCTGCAGCACCCGTGGCGCCGCATGCAGCATCACCGGTGCCGGCGCATGCAGTTCCACATGCACCGGACGGTTGGCCATCAGCTCGGCTGCCGTGTCCACTTCGTAGCGCACCACGTCGGCCACGTCGAACACGTCCATCTGCGGCTCGACATCGGCTTCGCGGGCCAGGATCAGGAAAGCATCGATCACCGCCTCCATGTCCCGCCCTGCGCGCTGGATGCGCTGCAGGCTGCGGCGCAGGCGCGGCTCGATCTGGTCGTCGGCCAAGGCCATGTCGCTGGCCACCCGGATCACCGTCAGCGGTGTACGCAGTTCGTGGCTGGCATCGCGGGTGAAGTTGCGCTCGCGTGCGACGTTGGCCGTCACCCGGTTGGCCAGATCATGCAGGGCGGCCGCCAATTGCCGGGTCTCCCCCTGCATGTCCGCCGGCAGCTTGTGCGGGGCCAGGTCACCGGCATCGGGACTGCCCGGGTTCCAGCGCGACACGCGCCGCGCCAGCCAGTTCACCGGCGATACCAGCCGCTTCGAGGCTCGATACGTGACCCAGCTCGCTGCGTAGACCGCCATCAGCGTCAGCAGGACCGGTACCACACCGAACCAGAAGGCCAGGGCCTCGGCGCGCGAACGCAGGAACACCAGATACAGCCGACCCTGGTCCCGCGCATCCACCCAGACCAGCTGGTCGTCCTCGCGCAGTTCATGGAAGCCCGGCTGCAGGTCGCGCAGATTGGCCGGCAGGTTCAACGGCGACTGCCCGGCCTCCAGCAGGTAGGCGCGGATATTGCGGGTGTTGGGCGGCGGTTGGGTGGGCGAAGCCTCGTGCAGGGTCCAGTAGTACGCCGCCTCTTCGCGCAGCGCGGCCCCGACCAGGCTGTGCTTGATCACCAACGACACCAGCCAGGCCCCCAGCACGATGCCAAGGCTGGCAAGCACCGCCTGCACGATGAAGGCGATACGGATCTTGCGGGGAAGGCCGTATGGCATCAGGGCAGATCGTTACTGGAAAAGGAAATCCTGCATTGTTTCCAGCTCGGCTTCCACCCGTGCCTGCTGGCACGGGTGGAAGTCAAGGCTGGCCGGCAAGGCCGACACTCACCCCATTGGCTGGGCGATATCTGCAATCCGGTAGCCGGCGCTCTGTACCGTGTGCAGCAGCGGGCGATCGAACGGCTTGTCGATGATCTTGCGCAGGTTGTACAGATGGCTGCGCAGGGTATCGGAATCGGGCAGCCCATTGCCCCAGATTTCCCGCTCGATTTCCTGACGGGTCACCACCCGCGGCGATTCGCGCATCAGGATCGTCAACAGGCGCAGGCCAATGGGCGACAGCTGCAGCTCGGTCCCGGCGCGGGTAGCCCGCATGCTTACCGGATCGAGCACCAGGTCGGCCACCTTGAGCACTTCCGAGCCCACCTGGCGACGTTCGCGACGGATCAGGGCACGCAGGCGAGCCTCCAGTTCCTGGATCGCGAAGGGCTTGGTCAGGTAATCATCGGCACCAAAACCCAGACCGGTGAGCTTGTCATCGAGCGTATCGCGCGCGGTGAGCATCAGCACCGGGGTGGACTTGCGCGCATCGTTGCGCAGGCGGCGGCACACTTCGATGCCGTCCAGACGCGGCAGCATCAGATCGAGCACCACCACGTCATAACTGTTTTCTGCCGCCAGGCGGTAGCCATCAAGGCCATCCTGAGCGTAATCGACTTCGAAGCCGCGGCCTTCCAGATACTCGCCGATCATTTCGGAGATGTTGCGATTATCTTCGACCACCAGCACCAAGCCGGAAGTTTCCTTCGTCTGACGCATGAGATCCTCTCTTTCTTCAGCTTTGTGAAACATGCCCGATCGTCGGTAGAGAGAGCGTGAAGTCTGCAAGAAAAATCAAGTCCGCCTGTCCCGATCAGAGCAGGGGCTGAAGCAGGGGCCAGACATTGGCCAGGACCTTGGGCTGCGCGGCCTGGGTGGGGTGCAATCCGTCGGCCTGCATCATGCCCGGCTGCAGGGCCACGCCCTCCAGCAGGAAGGGCAGCAGCGGCACCTTGTACTGTGCGGCCAGCTCGCGATAGACCGTGGCCAGGCGCTGGCGGTAGGCCGGTCCGTAGTTGGGCGGCACATCGATGCCCAGCACCAGCACCTTGGCCTGCGCCTTCTGGCTTGCCACGATCATCTTTTCCAGGTTGGCGCGGATCTGCGCCGGCGTCAGCCCACGCAGCGCATCGTTGCCCCCCAGGGCAATCACCACCACGTCGGGCGATTGGCGTGCCAGCAGGCCGGGCAGACGGGTGGCCGCGCCTGCCGTGGTTTCCCCGCTCATGCTGGCGTTGACCACCTTGCCGCGGGCACCCTGCCCCGCGGCAAGGCGCTTGCCCAGCAGATCGACCCAACCTGAACCGGCGGGCAGGTTGTGCGCCGCGCTCAGGCTGTCGCCCAACACCAGCACCGTAGACGTAGTAGCTTGACCTTTGGCACATGCCAGCCAAGGCAACAGCAGCAATCCTGCAAACACCAGCAGCATCCGGCGCCAGCGCCGGCCTGTTTTCCCCACGTGCATCCGGAGTCTCCTCATCGACAGTCTGTCCCCCCAGGGCGTACCGCTCGCCATCGCCGTCGACCAGGTCGGCAAAACCGTGACTGGACCGGAGGGTGAAGTCCACATCTTGGACAACATTGCCATGACCGTCCATGAAGGCACGTCGGTGGCCATCGTCGGCGCTTCAGGTTCCGGCAAGACCACGCTGCTGGGCCTGCTGGCCGGGCTGGACGTGCCGAGCCGCGGTCGCATCGTGCTGGCCGGGCAGGACCTGGGGGCGCTGGACGAGGAAGCCCGCGCCCGGCTGCGCGCGCGGGAAGTCGGTTTCGTGTTCCAGAGTTTCCATCTGCTGCCTTCGTTGACCGCGGCGGAAAACGTGGCGCTGCCGCTGGAACTGGCAGGCCGCGAAGACCCATCACGCGTGGCGCAGGTGCTGGAGGCGGTCGGTCTGGGCCATCGCGCGCGGCACTATCCGCGCCAGCTTTCCGGTGGCGAACAGCAGCGCGTGGCGCTGGCGCGTGCCTTCGTGACCCGGCCCCGCATCCTGTTCGCCGACGAGCCCACCGGTTCACTGGACCAGGCCACCGGCCAGCAGGTCAGCGATCTGCTGTTCGCCCTCAACGCTGACAGCGCCACCACCCTGGTGCTGGTCACCCATGACATGCGCCTGGCCCAGCGCTGCCAGTACATCCTGCGGATCGACCAGGGCCGCCTGCAGCCGGTGCCCCGCGAGGCGCACGCATGAACCTGGTGCGCCATGCACTCCGTTCGCTGCGCCGGGAAGCACTGGCCGGCGACCTGCTGACCGTGTTTGCTGCACTGGTGTTGGGCGTGGCAGTGATGACGGCGGTTGGCACCCTGGTCGGACGGGTCAACCTGGCCTTGGCCAACAGCACCGCGGAAATGCTGGGAGGCGACCTCGGTGTGTCAGGGCGCAGCGAGCCTCCCGCAGCATTTGCGGAAGAAGCGCAGCGCCGCGGCCTGCGCAGCGCGCGCATCGCGGCCTTCGGCAGTGTGCTGTTCCATGGCGAGCAGAGCCAGATGGCCACCATCAAGGGGGTGGATGCCGGGTATCCGCTGCGTGGCCAGTTGAAGGTGCGCCCGACCCCGGCGGCGCCGCTGCTGGAGCAGGCGGGCGCACCGCCTGCCGGTGAGGCCTACGCCGACCCGCGGCTGCTTCAGGCACTGGACCTGCAGGTCGGTGATGCGCTGGAGTTCGGTACCGGCAGCCTGCGCATCAGCGGCGTGCTGGAGGCCGAACCCGATACCTCCGGCGAACTGCTGACTTTGTCGCCCACGCTGCTGGTGAACCGCAGCGACCTGGACGGCACCGGACTGCTGGGACCCGGCAGCCGCGTCAGCTACCGGCTGATGTTTGCCGGTGAGCCGGCCGCCATCGAAGGCCTCCGCGACTGGCTGCGTCCACAGGCCAAAGGCCTGCGCCTGCTGGGCGTGCACGATACCCAGCGCGGGGTACGCGAGGCCTTCGAGCTGGCCGGGCGTTTCCTCGGCCTGAGCGCTTTGCTGGCCGTCCTGCTTTCAGGCGTGGCCACTGCCCTGGCAGCCAACCGTTTCGCGCTGCGCCGCATCGACCAGGTGGCCATCCTGCGCTGCCTGGGTGCCGGCCAGCGCGACATCCTCGCCGCACTGGCGCTGCAGTTGCTGTTGCTGGCGGTGCCCGCGTGCCTGCTTGGTGTCGGCCTGGGCATGCTGGCGCAGGAGGTGCTGGTACAGATCCTGGGTGGACTGGTGCCGCAGCGCCTGCCGTTGCCGCCGGCAGCGCCGGCATTGACCGGCGCCGGCATCGGGCTGCTGTTGTTGCTCGGGTTCGGGTTGCCGCCGCTGTTGCGGCTGCGCAATGTCGCCCCGATGCGGGTGCTCAACCGCAGCTTTGCCGGCCTTCCGCCAACCTCGTTGCTGGTGTATGCCGGCGCCCTGCTGGCCAGCCTGGCGTTGACGGTGCACGTCACCGGCGACCTGCGCCTGGCACTGTGGGTGCTGGGCGGGCTGGGGGGGCTGGCCCTGCTGGCCGCCGGTGGCGGCTTCGTCCTGCTGCAGGCGGTACGCGGCGCACAGCACCGCCTGCATGGCAATTGGCGACTGGGCCTTGCGGCCCTGACCCGGCGGCGCCTGTTGGCCGTCATGCAGCTGGTCGGTCTGTCGCTGTCCCTGTGCGCACTGCTCATGCTGGCCGTGGTGGGACCGGGGCTGCTGCAGCAATGGCGCGACCGTCTGCCTGCCGATACGCCCAACTACTTCCTGATGAACATCCAGCCGGACCAGCGCGATACGGTGCTGGCGGCCTTAACAGCACAGGGGGCAGACGATGCCAGCGTGGAACCGTTCGCGACCGGCCGCCTGCTGTCCGTCAACGGCAAGCCACCGCAGCGCCGCAACACCGACGCCGACACCGGCGGCGAGGAGTCCGACGCAGCGCCGCGCGAAGACACTGATCGTCCGCTCAACTTCAGCTGGCGCAGCACTTTCCCGCCCGCCAACACACTGCTGCAGGGGCGTTTCTGGGCCGCCGACAGCAGCGCGGCCGAGGCCTCGGTGGAGATCGGCTGGGCCGAACGCTACGGCGCAGGCATCGGTGACCGCATCGTCCTGCAAGTGGGTGAACAGGCGCGCGAGTTCACCATCACCAGCATCCGCAAGGCCGAGTGGAACAGCTTCCGGGTGAACTTCTTCGTGCTGGTCAATGCCGGCGCGGTGGGTGACACGGCGCACAACCTGATCTCGGCCTTCCACCTGCCGCGCAGCAAAGCGGCGGGGCTGTCCACGCTGATCCGTGAGCAGCCCAATCTCTCGCTGCTGGATGTCGATGGCCTCATCAATGAGGTGCGCCAGGTCATGGACCGGGTCAGTCAGGCGGTGCAACTGGTGATGGGATTCAGCCTGCTGGCCGGGGTGCTGGTGTTGCTGGCAGCACTGCAGTCCACGGCCGGCGAGCGGCGCTACGACAGCGCGGTGCTGCGCACGCTTGGCGCCACCCGACCGCAGTTGCGAGGCGCGGTGCTGGTCGAATTCGGCGCACTGGGCGTGTTGGCTGCGGTGCTGGCGGTCGGCGCGGCAGCGCTGATCGGCACATTGGTTTCGCGCCAGGTGTTCCAGCTGGCGCTGGACCCGCCGTGGCCCGGCCTGCTGCTGGGCGGCCTGGCGGGCGTTGCCCTGAGCATTCTGGCGGGCTGGCTGGGCACGCGTCGCATCCTGCGCACGCCGCCCGCACTTGCGCTGCGGGAGGCCTGACAGCGACCGCGTCGGCAGGCGGACACCTCTCACACAGTGAAATTGCATTGGGCCTGGGGGAACCTTGATCGGATCTGCCATCCGTGCAGGCGGAGCTCTATGCTGGGGGCTCCACCGCTCTGCAAGACCTCAGCATGCCGTTCGCCGCCTACCTCTATCCCGTGCTGCTGCTCGTCGCCAGCAACATCTTCATGACCATCGCCTGGTACGGCCACCTGAAGTTCAAGAGCGCACCGCTGATGACGGTCGTGCTGGTGAGCTGGGGCATCGCGTTCTTCGAGTATTGCCTGCAGGTGCCGGGCAACCGCCTGGGCAGCGCGGTCTATTCGGCCCCGCAGCTGAAGGGCATGCAGGAAGTCATCACCCTGCTGGTGTTCGCGGTGTTCTCGGCGATCTATCTCGACCAGCCGCTGAAATGGAACCACTGGGCCGCCTTCGCGCTGATCGTGGTCGCGGCCCTGCTGATGTTCAAGGAATGACCCGCGCGCGCGTCTTCTGCTGGCGCGCACAGGATCACCACCGCGGGTATCGGGGCAGCGATACCCGCCGGTACTTACAGGCGGATCAGGGTGATGGGATCGGCGCCGGACGGCGCTGCCGCCATGCGGCTGGCATTGGCGCAGCAGCAGTCATCGACCCGGATGTCCCCCTCGGCGGCCTCCATGCGCGCGATGCGGCGCGCGCTGGCCGCCCCGAGCGAAGACAAGGTCGCCACGCTGGCGGCCAGACCATGGCCCTGTTCAATGGCGTGCAGTCGCAGGGCGGTCATGCGCCAGCGCTGTCCGCCCAGATGGCCGGCCAGCCGCCGCCACAGGCGTTCACCGACGCTTCCGTCATCCATGCCCGGGGCCTGCGCCGGCAACTGTGACACCAGCCGGTCCCAGGCCAGGAAATCGCTGTCCGGCAGCAGGTAGAGCCGCCAACAGCAGCGTCCGCGGGCATCGGTGAAGCACAGGCTTTCGCGCACGCCTTCGCTGTCCACGCCTTGGCAGGCATGGGCCGCCACCGCTTCGCGCCAGCCCCCCAGCTCGGAACTGTCGGCGCGGTACAGGCACAGGACCGTACCCAGCTCGGCCAGGCGCACCGGCGCCGGCCAGGCCATCGCGGCATGCAGCGCGTCAGCGGAAGGGGTGCCGTGAACGGCAAGGGGACGGTAGGCAGACAATGCTCGGCTCATGGGATCACCAGTTCGCGGCCAATGGCCAGGAGGGCTGCCTCCGGCAACGACGAAGCGAGCGGCCTTCAGGGAGGGCGGTCGAGCGGTCCATGGGCATGCTTCGGCGGGCGGGTGGGCGGGCGCAGGCGGGAGACCCTCGGCCACCGCCAAGGCCACATGGGCGTTGGGCGGATAACCGAGGGGGAGAGAGCAGGTTGGGACGGCCGCCCATCACAGGGCGCGCGGCCGCGCGACCCTGCGGGGAGGGAGGCGGCCGACCCGGTTACTTGGTCAGGATCAGTTTGTCGTTGCTGGTATGGCGCAGTCGATAGAAGCGATCGCCATGCTGGATGAGGATTTCGCGACGCCCTTTCAGCAGGGCCTCGCTGTCGATGACTTCCTCGACGGGCACCGCACGGACCGGGCGGTCGCGGAGGGTGAGCGTTTCCGGGCGCAGCAGCACAGGTTGGGCATTCATGATCTGGACTCGTGCGAAGTGACGAGTCAAATGATAACGATTCTCAGTTCGCAATCAACAACCATTCTCAAATTGATTGATCGGATTAATGATCGATTTTTACGATTCGATAGTTTAAGCCTATCAATTCATTCATCATGCGGCAAAAATGGCCTCGATCTGCGCCCACTGACTGGCCTCCACGCGGGCCAGGACGTCCAGTGCCTGCAGGTTCTGCAGCAACTGCTCGACCCGGCTGGCGCCGAGGATCACGCTCGAGACGTCTGGGTTGCGCAGGCACCAGGCGATGGCCAGCGTCGCGGGCGACTGCCCCAGTTCATCGGCCAGTGCGGTGTAGCGCTGCAATTGGCGCAGGCGCTGCGGGGCGTCACTGCCCAGCACGAGGTCCTGCAGCCAGCCCATGTCCGGCAAACCCAAACGGGAATCCGTGGGGATGCCATCGTTGTACTTGCCGGTCAGCAGGCCGGAGGCCAGCGGCGAGAAAATGGTGGTGCCCAGGCCCGCGTCCTCATACAGCGGGACGTACTCGCGTTCCACGCGCTGGCGGTGCAGCAGGTTGTACTGCGCCTGCTCCATGGCGGGCGGCTGCAGGCCATGCTGGCGGGCAATGGCCACCGCCTGCTGGATCTGCCCAGCCGACCATTCGGAGGTGCCCCAGTACAGGACCTTGCCCTGCCGGATCAGGGTGTCCATGGCATGCACCGTCTCGGCGATCGGCGTGTCCGGATCCGGGCGGTGGCAGTAATAAAGGTCCAGGTACTCCACCCGCAGGCGCTTGAGCGCGGCATGGCAGGCATCGGTGACGTGCTTGCGCGACAGGCCACGCTGGGTGGGTGCAGGGTCGGCGGCGCTGCCAAAAAACACCTTGCTCGAGACACAGAAACCGTCGCGTGGCAGGCGCAGGTCGGCGATCACATCGCCCATCACCTGCTCGGCACGACCGTTGGCGTAACCCTCGGCGTTGTCAAAGAAATTGATGCCGTTGTCCCACGCGGCCGCCACCAGGTTACGGGCCTCGTCCCGTGGGATCTGCCCACCGAAGGTCACCCAGGCCCCGAAGGACAGGGCCGAAAGTTTCAGGCCAGACGTGCCAAGCCGCCGATACTGCATGCGATTCTCCGTTGTTGCAGGCCCGCAACCGGGCAGGTATGAGTGATTCATTCTAGCCCCCGGCGCGTCCCATCGGCCCTTGCCGTTGCTGGCCCGTTGGGTGCAGATCGTCGCCTCTGGCTGGTTTTTCCTTGCTCCGGCACCGCCCCTGCACTAGGCTTCCCGTTTTGCGCGCCCGCAGGGGAATCTCATGGTCGAAGGTTTGGGCAGGATCGGCTTCGGCCTATTCGGATTGGCGGTGCTGATCGGCATCACGTGGCTGTTCTCCAGCAACAAGCGGGCTGTGGACTGGAAGCTGGTGCTCACCGGCATCACCCTGCAGGTCGCGTTTGCAGCGCTGGTGATCCTCGTCCCGGGTGGGCGCGACGTCTTCGATGCCCTCGGCCAGGGCTTCGTGAAGGTGCTCAGCTTCGTCAACGAAGGCTCCGGTTTCATCTTCGGCTCGTTGATGGATGTCAACAACTACGGCTTCATCTTCGCCTTCCAGGTGCTGCCGACCATCATCTTCTTCTCGGCGCTGATGGGTGTGCTGTACCACCTCAACGTGATGCAGGCCGTGGTGCGGGTGATGGCCTGGGCGATCACCAAGGTGATGCGCGTGTCCGGCGCGGAGACCACCAGCGTCTGCGCCAGCGTGTTCATCGGCCAGACCGAGGCACCGCTGACGGTTCGCCCCTACATCGCCAAGATGACCCAGTCCGAGCTGCTGACCATGATGATCGGCGGCATGGCGCACATCGCCGGCGGCGTCCTGGCCGCGTACGTGGGCATGCTCGGCGGCGGCGATCCGGCCCAGCAGGCCTTCTATGCCAAGCATCTGCTGGCAGCCAGCATCATGGCCGCCCCCGCCACCCTGGTGGTCGCCAAGCTGCTGGTGCCTGAGACCGGCACCCCGCTGACCCGCGGCACGGTCAAGATGGAAGTGGAGAAGACCTCCAGCAACATCATCGA
>DALZLW010000118.1:0-12186 GCA_032007425.1 Stenotrophomonas sp.
CCAGAAAACCCGCCCACCACGAGCCCCCGCCGCTCCCGGCGCCGCCCTCGAAACGGCGGCTTTTGCCGTCCCCCGATCCAGCCCCACCCACCGGGACCCCGACGGAAACCAGAAAACCCGCCCACCACGAGCCCCCGCCGCTCCCGGCGCCGCCCTCGAAACGAAGGCAAAAACTCAGCCGCGCTGACGCACCGCCTCGAACAGGCTCACACCGGCAGCCACCGAGACATTCAGGCTCTCGATCTCGCCCGGCATCGGGATCTTTACCAGGCCGTCACAGTTCTCGCGGGTCAGGCGACGCAGGCCGTCCGCCTCGCCCCCCAGTACCAGGGCGATATTGCCCTTCAGGTCCAGTTCGTACAGCGAAGCCGTGGCTTCGCCCGCCAGTCCGTAAATCCACACACCCTGCTTCTGCAGGTCTTTCAGGCAGCGCGACAGGTGGGTCACCGAAACCACCGGGATGCGGTCGGCCGCGCCAGCGGAGGTCTTGCGCACGGTGGCATTGACGGTTGCCGACTTGTCCTTCGGTATGATCACCGCCGTCGCGCCCGCCGCCGCCGCCGAGCGCAGGCAGGCGCCGAGGTTGTGCGGGTCCTGCACTTCATCCAGCACCAGCAGCAGGGCTTTGCCTTCGGCTGCGTCGACCAGCCCCTGCAGTTCGTTTTCACTGTAGGTGCGGGCGGCGGCATAGCGCGCGGCAACGCCCTGGTGACGGACTGCGCCACCGACACCGTCCAGCGCCTGGGCGGTAACCCGACGCACGTCGATGCCCTTGCGGCGGGCGTTTTCCTCGATTTCGGTCAGGCGCGGGTTCTTTGCCCCGGCTTCCACCAGGACCTCACGCACGTTCTCGGCGTCGTTTTCGATCGAGGACGCGACGGCGTTGACGCCGACGATCCATTGGCTGTTCTTGCTGCTCATGAGGTCCGAACCCGAAGGGGGGCCGCTATGGTAGAGCATCGGGCGCATCGTCGCTGGCCAGCCTGGTCCGGACACGACGACGCCCGGGCAGGCCGGGCGTCGGGGGTGCGGCCAGGGCAGATGGCCAGCGGCCTTACTTCACCAGCCGCAGGGTCAGCGGGTAGCGGTAAGCCTCGCCGTTGTTGGCCTTGACGGCGGCGATGATGGTGAACACCAGGGCGGCAATGCCCACGATGAACATCAGCGGTACGGTCAGCAGCACGCCGAAGCCCAGGGTCACTACGGTCAGGATCCACAGCACCACGAAGATGATCGACACCGTGATGGCGAAGTTCAGGGCTTCCTTGGCCTGGTCAGCGACAAACGGCAGGGTGTCTTTCTTGATCAGCCAGATCACCAGCGGGCCAATGAAATAGCCCCAACCGCCGAAGGCCGACGAGACCAGCCCCCCCAGCAGTACGGACAGGTGGGCAAACAGCGCCCATTGCTTCTCTTCGGCCGTGGGGCCGACGGTGACCGGCGGCGGTGGCGGCGCGGAGACGTTTTCGAATTCGCTCACGGAGTTGCTCCTTGTGGTTGAGGGGGCGACGTCGGGAGCCCCCTCTCCCTCTGACACCAGCCGACCCTAGAGTACGCCATGTGCGCCGTTATTCGTCACCGGCAACCGTCATGCGTCCCACGAGGATCGAACCGGTGCGGATGTGCGAGCGCACGTCGACATCGTGGCCTACCGCCTCGATCGCACTGAACATCTCGCGAAGGTTGCCGGCGATGGTGATGCCGTCGACCGGGTACTGGATCTCTCCGTGCTCGACGCGGAAACCAGCGGCACCGCGCGAATAATCACCGGTAATGCCATTGACGCCCTGCCCCATCAGCTCGGTGACCAGCAGACCGCTACCCATCCGTCGGGCGAGGCCTTGCAGGTCCAGCGCTTCGCTGGCTGCCACCTGCAGGTTGTGCACGCCGCCTGCATTGGCGGTGGTCTGCAGGCCCAGCTTGCGCGCCGAGTAGCTGCCCAGCACGTAGCGTTGCAGCACCCCGTCGCGCACCAGGGCCGAGGCGCGCGTTGCGACACCGTCGCCGTCGAAGGCGGCCGAACGCAGTCCGCGACGCAGGTGCGGCAGTTCGTCAATCTGCATCCACGCCGGGAACAAGGTCTGGCCGACGCTGTCGAGCAGGAAGCTGGCCTGTCGATACAGCGCACCGCCGGACACCGCCGACAGCAAGTGGCCGATCAGACCGCGAGCCACCTCCGGCGCGAACAGCACCGGCATGCTGCCGGTCGCCATCGACCGCGGAGCGAGCCTGGCGAGGGTGCGCTCGGCCGCACGCCGCCCCACATCGGCCGGTGCCTGCAGATCATCGCGGGACAGGCCGATGCTGTACCAGCCATCGCGCTGCATGCCGTCACCTTCACCAGCGATCAAGGCGCAGCCGATCGAGTGGTGGGTGCCGCGTTCACGACCGATGAAACCGTGCGAGTTGGCATACACCGACACGCTCTGCGAGGAGGACACGGAGGCACCGTCGGAGTTGCGGATGCGGCTGTCGGCGTCGCGCCCCGCCGCTTCGCAGGCCAGCGCCAGATCGACGGCTGCACTGGCGTCCAGCGCCCACGGGTGCCAACCGTCCAGTTCAGGGAATTCACGGGCCATCAGTGCCGGGTCGGCCAGGCCTGCCGCCGGATCGTCTTCCGTGTGCCGGGCAATCGCGCAGGCCTGCTCGACCGTGGCCGCCAGGCTGTCCGGCTGCAGGTCAGCGGTACTGGCACTGCCCTTGCGCTGGCCAAAGTACACCGTCACCGCGATGCCGCGATCGCGGGTGGATTCCACGGTTTCAACGTCGCCGAGGCGGACGTTGATGTCCATCCCGCGGTCCTCGCTGCAGCTGACCTCGGCCTGGCTGGCCCCCAGCGCGCGAGCGCGCGCAAGCAGGTCCTGGGAAAGATCAGCCAGGCGTTCCAGCCGGGCCAGGCTGTCATCGCCGACGGCGACTTCAGGGGCGATCACGTTCAATGCTTTATCCTGTACAGGTTGGGCCCGGCATCACGCCGGGCGACGATTTGATGAAGTAGGAACTGACGATGCGCGGACGCGACGAAGAAACCGGTGAATTCCATGACAAAAGCCGCAAGCAGAAACGCGGCGAAGCCTTGGAAGTGCTGGCCCTGGGCGAAAAACTGGTGTCGCTGACGCCAGCACAGCTGGCGCGCCTGCCGGTGCCGGAAGACCTGCTGCCGCATATCGCCGAGTGCAAGCGGATCACCGCGCACATCGCCCACAAGCGCCAGTTGGCCTTCCTGGCCAAGCACATGCGCCGTGAGGAAGAGTCGACGCTGGAGGCCATCCGCGATGCCCTGGACGCCAACAGCGATACCGGCCGCCGCGAGGTGGCGATGATGCACCGCGCCGAGGATTGGCGTGAACGCCTGATGGCCGACGGCGACAAGGCGCTGGCCGCGTTGCTCGACGAATACCCGCAGGCCGATCGCCAGCAACTGCGCACCCTGGTCCGCAACGCCCAGGCCGAGCGCGCCAAGAACAAGCCGCCACGCGCGTTCCGCGAAATCTTCCAGGTCCTGCGCGGGCTGATGCTGCCGGCCGCACTGGGGCTCAAGCCCGAAGACGCCACCGACGACGCTGCAGGTGGTGACGAAGACGGCGAGGACTGAGTCCCCGCCGCTGCACCGTCGGCCCAGGCCATCGACGCGCTCAGGCCTGGGTACCGCCGACGGTCAGTCCGTCGATAAGCAAGGACGGCTGGCCGACGCCTACCGGAACACTCTGGCCATCCTTGCCGCAGATGCCCACGCCGGCGTCCAAGGCCAGGTCGTTGCCGATCATGCGCACCTTCTGCATGGTCTCCGGACCGTTGCCGATCAGGGTGGCGCCCTTGACCGGCGCCGTGATGCGACCGTCTTCGATCAGGTAAGCCTCGGTGGCGGAAAACACGTACTTGCCGCTGGTGATGTCGACCTGGCCGCCACCGAAGTTGACCGCGTACAGGCCTTTTTTCACCGAGCGGATCATTTCCTCCGGCTCATGCTGGCCTGCGCGCATGTAGGTATTGGTCATACGCGGCATGGTGAGGTGGGCGAAGGACTCGCGCCGGCCATTGCCGGTCGGGCTCACGCCCATCAGCCGGGCATTGAGGCTGTCCTGCATGTAGCCCACCAGGATGCCGTCTTCGATCAGGGGCGTGCACTGGGTGGGATGGCCTTCGTCATCCACGTTCAGCGAACCACGCCGTCCTTCCAGCGTACCGTCGTCGACGATGGTCACCCCCGGTGAAGCGACACGTTCGCCGATGCGACCGGCGTATACGCTGGTGCCCTTGCGGTTGAAGTCGCCTTCCAGGCCATGCCCCACCGCCTCATGCAGCAGCACCCCGGGCCAGCCCGGGCCGAGCACGACCGGCATCACCCCGGCCGGCGCCGGTACCGCGTCGAGATTGACCAGTGCCTGGCGCAGTGCCTCGCGGGCGAACGCTTCCGGGCGGTCGCCGGCAAACAGTTCGGCATAGTCATAGCGACCACCGCCACCGGCATAACCGGACTCGCGTCGCCCGTGCTGCTCGACGATGACCTGTACGTTCAGGCGCACCAGCGGTCGGATGTCAGCGGCCAGCACGCCGTCGCTGCGCGCGATCAACACAGTGTCCACGCCACCGGACAGGCTGACCATGACCTGCTTCACCCGCGGGTCGGCCGAACGCAGGTAGGCATCCAGGCGCTTGAGCACCTGCACCTTGGCTT
The DNA here is from genome assembly GCA_032007425.1 of Stenotrophomonas sp. Taxonomy (GTDB): domain Bacteria; phylum Pseudomonadota; class Gammaproteobacteria; order Xanthomonadales; family Xanthomonadaceae; genus Stenotrophomonas. Next base: position 4,679 of record DALZLW010000118.1, read on the forward strand.
CGTTGCCCACGCTGTCGATCGGGTCCACGGCAGGATAAAGGGCACGCGCACTGCCACGCACCAGCGATTGACCGCGCTGGGCGCCTCCCTCCCGGGAAATGGCGCGCGCTGAATCGGCCGCCACGCGCAGGGCGTCGGCGTGGAAGTCATCGGAATAGGCAAACCCGGTTTTCTCACCGGAGATCGCACGCACGCCGACGCCCTGTTCAATGGAATGGGCGCCGTCCTTGACGATGCCGTCCTCCACGCTCCAGCTTTCGCGCCGCGCATGCTGGAAGTACAGGTCGCCGAAGTCGATCCCTGGGCCGAGCAGGTGGGCGAAGGTGCGTTCCAGGCCGGAAGCATCCAGTCCAGCGGGCTGGAGCAGGCGATGCTGGGCAAGTTCGAGGGCGTTATCGGTCATGATCTAGATCTGGGGGCTTGGAGCGACCACACAAGTCGCATGAATCGGAGGCTGTGCCGCAACGCTCATCGTGCCGTCGGTGCAGGGGACGCCGGTATGGGGGTGGCAGGCTTGACGGACGGACTGCTGCGCTCGCGTTCAACGACATCGACCTTGGGCTCTTTCCAAGGCCCGGTGACGCGATAGGTGCGTGCACCGATCTCGCCCAGCGGCTTGGACAGCACCGCGTTGGTCGCCGCGCCCAGCGCCGCCCCCACCGGACCGCCGGCCACCGCACCGACCACGGTGAGCAGATTGCCAGCGCGTGGATTGACGTCGATGGTCTGGTCGAACTGCTGGGCGCGCAGGTCGGTACGGCCACGGATGCGGATATCCGCGGCCGGTCCTTCCATCTCGATGCCATCGGTGGTGGCCATGCCGGCGGCGAACTGCACGCTGCCCTGCACCTGGTTGAAGGCCAGGCCCTTGGCGAAGAAATCACGGAAATCCAGCATCAGCCGGCGTGGCAGCTGGGCGACGCTGAGCAGGCCGAGCACGCGGCCGGCACCAGGCTCCACTTCCAGCAGCTGCCCATTGCGGGCGTCGACCACCAGTTGGCCTTCCAGATTGCCCAGCTGGAAGTCGGATGGACCGCCGCGCCAGATCGCCTGCAGGTCGATGCGTCCCTGCCCGCCACGCAGCTGGCCACCGTAATCCAGGTCCTGCATCAGGCCGCCCAGATCCTCGCTGCGCACCTGCACGGTGACCCGCGTGCTGGCCGTCTTGCCCTTGCCAAGCCACTGCCCCTTCAGGTCGATGGCCTGGCGTGGCGAGCGGAAGGTCAGCTGGTCAAGGTTCAGCCCCTGCGGCAAGGGCCGCGTGCGCAGCACGGCCTGGCCCAGCTTGACCTTGCCGAACTGCAGGTCGGCCACATCCAGAGCCAGCGGCGGGAGGGCCGACGGATCGGTGTCTTCAGCTCCGGCCTGCACCCGTGCGGCCATCGGCTGGTCATCGGGCAGGATGATCGCGGCACCGTCACGCGGTACGCTGACCGGCGTCGGCAGGGATTTCCAGTAGACCCGGTCGAGTGCGCCGGTAATGGTACCGCCCTCGGCATTGGGCACCCCAAGTCGTCCGGCCAGGGACGGTCCATCCAGGCGGACATCCAGTTGCTGCGGGCCCGGCCGCAACTGCAGCCGGGTCTGCTCGAACACGCCGCCGGCCAGCAGCAGTTGCGCGACCTGGACATCCACCGAGCGCAACGGCATGTCCTGGCCACTGTCGCCGCCGGTGCCACGCGCCAGGCTGATCCATTCAAGCGCGTCGAGTGAGCCGCTGCGACCATCCACGGATAGCCCGCTGGCAGGCGGCTCCACATCCACCTGGCCCTGGCCCAGGGTGACCTGGACACCGGTGCGCCCGTCGCGGGTGCGCGCAGCCAGTGCCAGCCGCTGCCCGAAGGCGACGTCGATACGTCCACTGCCCATCGGCAGCGGTGCCGAAACCGACGTTGCCAGCGCTTCGTCGGCCGGCTTGTCCAACGGCGCAGGCAGGTCCAACCGGGTCCCGACCAGGTCCGAGCGCAGGCGCAGTTCGGCACTGCCGGCAACGGTGCTACCGGTCGGCGCTCTGGGAATGTTCACCTGCACGTTCCATGGCGAGGTGCCGGCGATGTAGGGCTTGAGCCAGCTCAGTTCCGGTGCGCGATCCAGCAGCACGCCGGCGTCCATCCGCGCCGACAGTTCCGATTCAAATGCCTGCCGCGGGTCCTGCACGAAGCCTCCCGCGCGCAGGCTCAGCTGGCCGTCCTGGCCCAGGTGGCGCACGGCCAGTCCCTCGGCGGCGAAGCCCGTACTGCCATAACGGGCCTGTCCGCGCACATTGTCGAACTGCAGCTGGTACGCGCTGTCGGCAAGGCGGGCGCCTTCCAGCGCCACGGTGCCCTGCAGGTGGCCTGGCTGTCCCGCGTGCAGTGGCTGCAGCAGGTCGAAGCTGACGTTGGCCGGCCCACTGGCCGTGAGGGTCTGCAGCGTGCTGCCATAGTCGTCCTGCAAGGGACTACGCTTGAGCAGGGCCAGCAGCTGCGCGGCATCGCTGCGGCTGCGGGCGCGGACGTACAACGGCGCATGGGCGAAGTTGTCGATGCCCGCCTCCAGCCCTTCCACCGGCACGCCCGCCAGATCACCCTTGCCGCGCAGGCTGAATCCCGGGCCGATGAAGTCGATGTCGGCATCCACGCCGGTCATTTCCGGCCATTCGCGCTGGAAGCGGATGGTGCCGCCTTCGATGTGCCCCGTCGCCTCGAAACGCCCGTCGCGGTCATCGAACGGCCAATCATCCAGATCCCCGGTGACCAGGCCAACGCCGTTGCGGACCTTGCCCGACACCAGCGCCATGTCCAGCCAGTCGGTGGCCGCCTCGCTCATCTTGGAGTGGATCCAGAAGCGCTTGGCCGCGGTCATCGGCACATCGTCCAGCTTGGCCGCCAGCGCCAGCCATGGCCGTCGCCCGCCGGGCTGGAACCACAGGCCGCCACGCACGTCGGCGGCATAGTCAGTGCCCTGTACGCGCAGCGCGGGCGTCCCCACGCGCCAGCCGCCGGCTTCGTCGCGCCACCCCACCAGCGTGCCGGCCAGGTGCAGGTCATGGCGCACGCCGAACCCGCTGGGCCAATCGAACTGGATCTGCCGGTCGGGCTGCAGCTGCAGCGAGAACCCCTGCGCATCGCCCTGGAAACGACCAGCCACGCCGGTCAGGCCCGGCGCGCCATCGACGCTGGCAAAGGCCAGTGTCTCCAGCTCGCCCTGTGCCCACAGCGCGCCACCGCGCTCACCACTCAGCTCAAGCCGGCGTACGCGCAGTTGCGGCTTGGCTTGGTACAGCCATTGCCGCAGGCCTGCATCAAGCTGGTCGGAAAGCGCCAGGCCGCGCAGAAGGACGCTGGCATCCACATTCGACCCGACCAGCGCGATGTGCTGGCCCGCGCCCAGCAGCAGGCCGTCGAGCACCTGTTCCTGTTGCTGGCCCTGCTCGTGCACGCGCAAGCGCGGCGCCTCGGCGCGCCAACCGCCGGTGCTGTAACGCCAGCGGGCGCGCACCTGCAGCCGCTCCAGCAGCACCTGCGGCTGGGCGACCTCGGCCATCGGCGTTCCCTGCAGGTGTAAACCGGCAATGTCTGAATCGGTGGTGGCCATCACCGCACGGAAATCACGCAGGTCGAGCCAGGCATTGAGCTCGCCCTGGCCACCCAGCACGCGGATGCCCGCCGCCTGCAGCCAAGGGGACCACGCGGCGAGATCCAGTTGCTCGCCGCCCAACCAGGCCTGGCCGTTGCCACGGTGGCGGTCCAGGTCGAGCACAGCCTGCAGCGCCGGTGCCTGCAGCGTTGGCCACGCGCGCACGCCCACGCGCAGGCGATCGCCCTGTACCCGCAGGCGCAGGTCCACGCGCGGCAACTCCCCCTGCACGCCCAGCGCCGGCGCCTCGATCCGCAGCTGGCCGTGGCTGACCTGCAGTTCGCCCAGGCGCTGCAGGGCATCGAGGGGATCGCCACTGCCGGCGTCCGGCAGCCCCTGCACGTGCCAGCGACCATCGTCGCCGTGCTTCAGGGTGAGGGCCAGGCCACGCAACCGCAGTTCGGTCAACGAATGACCGGGCAGCAGGCCACCATAGATCGCCACCAGCACCTGTGCTTGGCCGATTTGCAGCCCTTGGCCGCTGCCGATGCGCAGGCCGTCCAGCGACAGCAACGGGCCGCGTCGCGTCCATTCCGTGCGCAGCTGGTCAAAACGCACCGGCTGGCCGGCGCGCGCGCTCAGCCACTGTGCCACCTGCTGCGGATGGCGTTCGGCGAGCGGCATCAACTGCCCCAGTGTCCCCACGAGCACGGCCACGGCCACCACCGCGATGGCGGCGGTGATGATGGCAAGACGGCGGATCCTTCGCAGTCGCAGGCGCGGCGGCGTGACCATCAGCGTGCGCCAGGCCCGCCGCGGACCACGCTGCGATTACAGCAGCACCACATCGAACTGCTCCTGCAGGTACTGTTCATCGGCCTGGAAGCGAATGCTCTTGCCGAGGAACTCTTCCAGTTCGGCCACTGCCACCGATTCTTCGTCGGTGATGCGCGCCACCACTTTGGCCGAAGCGATCACCAGCAGGCGCGCCGCGTCGAACTGCCGCACCGCCCGGGTGATTTCACGGAAAATCTCGTAAGTGACCGTTTCGGTGGTCTTGATGCTGCCACGCCCGCTGCACTGCGGACACGTCTCGGAAAGCTGGCGCTCCAGGCTTTCCACCGTGCGCTTGCGGGTCATCTCCACCAGGCCCAGCGGCGAAAAATCGTAGACCGTGGTCTTGGCATGATCGCGGGCCAGGGCCTTTTCCAGAGTGCGCAGCACCTGGCGGCGGTGCTCGGGGTCGACCATGTCGATGAAGTCGATGATGATGATGCCGCCAAGATTGCGCAGCCGCAGCTGCCGGGCCACCGCCTGCGCCGCTTCCAGGTTGGTGCGGAACACGGTTTCTTCCAGGTTGCGCTGGCCGACGAAAGAACCGGTGTTGACGTCGATGGTGGTCATCGCCTCGGTCTGGTCGATCACCAGATAGCCACCGGACTTGAGCGGCACCTGCTTGTCCAGGGCACGACCGATCTCGTCTTCCACGCCGAACATGTCGAAGATCGGCCGGTCGCCGGCATACAGTTCCAGCCGCTCGGCCAGCACGGGCATGTATTTGGCCACGAACGCCTGCAACTGGGCGAAGGTTTCCTTGGAATCCACCTTCACCTTGTCCACGTCCTTGCGGATGAGGTCGCGCACCGAGCGCAGCGGCAGGCTCAGGTCTTCGTAGATGATGCTGCACGGCGGTGCCTCGCGGCCACGCCGCTCCACCACGTTCCACACCCGCGACAGGTAGGCGATGTCCTCGGCGATGGCTTCGGCCGGCTGTCCTTCGGCGTTGGTGCGCACGATGTAGCCGTAGCCACCGTGCTGGGCAGAACACTCGGTGACCACGCGCTTGAGCCGGGTACGCTCGGCTTCGTCTTCGATCCGTGCCGACACCCCCACCACCCGCGACTGCGGCAACAGCACCAGGTAACGCGATGGGATGCTGATCTGCGTGGTCAGCCGCGCGCCCTTGCTGCCGATGGGGTCCTTGACCACCTGCACCACCACGTCCTGGCCGTCACGCAGCAGCTCCACGATGGGCACGCTGGAGGGCGGCGGCAGGGTCGTGTTCTCGGTATCGGCACTGGCGACCGGCGCCGGACGCACCACGTCATTGGCGTGCAGGAAGGCGGCACGCTCCAGCCCGACCTCGACGAAGGCCGCCTGCATGCCGGGCATCACCCGCTGCACCTTGCCTTTGTAGATGTTGCCCACGACGCCGCGCCGCCAGCCACGTTCGATATGCAGTTCCTGCAACATGCCGTTTTCAATCACGGCCACCCGCGTCTCGCGCGGCGTCACGTTGACCAGGATTTCCTCAGACATCGGCAACAGACTCCATGACAGACACGGTCGGACGGGACAGGCCGGCGCGCTGCAGCAGCAGGCTGGTCTGGTACAAAGGCAGGCCCATCACCCCGGAATAGCTGCCGGCGAGATGGCGTATGAAGCATTCGGCCCCGCCCTGGATGGCATACCCACCGGCCTTGCCCAACGGCTCGCCGCTGGCCGCGTAAGTGGCAAGCGTTGCCTCGTCCAGCTCGGCGAAGGTCACCTCCGAGATGACGGTTTCACTGTCCAGCCCATCGCCGCGCGCCAGCACCACCGCGGTGATCACCTGATGGGTCCTGCCGGTCAGGCTGGCAAGCATGGCATGGGCGTCGGCCGCATCGGCCGGCTTGCCATAGACCCGGTCGCCGAGCACGACCTCGGTATCGGAGCCCAGCACATGCGCCGTCGGGTCGCTCGCGCGGACCTGGACCAGGCCGGCCAGGGCTTTTTCCGTGGCAACGCGCAGCACGTAATCAGCAGGGGCCTCACCGGCCTGCCGGTGTTCGGGAACATCCAGTTCCAGCGTATGGAACGCCAGCCCGAGACGGGCGAGCAACTGGCTGCGGCGGGGGGAGCGGGAAGCGAGATAGAGCATCCACACAGCATACCCTGAGCGCCCTGTCTGAATCGCCGCCAACAGCACCCGGGATCGCCACAACCCCATTACGGCTCACAACGCGTTCATCCCCCTGCCAGCACCTTTGATGGCCTACAAGGAGAACCACATGCAACGCCCTGCCCTGTCCCGCCTGCTGCTCGCCGTGTCCCTTGCCCTGGGAGCTTCGATGACCGCCCATGCCCAGACGCCCGCCGTGGCCATCGCTCCCGCCCAAGGTACCCTGCTGAACATCTCGGCGAACGCCGAGGCCAGCCGCGTGCCGGACATTGCCACCGTTTCGGCCGGCGTGGTCATCCAGGCGGCCGACGGCAACACCGCGATGCGCCAGAATGCCCAGCAGATGGACAAAGTGCTGGCCGCGATCAAGGCAGCCGGCATTGCCGAGCGCGATGTGCAGACCAGCGGTATCAGCCTGAACCCGCAGTACCGCTATGCCGACAACGTGGCACCGAAGATCACCGGCTACCAGGCCAGCAATACCGTGAACATCAAGGTGCGCGACATCGCACGGCTGGGCCAGGTGCTCGATGCGCTGGCCGCGCAGGGCGCCAACCAGATCAACGGCCCGAGTTTCCAGATCGACAATCCCGAACCGGTTTATGACGAAGCCCGGCTTGGCGCGTTGGAAAAAGCCCGCGCACGGGCGAACACCTATGCCACGGCGCTGGGTTTGAAGGTCCTGCGCATTGCCAGCATTTCCGAAAATGCCAACAGCGGCGGCATGCGGCCGATGATGGCGATGCGCGCGGCCGCGCCGATGGCCGACATGCAGACCCAGGTCGCGCCGGGCGAGACGACGGTTTCGGTGAACCTGGATGTGGTGTTTGAATTGGGGCGGTGATTTTTCCGCTTTCGTGTGAGTTGGCCGCTGAGAGCGGCGGCGCTTTCCGGTGGCCCGCGAAGTGCTGGGTCTGTGGGGATGGGCCGGGAGGAGAGGTCGGTCTGGGGGACGGCAAAAGCCCGTCTCCGACGTCCGGCCCAGCCGCCTGGCGGCTGGGCGTTCGGG
>DALZLW010000119.1:0-12054 GCA_032007425.1 Stenotrophomonas sp.
GTCGGCAGCGTCGGAGATCGGCCGTTGTGGGCGATCGATGGGCATGGCAGGGAGTACGCCGGCAGCCGCCAGGTGTGCATCAAGGGCGTCATAAAGACTCGCCAGCGCTGGCGGCATGTCGCGCTCGCAGCGCTTGATCAGCAGCACGCGCACCTCATTGGCCAGGTCGCAGTCGATGAACGCCATGTGCAGGGCAACGCCAAGGTGCTCCGGGCCGAGTGGGTTGCCATCGGCCTCCAGTGGGCGCTCGCCGATCAGGCGTCCCAGCCGTTGATCCAGCCGCTGCAGGACCGGTGCAAAGGTGCGCAGCAAGGTCGCCGCGAACTGGCGTACCGCCAGCCGGGATTCCAGTACGTGTTCGGGCACCAGGCTCAGCCCCTCCCCGGCGCCGGTGCCAAGGGCCTGTTCGGCCGACACCACCTGGCCAGCGGCAAAGCGGGCCCACGCCTGTTCAAGATGCCGGCGCCAGGCCGCCTGCGCGGATTCGCGCGACCGGCGCAGTTCGCGCATGCCGTCAAGAAACACCAGTTGCGAGGACCCGGCATTGGCGGCGTGATCGAACAGCACGTCGTCAGCGCCGGCCAGCAGACTGGCAAACAACGCGTCCAATGGCGGCAAGGCCATGCCACGTACCTGTGCCAGCAGTTCCTGTCGCCGGGGGCTGTCCAGCAGCGTGCTCAACGAAGTCCCCCCCGCAGTAGCGGCATGCCGCTTGATGCCAAGCAGATGGCATCCGGCCGAAGCGGCCGTACGCTCGCTAAACTCATGATGGCCATCACATTTTTGACTCGTTCGAGGGAACGCCACGGCGGTATGTGCTGCATGACGGAACTATAGGGGCCTGAGCGTGAACGGCAATTCAGCCCGCCTATTGATTCGCCAGCAGACACCCGAGGTGCGCCATGGCAACACAGGCGGCGGGCAGAGAGGGGGTCGGTATACTGGCCTCCCTTGTTCGGTCTGGATGCCCAGATGTCGGTTCCCGCTGCCCTGTCCGCCCTAGATGCCCGTCGCTCCGTCCCCTCGCGCCAGCTCACCGCGCCCGGCCCGGACGACGCCACGCTGCTGCAGATGCTGCAGTCCGCCGCACGGGTGCCTGACCACGGCAAGCTGGTTCCCTTCCGCTTCATCCGCCTGCGCGGCGCTGCCCGCGACGCGTTGGGCCGATTCGTGGCAGACCGGGATCGTCAACGCGACCCGCTGCTGCCCGACGCACAACTGGAGAAAGACCGCCAACGCTTTTCCCACGCTCCGCTGGTGGTCGTGGTGGTCACCTGCCCCCGTGAACACCCCAAGGTGCCGCTGCAGGAACAGCTGATGACGGCCGGCTGCGTGTGTTTTGCCCTGTTGCAGGCGGCGCAGGCCTGCGGCTTCGGCGCGCAGTGGCTGACCGCGTGGATGGCTTTTGATACGGCCGTGCAGGCACACCTTGGGCTGTCTGCCGGCGAGGGCATCGCCGGTTTCATCCACATCGGTACCCCTGCCCTGCAACCGCCGGAACGCGACCGCCCCGATGCGGCGAGCCTGCTGACGGACTGGAACGGCGCGGCGTGACCCTGTCCGCTCCAGCACCGGTGCCGCTGTATCTGGTGGACGCCAGTGTCTATGTGTTCCGTGCCTGGCATTCGATGCCCGACCAGTTCCAGGACGCCCAGGGCTGGCCGACCAATGCCGTGCACGGCTTCGCCCGCTTCCTGCTGGATGTGCTGGAGCGCGAGCGCCCGCACCATATCGCCGTGGCCTTCGATGAAGCCTTGGACAGTGGCTACCGGCACCGCCTGTACGCCTCGTACAAGGCCAACCGCGAGCCGGCCCCGGAAGCCCTTCGCCGTCAGTTCGTCCACTGCAAGGCCTTGTGCGCCGCGCTGGGGCTGGCGGTGCTGGCCCACCACGATTACGAGGCTGATGACCTGATCGGCAGCGCCCTGCACGTGCACCGTGGCGCTGGCCTGCGCGGCATCATCCTGTCGGCCGACAAAGATCTCTCCCAGCTGCTCCACGAGCACGACGAGCAATGGGATTACGCGCGCAACCAGCGCTGGGGCATGCAGGGGGTCAAGGCACGCTACGGCGTGCATGCCCACCAGATTGCCGACTTCCTCGCCTTGTGTGGCGATACCGTGGACAACATTCCCGGCGTGACCGGCGTGGGCAGCAAATCCGCCGCCGTGCTGTTGGCCCATTTCGGCAGCATGGACGCGCTGTACGAACGCCTGGACGAAGTGCCCTTCCTGCGCCTGCGCGGCGCTGCGCAGATGGCAGTGCGGCTGCGTGAACAACGCGACCATGCGCTGCTGTGGCGCCAGCTCACCACCATTGCCCTGGATGCGCCGCTCGATGGCGCCGCACCTTCGATGACCCGCCTTGCCGCCGATGGCGAAGTGTTGGATGGCCTGTGCAGCACCCTGCGCTTTGGCCCGCTGACGCGCCAGCGGCTGTTCGCCGCTGCCGGCCTGGCCAGCACCACGCCGTCCGCCGCTCCCCGTTTCCCCCTACCTGCCGAGCCCGCATGAGCCAGTCCGATCAGCATGAACCGCGCGTCGTCTACGAAGGCAAGTACCAGCGCATGGTCGTACGCGGCACCTGGGAATACAGTGAGCGCACCCACGCCGGCGGACTGGCCGCGATCATCATCGCGGTGACGCCGGACGACAACGTGGTGTTCGTCGAACAGTTCCGCGTTCCGCTGCAGGCCCGCACGATCGAGATGCCCGCCGGACTGGTGGGCGATGTCACAGCGGGCGAGTCGATAGAAGCCTCTGCCGTGCGCGAACTGGAAGAGGAGACCGGCTGGACCGCCGCCCACGCCGAAGTGCTGATGATCGGGCCAACCTCTTCGGGCGCCAGCAGCGAAAAAATCGCCTTCGTGCGCGCCACCGGGCTGAGCCGGATCGGCGCCGGTGGTGGCGATGACAGCGAGGACATCACCGTCCACGAGATTCCACGCGCCAAGGCAGCGGCCTGGTTGGTGGACAAGATGGGCGAAGGCTACGCACTGGACGCCAAGCTCTGGGCGGGCCTGTGGATGATCGAACACCACCTGGATGGCACGCCCCGTGGCTGACGCGGCCACCGCCGGGCACTCCGCCCTGTTGGGCGCCAACGACCCGCCGGTGTTCACCGTGCATCGGTCCGGCGGACGTTCGCCGTACCTGCTGCTGGCCGACCATGCCGGCCAGCAGGTACCCGCACGCCTGGGCGACCTGGGTCTGCCACAGCACGAGCTGGACCGCCACATCGGCTGGGATATCGGCATTGCCGGCACCACCCGTGCGCTGTCGCGGCAGCTCGATGCCTGGGCGATCGAGCAGCACTATTCCCGTCTGTTGATCGACTGCAATCGGCCACTGCAATCGCCGACCCTGATCACCGAGGTCAGCGATCACACACCGGTTCCAGGCAATGCCGGTTTATCGGCCTGGCAACGCCAGCAGCGCATCGATGCCATCCATGCGCCCTACCACGCCCGCATCGCCGCTGAGCTGGATGCGCGGCAGCAGCGCGCCCAGCCCACCGTGCTGGTGATGATGCACAGCTTCACCCCGACGATGAACGGCAGCCAGCGCCCGTGGCACGTCGGCGTGCTTTACCACCGCGACAGGCGGCTGGCCGACCTGCTGCTACAGGCCTTGCAGGCGGAAGGCGATCTGGTGGTCGGCGACAACCAGCCCTATGCCGTCAGCAGCACCAGCGATTACGCGGTGCCGGTACACGGTGAAGGCCGTGGTCTGGTCCACGTGGAGCTGGAAATCCGCCAGGACCTGATTGCCGATGCGGCAGGCCAGCAGGCCTGGGCGGATCGGCTGGCGCGGATCTTCATCGCGCTGCAGCCGCAGATACTGGCGCTGGCCTGAGCCGGAACGCCGGGCATGGCCCGGCGTGGCCGGGCCATGCCAGATATGCCGATCAGGCGAAGCCGTCGGTGGCCCGCACCAGCGCATCGATGTTTTCCGCCTCGAACGCGGAATGGCCCGAAGCCGGGGTGATTTCCAGCTTCGCCTTGGGCCATGCCTTGCTGAGGTCCCAGGCATTGGCCAGCGGACAGACCACGTCGTAGCGCCCGTGGACGATCACCCCGGGGATGTCGGCGATGCGGTGCGCGTCGCGCAGCAGCTGGTCTTCGACCTCGAAGAAACCCCCGTTGACGAAGTAATGGTTTTCGATGCGGGCGAAGGCCAGGGCGAACTGCGGGTCTTCGTGGCTGTTGATGAAGTCGTCATCCACGTGCAGGAAGCTGGTTGCCCCCTCCCAGACGCTCCACGCACGCGCCGCTTCCAGCCGGGTGCTTTCATCGCTGCTGGTCAGGCGGCGATGGAAGGCGGAAATGAGGTCATGCCGCTCTACCTGCGGAATCGGCTTGAGGTAGTGCTCCCAGGCGTCGGGGAACAGGCGGTTGGCACCCTCCTGGTAGAACCATTCCAGTTCCCAGCGACGCAGCATGAAGATGCCGCGAAGCACCAGTTCGGTCACCCGCTGCGGATGGGCCTGCGCATAGGCCAGCGCCAGGGTCGAGCCCCAACTGCCGCCGAAGACCTGCCAGCGCTCCACGCCGAGGTGCTCACGCAGGCGTTCGATGTCCGCCACCAGATCCCAGGTGGTGTTGTCCACCAGATCGGCGTGCGGCGTCGAGCGCCCTGCGCCGCGCTGGTCGAACAGGATGATGCGGTACTTCGACGGATCGTGGAACTGGCGCATTTTTTCGCTGCAGCCACCACCCGGCCCGCCGTGCAGCATCACCACCGGCTTTCCATCCGGGTTGCCGCACTGTTCGAAGTACAGCGTGTGGCGTTCGTCGACCTTCAGGGCGCCGACGTCGTAAGGGGTAATGGCCGGATACAGCGTTCGCATGCGTGCAACTCCATGGTGATGCCCTGCCGCGGCAGGAGAAGCCCCATTCTAGGCGGGCCGGCGTCCCAGCGTGACCCTGTCACGCGCTTCCAGGTCCTGCACGGTCTCCACCGCCTCCAGCCCACCGCCGCGCAACAGTGCGCGCACGGCCGCCCCCTGGTCCCAGCCGTGCTCCAGCAGCAACCAGCCGCCGGGCTGCAGGTACGCGTGCGCACCGGCGGCCAGCGCACGGATGTCATCCAGCCCGTCCCTGCCCGAGGCCAGTGCCGTGGCAGGCTCAAAGCGCAGGTCCCCCTGCTCCAGGTGGGCATCGTCATTGGCGATGTACGGGGGATTGCTGGCAATCAGCGCAAAGCGCTCGCCCGTGAGCGGGGCGTACCAATCGCGGTCCCCCTTGCGGAAGCTGACATTGGGCAGCGCGTGGCCGGCGGCATTGCGCTGGGCCACGGCCAGCGCGGCTTCGCTGGCGTCGGTGGCAATCACCTGCGCCTGGGGCCGCTCGCTGGCCAATGCCAGGGCGATGGCGCCGCTGCCGGTGCCCAGATCGGCGACCTGCAGCGGTTGATCCTGTGGCAAGCGCGCCAAGGCCAGCTCAACCAGCAGTTCCGTCTCGGGTCGAGGGATCAGGGTCGCCGCGTTCACTTCCAGATCCAATGTCCAGAACCCGCGGCGGCCGACCAGATAGGCGACCGGCTCCCCGGCGGCGCGCCGCTCCAGCAGGACCTGCAGCCCTTCCAGCACCGTGGGTGGGACAGGGTCGGTGGCATGGGCGAACAACCACGCGCGCGGGCGCCGCAACACGTGCAACAACAGCAGTTCGGCGTCTGCACGGGCCGACTCCGAACCGCCCAAGCGCGCGGCAGCGGCGGAAACGACGTCGCGCAGGGCGGGGGCATCAGGATGCGTCATGGCAGGTTCCGCGGCAGGCAAGCGGCGCAGCTTAACGCAGCGCGCGCCGCGCACAGTGTCGTCCCTGCCGACCCGAGGCGGCTGCGACGCCCAGCCAGCATGCGCCCGGCCGCCCATCGGGGCGGCTTTTCTTGCGCCTGTTCAGCCGGCGTCCGCATTCAGCATTTACTACGGCTATCGCAAGTAGACGCACAAAACAACCTTAAGTTGCTGAAATTACGCAATAAAAATTGATTCCCGGGAGATTTCGTGCGGCTCATCGCGGCATTTCGATAGGAATTGACTATTAATAGAATGCAATCAATCCATTGTTCTTATCGCTCGCTCGCCGTTACTCTAGCTCCTGTCGCTTCACCCACTCCCCTTCACACGAGGAAAAACGATGTCCGTCATCAATACCGAAATCCTGCCGTTCGAAGCCGATGCTTATAAGAATGGCGAGTTCATCAAGGTCTCCGACGCCAACCTGAAGGGCAAGTGGTCCGTCGTGGTCTTCTACCCGGCCGACTTCACCTTCGTGTGCCCGACCGAGCTGGAAGACCTGGCCAACAACTACGACGAGTTCCAGAAGCTCGGTGTCGAGGTCTACTCGGTTTCCACCGATACCCACTTCTCGCACAAGGCCTGGCACGACACCTCCGACGCGATCGGCAAGATCAAGTACGCGATGATCGGTGACCCGACCCACCAGATCTCCAAGAACTTCGACGTACTGCGTCCGGCTGGCCTGGCTGACCGTGGCACCTTCATCATCGATCCGGCCGGCATCATCCAGTCGGTGGAAATCACCGCTGAAGGCATCGGCCGCGACGCCAACGAACTGCTGCGCAAGGTCAAGGCTGCCCTGTACGTGGCCGCCCACCCGGGTGAAGTGTGCCCGGCCAAGTGGAAGGAAGGCGAAAAGACCCTGGCGCCGTCGCTGGACCTGGTCGGCAAGATCTAAGCCGTCCGCTCACGCCCATGCCCGCCCCGTGCGGGCGTGGGGGTGAACCCAAGCCCGTCGCAGCCGCCGGTGTCCAGGCACCCGGCCCCGCCCTGCGGTCTTGGGTTCATCCCTACCCCACGTCGGTCCGTCACCGTTGGTGACGGTGCCTGCATCCCCTCTTGCCCGCTTTGGCGGCTCTGATCCAGGAGAACACCATGTTGGATGCCAACCTGCAGTCGCAATTGAAGACCTACCTGGAGCGCGTCACCCGCCCGATCCAGATCACCGCGCGTGTCGATGACGGCGCCAAGTCGCAGGAAATGCTGGAGCTGCTGCAGACTCTGGACAGCCTGTCACCGCAGATTTCGCTGCAGGTGCTGCGTGACGGCGTCGGCCGGGTGCCGTCCTTCGACCTGGGCACCCCTGGCCAGGATATCGGCCTGACCTTTGCCGGCCTGCCGATGGGGCACGAGTTCACCTCGCTGGTGCTGGCCCTGCTGCAGGTGGGCGGCCATCCGTCCAAGGCCACGGCCGAGCTGATCGAACAGGTGCGCAACCTGGAAGGCGATTACCGCTTCGAAACCTATTTCTCGCTCTCCTGCCAGAACTGCCCGGATGTGGTGCAGGCACTGAACCTGGCCGCGGTACTCAATCCGCGCATCCAGCACGTGGCCATCGACGGTGCACTGTTCCAGCAGGAAGTGGAGCAGCGGCAGATCATGTCCGTGCCCACGGTCTACCTCAATGGCGAAGTCTTCGACCAGGGACGCATGACGCTGGAGCAGATCGTGGCCAAGCTCGACACCAACGCCAGCAAGCGCGATGCGGAAAGAATCGCCGCCAAGGATGCGTTCGATGTGCTGGTGGTCGGCGGCGGTCCGGCCGGCGCAGCGGCCGCCATCTATGCCGCACGCAAGGGCATCCGCACCGGCGTGGCCGCCGAGCGCTTCGGCGGGCAGGTGCTGGACACCATGGCCATCGAAAACTTCATTTCGGTCAAAGAAACCGAAGGCCCCAAGCTGGCCGCGGCACTGGAACAGCATGTCACCGAATATGACGTGGACATCATGAACCTGCAGCGCGCGACCGGCCTGGTGCCTGCCGGTGAGGACGGCCTGGTGCAGGTACAGCTGGAGAACGGCGCGGTGCTGCGGTCACGCTCGGTGATCCTGTCCACCGGCGCGCGCTGGCGGCAGATGAACGTGCCCGGCGAAGACCAGTACCGGAACAAGGGCGTGGCCTACTGCCCGCACTGCGATGGACCGCTGTTCAAGGGCAAGCGCGTGGCCGTGGTCGGCGGCGGCAACTCCGGTGTGGAAGCGGCGATCGATCTGGCCGGCATCGTCAGCCACGTGACGCTGCTGGAGTTCGATGACCGCCTGCGCGCCGACGAAGTGCTGCAGAAGAAACTGCGCAGCCTGGGCAACGTCACCATCCTGACCAGCGCGCAGACGACCGAAGTGCTGGGCGACGGTCAGAAAGTGACGGGGCTTGTCTACAAGGACCGTGTCGGTGGCGATTCCCACCGTGTGGAACTGGAAGGCGTGTTCGTGCAAATAGGACTGCTGCCTAATACGGAGTGGCTGGGCGACGCCATTGCCCTGTCCCCCCGTGGCGAAATCGTCATTGATGATCGCGGTCAGACCAATTTGCCGGGCGTGTTTGCAGCAGGTGATTGCACGACCGTACCTTACAAGCAGATCATCATCGCCATGGGAGCAGGATCGACGGCCGCGCTCAGCGCGTTCGATCACCTGATCCGGTCTTCCGTGAGCAAGAGCAGCGGCGCTGTCGCCGAAGCTGCCTGAATCCGGCCTCCAGTATATCGGGGGCTTCATTAGTCCACTGGGTAAACCACGCCGCAACCCGGTCCATTGCCCATTGAGGTCTAAGGATGAACCTGCGTGACCTGAAGTACCTGGTGGCCCTGGCCGAACATCGACACTTCGGCAGGGCCGCTGCTGCCTGCTTTGTGAGCCAACCCACCCTTTCCACCCAGATCCGCAAGCTTGAAGAAGAACTGGGCGTCTCGCTGGTCGAACGTGCCCCGCGCAAGGTCATGCTGACCCCCGCCGGCCAGGATGCCGCCGCCCGAGCACGGGTGATCGTCGCCGAAGTCGAGCAGATGAAGGAAGCTGCGCGCCGCAGCCGCGATCCGGAAGCGGGCACGGTGCGGCTGGGGATCTTCCCGACATTGGGCCCCTACCTGCTGCCGCATGTCATTCCCCGCCTGCGCGAACGGTTCCCGGAGCTGGAACTGCTGCTGGTGGAAGAAAAGAGCGACGTGCTGCTGGCTCGCCTGCGCGAAGGCAAGCTGGACGCCGCCCTGCTCGCCCTGCCGGTCGTGGATGACCAGCTGCACGCCGAGTTCCTGTTCGAAGAACCCTTCCTGCTGGCTGTCTCAGGCAAGCACCCGTTGGCCCTGCGCGACCACCTGGACGTACAGGAACTGTCGGCGCAACGCCTTCTGTTGCTGGAAGACGGCCACTGCCTGCGCGACCAGGCCCTGGAAGTGTGCCGTCTGTTCGGTGCCAATGAAAAATCGGAGTTCCGCGCCACCAGTCTGGAAACGCTGCGGCAGATGGTGGCCGCCGATGTTGGCATCACCTTGCTGCCCACCCTGTCCGTCCAGCCTCCGGTACCCCGCTCGGACAACATCCGCCTGCTGGATCTGGTCGGCGAGGGGCGCCCGAGCCGGCGGATCGCGATGGCCTGGCGGCGAAGCTCGGCGATGGGCGGCTTCCTGCAGCAGTTGGCCGACCAGTTCAAGCATCTGCCACAACGCCTGTTCCAGTTGCACGACAGCACACCGAGCCGAAGTGATGCGGTGCGTGTCAGCAGCCCGGCCATGAACAGCTGACAGCCTGAGCGGTTCCTAAGCATCCGCGCACCCGGGGCTGGGCCATGGCTCGATTCCATTCCAGTTTGTCCCCACAATAGGTCAAGGCGGCGCCAATCGGCGTCGCCTTTTTATGCTTCCAAACAAAGGAGATACACGATGACCGTCTCGAGTGGACTGCCGCCATCAATCACCGTTTCCAGCCTGGACATGAACCGCCTGGAAGCCATGCTCGACGACCCGGCCGTGAGCCAGACAGCGGCCGCGCAGGCGCTTTCCGAAGAACTCAACCGCGCCCACGTGGTGGCCCCTGCCGAGGTCCCAGCCGGTACAGTGAGAATGCACTCGCGGGTGGAATGCCAGGACGAAGTATCCGGCGAAACCCATGTGCTGACCCTGGTGTTTCCGCGCGAAGCCGACGTGGACCAGGGCCGCGTGTCGATCCTTGCCCCCGTGGGCACCGCGCTGCTCGGCCTGTCCGTCGGCCAGAGCATCGACTGGCATGCGCCCGGCGGGCGTAAACTGCGCCTGCGGGTCACTGCCGTCAGCGACGCGCAGGATTGACACCTGTTGTCCATACACTGGGCTGCGCGGCGTGCGCGTTCCCACACCCTGGAGTTGCAATGAGTCCCCAAGCGTCCAAACTCGCCCAGTTGCGAGAGCTGTCCGTCGTCGTCGCCGATACCGGTGATTACGAGGCCATCAAGCGCCTTCGCCCGGTCGACTGCACGACCAATCCGACCCTCGTGAAGAAGGCGCTGGACCTCCCCGTCTATGCCGACCTGATCGCCCGCGAGCTCGCCTGGGGCCGCCAACAGCAGGGGGATCGTGCCGTCATCGTCAATGCCATCGCCGACCGCCTGACCATTGGCGTGGGCAGCCTGCTCAGCACCCTGGTACCGGGCCGGGTCTCCACCGAGGTGGATGCCGATCTTGCCCACGACACCGAGGCCACGGTGGCCAAGGCCCGGCAGTTCATCCAGATGTACGCCGATGCTGGCGTGCCGCGCGAGAAAGTCCTCATCAAGATCGCCGCGACCTGGGCAGGCGTCGAAGCCGCGCGCACCCTGCAGGCCGAGGGCATCGACTGCAACCTCACCCTGATCTTCAATCCGACCCAGGCCTTGGCCTGCAGCGAAGCCGGCGCGTTCCTGATTTCGCCGTTCGTCGGCCGCATCCTCGACTGGTACGTGGCCAATGGCCAGGCACCGACCTCCATCGATGCCGATCCGGGCGTGGTGTTTGTCCGCGGTGTCTACGCCGAGTTCAAACGTCGTGGCTCGAACACGGTGGTGATGGGCGCCTCGTTCCGTTCGACTGCGCAGATCGAAGCGCTGGCCGGCTGCGATCGCCTGACCATCTCGCCGGAACTGCTGGAAAAGCTGGATGCCGAGTCCGGTACCTTGCCGCGCCTGCTGGTGCCGCAGGCGGCCCAAGCAACTGCGGTTACGCCGATCGACGCGACACGCTTTGCTGACGATCTGGCCGCCGATCCGATGGCCACCGAGAAGCTGGCCACCGGAATCGACGCCTTCGCCAAGGACCTTCAGGCCCTGCGCGAACGCATCAGCGCGGAACTGTAATACAGCCCGTGGGGCTGGGTGCGCTCAGGCACCCAGTCCGATCGGACAGCTCACCCCGGTACCGCCAATGCCACAGTAACCATTGGGATTCTTGGCCAGGTACTGCTGGTGGTAGTCCTCGGCATAGAAAAAGGTCGGCGCGGGGAACACGATTTCAGTGGTGATCGCGCCATATCCGGCGGCGGCCAATTGCGCCTGGTAGCGGTCGCGGCTGCTCACCGCCGCGGCGTACTGGTCCTCACTGCTGCAATGGATCGCCGAGCGGTATTGGGTCCCGGTATCGTTGCCTTGGCGCATGCCTTGGGTGGGGTCGTGGTTCTCCCAGAACACCTGGAGCAGCTGCTCCAGCGTGATCAAGGCCGGGTCGAACACCACCTGGACCACTTCGGTATGCCCGGTCAGGCCGGAACAGACCTCTTCATAGGTCGGGTTGGGGGTCACGCCCCCCGCATAGCCCACCGCCGTGCTGTAGACGCCCGGAAGCGTCCAGAATTTGCGCTCGGCGCCCCAGAAACACCCCATGGCCAGCCCGATCCGCTGCAAGCCGGCAAACCGGTCCTTCAGCGGATGACTGTTCACGAAGTGCTGGTTGCTGTGCAGCGGCAGAGGCTGCTCGCGGCCCGGCAACGCTTCTTCCGGCCGCGGCAGGCGCTGCTTGAACGCACCAATACCCAGGATGCCTTGTCCGATACCCAACATACCGTGCTCCTATGCCGGCTGACCGGCGAAATCGTCTGCGTCTGAAATGGGGGCATCAGCGACAGCACCCAAGTCCAAGCCGGCCACGACAGCTTCGGCCTGGGGCCGGGCCGCGTCCGGAATGGCCACCCGCAGCACGCCAAACAGCGGCAGTTCGCCCATCCCGCCCAGCAGCGACTCGCCGAAGACGAAGGCCGGAATGCCGGCCTCCTCCAGTGCATGCTTGACCAGATGGGCATCGAAGAGGTTAT
>DALZLW010000120.1:0-11947 GCA_032007425.1 Stenotrophomonas sp.
CGTGCCGGCGCCGGTGGCGCCACGGGCGCAACAAGACCAGGCACCGACGCCAGGGGGCTACAGTGAACGCGTGCGCGCGGCGGCCTACCAGACGCTGCACCGGGCCCTGATTGCCGGGCTGCCCACGCAGATCGGCCATCGCACCGACAAGGGCGATTTCCAGGCCCCGCGCCAGCGCCGGTTCCTGCCGTTCCCGGGCTCGCCACTGTCCAAGCGCGCGGCGCCGTGGCTGTTGGCGGCCAATCTGCTCGACACGCAGAAGATCTGGGGCATGACCCTGGCGGCGATCGAGCCGGACTGGGTGATCGCCGAACTGCCCCACCTGCTGCTGCGCAAGCACTTTGATCCGCATTGGTCGCGCGCCCAGGGGCAAGTGCTGGCATCGGAGCAGATCAGCCTGTTCGGGCTCGTGCTGGCACCGAAGAAACCGGTGCACTTCGGCCGCATCGATGCGGCCGCCGCGCACGACCTGTTCGTACGCCAGGCGCTGGTGACCGGGGAAATAAACACCCGCGCCAGCTTCGTCGCTGACAACCAGAAAGTGCTGGAGCAGGCGCGCGAAGAAGAAGCCAAGCTGCGCCGCGCCGGCATCGTCGCCGATGAGGACTGGCAGGCGCGCTGGTACCTGGACCGGGTGCCCCCGCAGATCCACTCAGCGGCCGGGCTGGATACCTGGTGGAAGGCGCTGGCGCCCGAACAGCGGCGCAGCCTTGCTTGGACGGCGCAGGACCTGTTGCCGGGCGAAGGCAGCGAACAGGACCGCTATCCCAAGTACTTGCCGCTGGGTGAGGCGCGTTTGCCGCTGCACTACCGCTTCGAACCCGGTGCCGAGGATGACGGGGTGACCCTGGATGTGCCGCTGCACCTGCTCAACGCCCTGGATCCGGCGCAGTTGAGCTGGCTGGCACCGGGATTCGTCGCCGACAAGGCGTCGGCGCTGATCCGTAGCCTGCCCAAGGCGATGCGACGCAACTACGTGCCGGCGCCGGACTTTGCGCGCGCCTTCCATGAGGCCTATGCGCAGGGCAGTGCCGATGACATCCGTGGCGAGCTGGCCCGCTTCCTCAGCCGCGCCACCGGCGCGACGGTCGCGGCGACCGATTTCGAGCTCGATGCGATTGAACCCTACCTGCACATGAACCTGCGCCTGCGCGATGCAGATGGCAAGGTGCTGGCCACTTCGCGTGACCTGGAAGCGCTGCGTGCCCGTTATGGCGCGCGTGCCGGGGATGCGTTCGCGGCGCGTGCCGGCCGCGCGATGGCGGCAGAGGGGCTGCGCAGCTTCCCGGCAACACCGATTCCGCTGCAGGTACCGGGTGAGGCCGGTGTGCCAGCATATCCTGCGCTGGTGGATGAAGGCGAAACGGCCGCCCTGCGCATCTTTGCCGACCGGCAGCAGGCGCTGGAGGCGCATCCGACGGGGGTGCGACGGCTGCTGGAGATCGGCATGGCCGAGAAGCTCAAGCAATCGCGCAAGCAGCTGCCGATCGCTGCCAAGACCGGACTGCTGTATGCGGCCATCGAGTCACAGGAGCGCCTGCGCGGCGACCTGATGGACGCGGCGGTGAACGCGGTGCTGGCCGAAGGCTTGCTGGATATCCGTGATGCCGCTGCTTTCGAGCAACGCCGTGAGCAGGCCAACAGAACCGTGTTCGGTGAGGCAATGCAGCGGTTGAAGCTGGCCGAGACCATCCTCGGCCTGGTAGCTGAACTCAAACCAGCCTTGCAGGCGCCCTTGATGGGCTGGGCGCGCGGCAACCTGGATGACATGGAGGCGCAGCTGGCCGGGCTCGTCCATCCTGGCTTCCTGCGTGATACGCCCGCTGATGTGCTGGCCCAGTACCCGCGCTATCTCAAGGCGATGATCCTGCGTGCAGAGCGCGCCAAGCGCGATCCACCACGTGATCAGGCGCGCATGCTTGAACTGCGTCCGTTCCTCGACGCTTTGTCGGTTGCCGAACATCATGGACTGCGTGGTCGTCCGCAATGGCAGGCGCTGCGCTGGGATGTGGAAGAGCTGCGGGTGTCGCTGTTTGCGCAGGAGCTCGGCAGCCGTGGTGGCATTTCCGCCAAGAAGTTGGCCCAGCGGGTCAAAGCGTTGGGGGCGGGCTTGGCTTGATCGGAGGAGGCTGGGGCGAAATAGAGTAGCGGTATCAAATTGTTTCGACGCTCTGGGCAGGCCAACAGCGCGGCCTAGCGTCGCCGAGGATCGGTATTTGTCCTTTCAATTGATCAGCTAAGTTTGATCGGCTCCATCAATTTAATGACGGGCTGCACATCAGGCCAATTTTGGAGCATGAATTATCCATCAGGCCGGTGAATGGTCCGGCCTTTGGAGATTCAAATGATCCATATCTATCGACCTTTCCGTTGCTGCCGTGGGCGCAACGTGCATGCCGCTTCGTTGGCGGTGGTGCTGCTCTCATCCAGCGCCATCGTTCACGCCGCCGACGCGATCAAGAGCAGTGCATCGCTTGCCGCACAAAATGATGTCGTCCGGCCCTTGATCATCGGCGGCAAAAATGCCGCGCAAGGCCAGTACCCCTTTCTCGGCTCTTTCAGCTACCAAGAGGGGTCAAGCAGCAGCGGGCACATTTGCGGCGCTTCGCTGTTGAGCCCGACCGTGGTCATGACGGCAGCGCATTGCGTGGAAGATCTTGATCTTGACGATGCTCAGCTCACGCTGGAGGTCACGTTCGATCGCGCTGATCTGCGGCGCAAGGACGTCGGCATCGTCAGCAAGGTGGCTCGCGACTTCGAGGGCAAGCTGCAGGTATACATGCATCCGGCCTATGGGCAGAGCACCTCCGTTTCCAGCGACGTTGCGGTCATGAGGTTGGATGAGCCGGCGTTCGGGATTGAGCCGGTTGTCCTGCCGACACCCGGCTCGGATGTTCTTGAACGGCCGGGCACCATGGCGACCGTCGCCGGGTGGGGCAATACCTCCCGTTATGAGGGTGTATTAGTAGGCAGTCCCATGCTGCAGGAGGTGCAGGTCCCACTGCTGGCGCCGCGTGACTGCCGTTTTGCCTACGGTGGCGAGTTCGAGGAGGCGAGCATGATCTGTGCTGGCGTCACCGGACGCGATTCCTGCCAAGGGGATTCGGGCGGCCCGTTGTTCCACAAGGTGAACGATGAGCCGGCCGTGGTCCAGGTCGGCGTCGTGAGCTGGGGGATAGGGTGTGGCAGCACCGGCAGGCCGGGCGTGTACACACGCCTGTCCAGCCCCGGCGTCCAGAGCTGGCTCCAGCAGTATACCGGTCTCTGAGGTTGCCATGACCTGTGCAGGGAGGCTGGCGATCCAGCTTCCCTGCCGTGCATGGTCCCGGCGAAGGGAGTTGCGGGCTTTACTTGATCCGGCGGACTTTCGGCTGGCTGTTGATGCCGTCCACTTTCAGGTACCACACGCCCATCAGGCCCGGGCGGATGCTGATCTGCGGTGATTGCCGGCGCAGGCCGGGTGAGGTAGTGGTATCCGTCTGTTCCCACTGTTGGCCGTTGTCCAGCGTGTAGACCTGACCCTTGCCGAAGCTACGCAGCTCGCCCTGCAGCGTGGCCACGATGGGTTCCTTGCTGCCGAAATCAAAGAACCCGCGGTTCTTGACGATCACCTCCTGGCGGCCTTCTTCGCGTGCCGCTTCCACCGCCGCCGCACTGGCTGTTTCCACCGTGCCTTGCAGCCAGCGGTTGAGCGCGGCCAGTTCCTGTGGCGAAAGCTTGTCCAGGCCAGCGGCGCGGAACTCATCGGTCGTCATCTGCTGCTGCAGGTCGCCACGTAGCGGCTCGCGTGCGTGCACGCTGGCGGACAGGCTCAACAGTGCAAGGGCGCACAACAGGGGACGCTTCAACGACACGGACATGGCGGCTCTCCAATGGATCGATGCAGTGTAGGCCAGCCTCGCGCACCCTGCATCCACGACCGCTGGAGGCTCAAGCCCCGTCCCGGGGGCCGGCGCGCGCGGCCTTAGGTTGCGCCGTGGCATCAAGGCTGACCGTGACCACCCGTTCGCTGCGCAGCATCTCGGCGACCTCGGACGGTGCCCCCAGCCGATCGGTCACCGCCACTTCGTCCACGTCATTGCGTCGGCGGCGCTGGTCCGCGTCGGCGAAGCGCACCCGGTTGTATTCAGCCCAGCCTATCAACAGCAGGCCACAAAGCAGGGCGATCACCGGCAATGCCGCCAGGATGAACGGGTCCACCGCGTTCTGTTCCAGGTAAAGGCGCTGCCACGCGGTGCGGATGCCGACCAACCAGGCCAGGAAGGTCAGCAGCGGCACCCATAGCCATGCATAGACCAGCCAGCCAGCGGCAGTGACGGCACCGGCGACCGTGCGGCGCGCGCGGCTGATTCGCTCGGGTTTTTGAATCAGGGGTGGATTCATCGTACGCCTCGGTCAGGACTGGTCCAGCGGGCGCGAACGCGTTTGCGTCGGCCCGCCACGGTACGTGGGAAGGCGACCACCGCGGCGAACATGCCAAGGGCCCAGAAGGCCAGCGGGTACCAGATCACCCAGTAGAAATGCCGTGCCAGGCCGCGCTCGTAACGGCGCTCGATCAGCAGGCTGGTGGCGAACTGCAGCATGCACACCAGCGCCAGGACCACACCGTGCCAGCGCGGCAGGATGGTATCGACGTACAGTGCCGGTGGCATCGGCACGAATTTGCCCAGCACCCATAGCACCACGATGGTCAGCATGACGTAGGCCCAGACCAGCGACAGGCCGTACTCGGCCAGCACTCCCCACATCCGCCGGCGTCGCCAGGAGAGCACCCGGTGGCCATGGTGGAGCAGCACTTCCACCCCGCCGCGGGCCCAGCGCAGGCGTTGTGCCCATAGGCCGCCCAAGGTTTCCGGCATCAGGATCCAGCACAACGCATTGGGCTCGTAGCGGATATCCCAGGCGTCCATCTGCAGGCGCCAGGAGATGTCGATGTCCTCGGTCACCATGTAGTCGCTCCAGTAGCCGACCCGGTGCAGGGCGGTCTTGCGGAAGGCGCAGATCACCCCGGATACGGTGAACAGGCGCCCATAGACACGCTGCGCACGCTTGATCAGGCCGATGATCGCGGAGAACTCACCTACCTGCATCCGGGCCAACAGGGTGGTGCGGTTGCGCACGCGTGGGTTGCCGGTGACGCCGCCGACGCGCGGCCCATCAAGCAGGTGGCCGACCATCCAGCGGGTGGCATGCGGATCGAGCAGGGCGTCGGCATCCACGCACACCAGATACTCGGCGCGCGAGGCCAGTGCACCGACGCGCAGGGCGTTGGCCTTGCCGTGGTTCTCATCGAGGTGGATCACCCGCAGTTGCCTGTGCAGGGGCAGCAGGCCCTCCAGCACGGTACCGGTATCGTCACTGCTGCCATCGTTGATGGCGATGATCTCGAAGTCCGGATACGCCTGTGCCGCGATCGCCGCAATGGTCTCGGCCACGCGCTCGGCCTCGTTGAAGCAGGGAACCAGTACGCTGACGAAAGGGTGTCCACGCAGCGGCGGCGGGTCCTCCGGGCGGCGCTTGCCACGCTCGCGCCGGAGATAGTAGTACGTTCCACCGACCATCCAGAAGAACGCCATGATGATCGGATAGAAGAACGCGAAGTTGAACAGCCAGGAGACCAGCGGCAGATCGGTAAACCAGGACATCAGGGCTCCAGATAGGGGAACTGGCGAGCCGACATGGCTTCGCGCGCGGCTTCCAGTGCCGGTTGATTGCCCAGGAAATCGTCGGGGTAGTAGCCGAGGTGGCGCACACCGGCTGACTGCAGCAGGCGCACCTGCGCCTTGAGCTCCTCGTCCGGCACCGGCGTACCATCGCGCCAGTCCCGCGCCTGCAGTTCGAACAGTGTTTTCGCCGGCCCTTGCGGGTGTTGCTTGACCTGCCCGGCCAGCTGGCGCAGCCACGCCGCACTGTCCTTGGCGTTCTCCATGCGCGGCATCGCCATCACCGCGGTGTAGTCGTAAGCCTGCAGGAAGGCGTCCAGATGCTGGGCGAACCATGCTTCGCTGTGCGGCTCCAGCACCGGCCGGGCAAACAGGTTGCGCACGGTCACCAGATGCGGCTGCCAGCGCTCGGCCGCTTTGGTCAGGGCATGGGTGAACGCCACCAGCAGGCGTGTACGCGCGGCCGGATCACCCGGTGCCAGAGCTGGCAGCTCGTCCTCGCGCAGGTACGCATCGTCGTGGAACAACAGGCCATCGAAGCGGGCGTTGGCGGCCAGATCCTCGTACAGCCCGGCGACCAGTTGCTGCACATCCGCGCGACCTGGATCCAGGCGCGGTATGTCACGCGGATCGTGGGCGGCAATCGTTGCATCGGGTGGCAACATCCCCGGCGGCGGCTGTCACCCCAGCACAGGCATCCACGCCAACACCCGCACGCCGGCGCGGGTGCGCAACTGCCAGGCCACGCGGTTGAACAGGTCCGCGCGCATCGGCAGGTAGCGGTTGGGGAAATACACGGCATCGGCTGCGCCATTGCCATCCGGGTCGGCGAAGGCCTGCAGGAATACATGGCTGGGCCCGATGTCGCGCACCCGCTGCACCAGTGTGTCGAGGTTGCGTTCGGTCTGGGCCGGGTCCGGATCGTAGACATGGTCCAGGTCGATCTGCAACGCACGCACGCCATCAAGTCCCATGTCGCGGCGCAGTTCCCGGGCCAGGTCGCTCACGTCCGGATTGTTGAACAGCAACAGGCGGCCGAGGCTGCCATGGACGCTGTCGTCGACCTGCTGTTGCCCCTGCTGCGCAAGATCGGCGTTGCTGCTGCGGCCCTCCAGGTCGAACGACAAGCCCATGCCCAACTGCGCGGCCAACGCATTGGTGCCTGCGTTGTAGGCGGCATACGGCCACACCATCACCCGTGGCGCCCGGCCCAGGTGGTGGCTGAGCGTGTCGCGGCTGCGTTGCAGGTCCTGGCCGACCCGGGCCAGGTACCGGACCTGGTCTTCGTAGCTGCCACCGGTGAACGCACGTGTCACGGCGGCCGGGGTCAGGTTGCCCTGGGGGTTGCCGGGTATCCCTTTGTGCAGGTCATGGCTGTGCGAGCCGATCTCCACCAGGCCGCTTTCCTGCATCTCGCGCAACTGTGCCCAGGTCAGAAAGCCATCGTGGTCGATGAGGTGGGGGCCGTAGTCCACCTGCTTGCCGGCGGGCAGGTCCACCCAGCTGGTCACGGGAGCTACCAGGGCGGGGTAGTTGTAAGCCCGCAGCAGCGGAAAAACGTGGGTATAGACGCTGCTCAGGCCGTCATCGAAACTCAGCAGCACCGCACGCGGTGGCAGCGGTGTGCCGCCAGCACGTGCGGTGATCACCTGCTGTACGCTCACCGGCGTGTAGCCGTGGCCGTGAAGCCAGTCCAGGTGGGCGGCGAAGTTGCGCGTGGACACCGCATAGGCATCCGGGTCGCCCTTGGCGGCCACGTCATCGCGGACATCATGGTAGGCCAGCACCACCAGCGCCCTGGCGGGCAGGCTGGCGGCCAACAACAGCACCAGCAGCAGGACTCGGATCGGGTTCATTGTTCACCTCCCCAGCGCCAGGCCAGGTCCAACGCGATACGGCGCTCGCGGCGGCCGTCGTAAACCGGCCGTGACCAGGTCACGCCATACTCCAGCTGGCGTCCCTGCCGCGGCGTCCACACGTGGCGATAGCCGATGCTGGGCACCCAGGCCGTGCCGTAGCCGTGCTGCCAATAGGGCCCGGCAGTGAGGTCGAGCACTTGGCGGAACTGCCGCTCATAGCGGCGCCAACCGATGTGGTCCAAGCGCAGGCCCACGCTGGCCGAGGTATCGCGCGATGGATTGAAGTAAGGCGCCTCCTCGCCGTCCGAGCCACGACTGGCGTACAGCGATCCCAACGCATCAATCAGCAGGTGCGGCTGGCTGCTGAAGCGCTGGCGCAGGTCAACGCCGAGCTGGTCGCGGTGATTGCCATCTTCGTAGCGCAGCCGCCCCAGTTGCGCGGAGACCTCGGTGGTTTCCGCCGGGGTGTAGCGCAGGCCGATGCGCAGGCTGTCGGCGGTGATGCCCAGCCGACGTGCCTGCAGCGATGCCTCCGGATCGTTGCGCCAAGCCTCCGCCGTGCCCAGCCACGCATCGTTGAAGCGCCAGTCGGCCCGGAGTGCCAAGGACATTCCATTGCTGAAATCGTCCGTGGCGCGCAGCACATCGGCGGCGGCGCCGAGACGATCGTGGCGGTACCGCAATCCCAATCCGATGGCGCGGTCGCGTACCCGCTCGCCGGGCAGGTCGGCCCAGCCATCACGTCCCAGCGCGGCGACCCGCCAACGGTCATCCAACAGCGGGCTGAGCACTTCGAGCGCGGCGCTGCCATCGCGGCTGCCCAGCGGTGAAGTCGAGGTGCCATCGCCTCCCGTGCGGCTGCGGCCACGGGACAATGCCAGACTGCCCTGCCAGCCACGTTGAAGGTCGACACGGCGCTGCATGCGGGGCACGCGCGGGTCCTCCGGATAACGTGCATGCAGGTCGGCTGCCAAGGCCGCCGCCTGGTCGGGCCGCTGCAATGCCAGCAATGCATCGACCTGGCCGAAGCGCGCGTCATGTTGGCGCGGGTCCAGGGTCAGTGCCATGGCATAGCGTTCCAGCGCCGCTGATGGGCGCATGCGGCGCGCGTCAACCGCAGCGACGGCCGCCTGCAGGCCGGGATCGGCCGGGCCGATGGCCAGCAGCGCACGCAGTGATCGTTCGGCCGCCGCATTGTCCTGGGCGAAGGAACGTGCCATCGCCAGCGTCATGTCAGCGCTGTAGCGGTCCCAGTTCTCGTAGCCGCGCCGTGCACCTTCGCGACGCGGCCAGGCCGGTTGCGCGGCGGCGAGCTGCTCCAGCAGCGGCAAGGCGCGATCGAAACGCTCCTGCTCGATCCACGCGTAAGCCAGCAGGATGGTGGTGTTGGGGGCGCCGGGGGTGTGTTGCAGCGCCTGCTGCAGCAGCGGGGTGGCCTGCTCGGGCTGGCGCAGCGCCATGTATGAATCAGCCACGGTCGGCAGGATGTAGGCAGGCACATCGATGCGATCGCTGAGCAGCGCCTCATAACCCTGGACGACCTCCTGGTGCCGCTGCAGCTGGTTCAGGGCCGAGAGCATGTCGACGCGCAGGCGGGTGGCTTGCCACGTGGTCTGCCGTGGCGCCTGCTGCTGGGTGCGCCGGGCAATGGCCAGCGCGTTGCGGGCTTCGTCGTCACGATGCGCTTCCTCTGCGGCGAAGGCACCGCCCCAGCGGATACGGCTGGCGATGCGGTCGCCTTCCAGCTGTTCGCGCTCATCGTTGGCAAAGCGTTCCGGGTACTTGGACATCAGCTGCCAGGCGCGCTCGGACGCGCCGAGGTCAGCCAGGCTGAGTACCTGCAGTTTCCATGCATCAACGTTGCCTGGCTCGCGCGCAAGCCACGCCTGGCTCAGCTGCAATGCCTGCGCCGCGTGACCGGCCGCGCGCTGCGCTTGAATGGCCGCCATGGGGTCGCCGGCGTGGGCGTCGGCTTGCAGCGTGGCCTGCGGTGATGGTGCTGGAGCGGCAATCGCAGCGCTGCCGTAGAGCGCCAGGATTGCCAAAGAACAGAGCGGTCGACGGCGGGGCGGCGAGGCCGTCGTGGTACGCCTTGCGGCGCGTTGCAATAGGGGCATCCGATGCAGGCCATGCGTGAGTGGGGGATCACGGTTGTGTTGACGGTGCCGAAGATTCAGTAAAGGCCGTGTCGGCGCAGGCACGAAAACTGAACTGCACGGTCAGTTTGTCTGCACGCTGATTTCACCGCGCACCATCACGGCGCTCGGGCCGAACTGCCCACGGTCAATAGCTGGACTTCCCGTTTTCTGCCGTAGCGAGCACTGCAATGCCGGAATCTCCCGGGCATCTGTAGATAGCGGCGGGTAGGGGCGCGGTGATTGTCGCCGGGCAACGGCAGCGCTAACGTAGAGGCATCTCTTGCTTGATGTTGGCTATTGCAGTGAACCGTGCTTCCGTTCCCGGCCTGGATGCCTTGTTGAACCGCCCGTCGGCAGCGGCGTTGTCTACGCCGCTGCGGCACACGCTGCTGGAGCGGTGGTCTGCGTTGGTCGAGGCCGATGATCCGGTGTCCGGCTGGTCGGTGCTGGGCGATACCTTCGACGCCTTGGCGTTGCTTTCGGCCGACGAAAGTGCGCTGGTGGCCGCACTGCTGTTTGATCTGCCGGCCTTGCGCGAGGGCCTGGATGCGCTTGGCCTGGCGACGCCTGTGCACAAGGCCGTGGCCGGCCTGCTGGATGGGCTTGATGCCGCCGACCAGGTGTGGGCACTGCACGCCGGAAAAGACGCAGGCCGCAATAGCGAAGGCCTGCGCCGCCTGTTGCTGGCGATCATCCAGGACCTGCGGGTGGTGCCGGTGCTTCTGGCCCGACAATTGGCGCGGATGCGCGGTGGTGATCGACTGGATGAGGAACAGCGCCGTGCGCTGGCCCAGCTCACGCGTGACATCCATGCGCCGCTGGCCAACCGACTGGGCATCTGGCAGCTGAAATGGGAACTGGAAGACCTGGCGTTCCGTTTCCTCGATCCGGAAACCTACCGGCGCATCGCCCGTGAAGTGGATGAAACCCGCGTCGCGCGCGAACGCTACGTGGAAAACGTGAAAAAGGTGTTGTCGCGCGATTTGGCCGCCAACAGCATCGCGGCCGAGGTGAGCGGTCGACCCAAACACATCTACAGCATCTGGCGGAAGATGCAGAAGAAGCGCTTGGCCTTCGACCAGCTGTACGACATCCGCGCGGTGCGGGTAATGGTCGACGACGTCGCCAGCTGCTACGCGGTGCTGGGCGTGGTGCATGCGCTGTGGGCGCCCGTGCCCAGCGAATTCGATGATTACATCGCCCGGCCCAAGGCCAATGACTACCGCTCCCTGCACACCGCCGTAGTGGGACCTGAGGGGCGGACGATCGAAGTGCAGATCCGTACGCACGAGATGCATGCCCAGGCCGAACTGGGCGTGGCGGCCCACTGGAAGTACAAGGAAGGGGGCAAGGGTGCGGAAAAGGCCTTTGACCGCAAGATCACCTGGATGCGCCAGTTGCTGGATCAGGCGCAGGAAGGCAGCGCTGGCCTGGCCGGTGCGCTGGATGCGGAGCTGACCGAGGACCGGGTATACGCGCTGAGCCCCAAGGGCGAGGTGATGGACCTGCCGCAGGGCGCCACGCCTCTGGACTTTGCCTACCACGTGCACACGATGGTCGGGCACCGTTGCCGCGGGGCCAAGGTCAACGGTCGCATTGTCCCGCTGACCTATCGACTGCGCAGTGGCGACCGGGTGGAGATCCTCACCAGCAAGGAGGCCGATCCCCGCCGGGACTGGCTGTTGCCCAGCAACGCCTACCTGGCCAGCAACCGGTCCCGGGAAAAAGTCCGCAACTGGTTCCACAAGCTGGACCGCGCGCGCAATGTCCACGCCGGCCGCGAGCTGCTGGAACGTGAACTCAAGCGCCTGGGACTGGGCCAGGCCGACCTGGTCGCCGTCGCCAAGCGCTTCCATGCCGAGACCGTGGACGACCTGTACATCCAGGTCGCGCTTGGCGACACCGGTCCGAACCAGGTCAGCCGCGCCCTGCTGGAAGCCGAACGGGCGGCCAGCCAGCCTGCACCGGCGCCGACCCTGCCGCGGCCCACGGCACGCCGTGACGGGCTGGGCAAAAGCAAGTTCACCGTGCAGGGGGTCGGCAACCTCCTGGTGCAGCTGGCCCGCTGCTGCCAGCCGGTCGCCGGTGAACCGATCGTTGGTTACCTCACCCGCACCCGGGGGGTGACCGTGCACCGCGCCGACTGCCCTTCGCTGGCCCGGCTCAGCGCGGCCAGTCCGCAACGCATCCTTCCCGTGGAATGGGGCCAGGCCGGCAATGGTTACGAGGTGGACGTGGTGGTCGATGCGGTGGACCGGCGCTGGCTGCTCAAGGACATCACCAACCT
>DALZLW010000121.1:0-11930 GCA_032007425.1 Stenotrophomonas sp.
GACGATCGTGTACGACACGGTCAACAGCCTGCGCCGCTTCAAGGACTGGAACCCGTTGCTGCTGCGCGATCCCGCCGCTGAACTGAAGCTTTCCGGTCCGGCCTCCGGCGTTGGTGCGACCCTGGACTTCAGTTCCAAGGAGCCGTCGCTGGGCAACGGCAGCTGGAAGATCACCGAGAGCGAAGAGAACAAGCGTGTTGTGATCGCCATCGATGACGCCACCAAGGGTCACGACAAGGTCACCACCTTCTCCCTTGAGCCGACCGGCAAGAACGACCGCAACGTCAAGATCACCCAGGAATACAGCGTCAAGTACGGCTTTGACCTGTTTGGTCGCTATGCCGGCCTGTATGTCAGTCGCCATATCGGCGACGACATCAAGCTGGGCCTGTCGCGCATGGCGAACATGCTGGCAACGGTGCCGAACGTGGATTACCGCCAGGCCGAAGCCCCGTTGAACGATCTGGGCATCGTCGATGTCCCGGCTGAAGACCTGCTGGTCGTCACCGCGGGCAACGTGGACCGCGGCGAGGCGACGATCACCCAGTCCATCAAGGACAACCAGGAATGGATCAAGCGCGTGATGGATGCCAATGGCCTTGAGGCTGCCGGTGCCCTGCGCATCATCACCACCGATTTCGGTGCCGAGAAGTACGCCTTCGACATCGCCCTGCCGGTGAAGAAGAAGGGTGCCGAAGGCACGGGTGCTGAAGAGCTGGCCGTGAAGATCGATGGCGGCGCTCCGGTGAAGTACGTGCGCGTTGCCCCGCACCGTTCGGCCCATGCCACCTACGTCGGCCACATGGCTGGCCTGGACGTGGCCCGTAACGCCCTGCGTGCCTGGGCGACCACGGCCGGTTCGGAAGTGGTTGATCGTCCGTACGAAAGCTGGAACGGTGGCGTAGAGAAGTCCTTCACCCAGGACGGTACCTACGACATCTACTGGGCCGTCAAGTAAGGCGCCACACGCCGATGCCTTGATGCACCCGAAAGCGCGCCGCCTCACAGCGGCGCGTTTTTTTTGGGCCTGTCCGCAGGCATCGACCGGACTGCAAGGAGCTTCCATGTTTTCTGCTGAACGACGCGCGCGCAAACCTTCCCTGTTGGCCTGCCTGGGGGCACTGCTCGCCGCGTTTTCGATTGGCCTGTCGGCCTATGCCTCGCACGGGGTCAGTGACACCACTGCCCAGCAGCACCTGAACATGGCGGCCCTGTACGCCTTCGCGCACGGCGCCGTGCTGGTGGCCGTGGGCGCGCGCACGCGCAGCCTGCTGGGGCAGGTGGCACTGTCGCTGCTGCTGCTGGGGGTGCTGCTGTTCGCCGGCAGCCTGGTGGGCAATGCGCTGTGGCAGTGGTCGACTCGGCTCGCACCTGTCGGCGGTACCACGCTGATGGTGGGCTGGGTGCTGTTGGCCGTGGATGCGCTGCGCCGTTGACGGCCGCAGGTTGCATGGCTGCGTTGGCGGCTGGACCGCTCAGCCCCCTGGCTGCTGGGCGGCAGCCGTCGGGCGCCAGCACCAGTGCCAGGGCTCGTAGACGATGCCGTGCGGGTTATCGCGCGGGTAGCTGAGCTGGAAGCCGTGGTCGCCCGCATGCCATTGAAGCCAGGCAAAGGCATCGGTGTGCTCGAAGCTCTCCTCGGCGGGTGGCTCGCCGGGCGTGCCGATGTCCAGTGCATGGCCACTGTGGTGTTCGCTGAAACCCGGTGCGGCGTTGACCTGGAGGATGTCGGCCAATGCCAGTCCGCGCGCCCGTTTGCGTTGGACGATGCCCAGCTGGTAGGCGTGGCTGCGGTAGCCGGAAATCGCGTCCAGGGCGATGCCTTGGCGGGCGGCGTGCCGGCGCAGGCGATGCCAGGCGCGCGCCGCGTCACGGCGCAGCCAGAGCGGACGGGCAAAGCGATCACGGCCAGCGAACTCCAGCAGTGCCGGCTCGGGCTGTAGCTGCAGCCCGCTGCGCACGGCATAGTCATCCGCTTCCAGTTGCAGTTTCTGCAGGTGGCCGGCAAGCGTCTGCAGGGGCAGCCAAGCCTGTTGCCAGCGGGCGGGCAACGGCCGCTGCCGGTTGCCAGTGCGCGTTTCCAGAGTGGCCAGTGCCTCGGCCACACCCGGTTCGGCCGGCAATCGGGGGAACAGCGATTGGATGCCGGTCGCACCGACCGCCGCCAGGTAGCGTCCATCGTGCTTGCGGCGCAGCACGTGGTCGGCCTGTGCCAAGCGGCGCGTATCGTGGTTGCCGCGTGCACGCAGCAGCGGCGCGGGCCACACTTCGATCAGGTCAGTATTGAACAGCAGGGGCGGGGCCAGGGACATTGGCCCAGCTTACCTGTGTGTGCTGCTGGCGGCCATGCCGGACCGCGCTTCCGACGCCGGCAACGAGTGCTCAGGGCAACGCCT
The DNA here is from genome assembly GCA_032007425.1 of Stenotrophomonas sp. GTDB lineage: Bacteria > Pseudomonadota > Gammaproteobacteria > Xanthomonadales > Xanthomonadaceae > Stenotrophomonas. The sequence continues at coordinate 2,397 of DALZLW010000121.1, forward strand.
TGATCCACTGTGCGATGTCGTTCACCAGCTGTGGGTCGACGTGGCCGCCCTTGGTGTATTCCTGCATGTCACCTGGACCGCTTCCGGCGATGCCAAGGTGGTTCAACGCCGGGTAGGCGTTGAACTGCACGTTGCTTTGGCCGGCAAGCGCCTGCTGCCACAGTGCCCAGTCGGTGGCGGTGACCTGGAAATCGCGGCCGCCGTGCAGCAACAGCAGTGGCTTGCGCAGCGCCTTGGCATCGGCCACGGCATCGACGGCCTCGATGCTTTTCCAGAAGCCCTGCGGGACGCCCAGTGGCAGGGCACTGGCCGCGACCGGTGCATCGCCGCGGGCGGCGGCAATCTGTTCATCCAGGGTTTTCAGGAAAGCGGTTTCCTGCGCGTCGAGCACACCATCACGCTCCAGCAGATAGCGGTTCTGTTCGGGCAGCAGGTCCAGCAGCCGGCGCGCCGGTGCCGCCCAAAGAATCACCCCGTGTACCTGTGGCCAGCGACTGGCGATTCGCGGAGCCAGCATGCCGCCCTGGCTGTGGCCCAGCACGAACACCCGCCGCGCGTTGATGCGTGGATCGGCGGCCAGCGCCGTCAGCGCGGCAACGGCATCGACGGTGGTCTCATCATCGACATCAAAACGGCCCTGGAAGTCCTGTGGGCGCGCGAAGGTGCGCTTGTCATAACGCAGCACGGCGATGCCCTGCGCGGCCAAGCCACGAGCGAGGTCCAGGAAGGGGCGGCTGGCGCCGATGGTCTCATCCCGGTCCTGGGGGCCGGAACCATGCACCAGCACCACGGCGGGGAATGGACCGCTGCCTTTGGGCACGGCAAGCGTGCCAGGCAGGGCGCCACGCGGTTCGGCTACGCTGAATTCCTGCTCGCTGTAAGGCGCGTCGGCAGGCGGTGCGGCGGCCCTGGGGGCGGCGGCCGGACGCAGCAGCAGGCCGGCGACCTGGTCCTGCGCGTCGATGGCGATCTGCGCGATCACCTCGCCGCTGGCGAACGTGAGTGGCATGACCACCAACTGCACCCCTTGCTGCGGGGTCACCGTTGCCGCGCCGCGCTGCTGCAGTTCGCCCAGGGATTGCCAGAGTGCCTGCAGCTTTTCAGCGGGCACTGCCTGGCGCATCTGCGTGCTGAGCATGGCCTCGGCCTGGTGGGTGCGTGCGGCTTGCAGGTGATCCAGCAACTGGCCGGCAACCTGCTCCGGCTCGCGGGCCTGTGCACTGAACATCACGGTGGCCAGCAGTGGGGCGAGTAAACGGATGCTCATTCCTTGTGCTCCTGCGTGTTTGTGGGTTTGGGCAGCCGCCCGGTTCTGCGTAGCGCGTCACGCAGCACATATTCGATCTGGGCGTTCAGGCTGCGCAGCTCGTCGTCGGCCCAGCGCTGCGCCGCAGCCAGAACGTCGGCGTTGATGCGCAATGGATAGGCTTTCTTCTCGCTCATGGGTGCTCCCGGCGGTTACTGCCGCCTTTGTGCAGCGCCGGCGGCGTGGCCGGCGCGCGTCTTCCCTTGAATCAGTACAGCGAGCCGGTGTTGACCACCGGCTGGGTGCCACGGTCGGAACACAGCACGGTCAGCAGATTGCTCACCATGTGTGCCTTGCGCTCTTCGTCCAACTGCACCACGCCGTTTTTCTGCAGCTCGGCCAGCGCCATTTCCACCATGCCCACGGCACCGGAGACGATGCGCGTGCGCGCGGCAATCACTGCGTTCGCCTGCTGCCGCTGCAGCATCGCCTGGGCGATTTCCGCGGCATAGGCCAGATGGCTGATGCGCGCGTCGAGCACTTCCACGCCTGCATCGGCCAGGCGCTCGGACAGCTCATTGCGCAGGTGCAGCGAGATCTCGCTGGCATGGCTGCGCAGGGCAAGCTGGCCATCTTCATGCTGGTCGTACGGGTAGCTGGTGGCCATCGCACGCAGCGCCGACTCGGACTGGATGTGCACGAAGCTTTCGTAGTCATCCACGTTGTAGACCGCTTCGGAAGCATCCACTACCTGCCAGACGATCACCGCGGCGATCTCGATCGGGCTGCCATCGAGTTCGTTGACCTTGAGCTTGCCGCTTTCGAAGTTGCGCACGCGCTGGCTGACCCGGTTCTTGGTGAAGAAGGGGTTGTTCCAGCGCAGGCCGTTTTCCTTGACCGTGCCCACGTATTTACCGAACAGGCTGATCACGGCCGCCTGGTTGGGTTGCACGGTGTACAGCCCGCACATCGCCAGCAGCGCGGCGACCAGGACGATCACCGACACCACGGACAACAGCGGCTGTGCGCTGCGGATGCCGTAGATGATGCCCACGCAGGCAGCCAGCGAGAGGAGCAGGGTGAGCAGCAGCATGCCCATGCCGTTATGGGAGTGGAGCGGCTGTTCTTTCATGGCGGTACGTCCTTGAGGTGTGTTCATTGAAGATATCAAATTGATGTCAACCTGCAAGTGCCGTCCGTCGGCGCCCCCGGTGGAACCGGCTAGAATGCGGGCCCGCCTTGTTACTGCTGCTGGAACTGCCATGGTCAAGCTTGGAACCCCGCTTTCTCCTTCCGCCACCCGCGTGCTGCTGCTGGGGTCCGGCGAGCTCGGCAAGGAGGTGGCCATCGAACTGCAGCGGCTGGGCGTGGAAGTCATCGCCGCAGACCGCTACGCCGATGCCCCGGCCATGCAGGTCGCCCACCGCAGCCACGTCATCGACATGCTGGATCCGGTAGCACTGCGTACGCTGATCGCCCAGGAGCAGCCGCACCTGGTGGTGCCGGAGATCGAAGCCATCCACACCGACACCCTGGTAGCGCTTGAACAGCAGCAGGGTCTGCGGGTGATTCCCACCGCACGCGCTGCACGCTTGACCATGGACCGCGAAGGCATCCGCCGTCTCGCGGCCGAAACGCTGGGCCTGCCGACTTCGCCTTACCAGTTCGTGGACACCGAGGCCGAGTACCGCGCCGCCGTCGCCGAGATCGGCCTGCCGTGCGTGGTCAAGCCGGTGATGTCGTCCTCGGGCAAGGGCCAGAGCACCCTGCGCAGCGAGGCCGATATCGCGCCGGCCTGGGCCTATGCGCAGACCGGTGGGCGCGCCGGTGCCGGGCGCTGCATCGTCGAAGGTTTCATCGATTTCGATTACGAGATCACCCTGCTGACGGTTCGCCATGCCGGCGGGACGGCGTTCTGCGATCCCATCGGCCACCTGCAGAAGGACGGCGATTACCGTGAAAGCTGGCAGCCGCAGGCCATGTCGGCGCAGGCGCTGGCGCGTGTGCAGCAGGTTGCACGGGCCATCACCGATGACCTGGGCGGCTGGGGCGTGTTCGGGGTCGAACTGTTCGTCAAGGGCGATGCGGTGTGGTTCAGCGAGGTCTCGCCGCGCCCGCACGACACCGGTCTGGTCACTTTGGTGTCGCAGGAGCTGAGCGAGTTCGCATTGCATGCGCGGGCCATTCTCGGCCTGCCAGTACCGGTGATCCGGCACCTGGGGCCTTCGGCATCGTGTGCCTTGCTGGCCCAGGGCCACGGCGTGCCGCAGTTTGCCGACGTGGCAGCGGCGCTGCAGCAGCCGGATACCGCAGTGCGCCTGTTCGGCAAGCCGGAAGTGCAGGGCCAGCGCCGCGTGGGGGTGACCTTGGCGCGCGGCGAGGACGTGGCGACGGCGCGCGCCACCGCGCGGCAGGCGGCTGAAGTCATTGGTGTCGGCCTGCACCCGTGAACCGATAACGAGGGGCCCTGCCCGCGGCGGTGCCCCTCGTATCGCCGAGACTGGATCAGCGCCTGGCATGGCCCGGCACTGGCGTTTCCCACAGCCGGGCGTGGCCCGGCTGCAGCGGCTTATTTGACGTCCACCCAGACCAGGTGGTGGTCGCTGCCATCGGCGATGGCGGCTGCGGCGCTGCCCTGCGCCGGCCAGAACACGCCGCTGCCCACGTAGCCCAGGCCGGTGGATGGCAGCACGTAGTCCAGCCGCATGGTGCCCGAGCGCGGGCCGAAATCGCCCGTGGCATGCATCGGTGCACCACGGCGGACGATGCCTTTGGCCGCGTAGGCCAGGCTGGTCTGTTCACCGCCGACGCTGCGTGGCGTCGGGTAGCGCAGCACGCGCGGGTTTTCGATCAGGTCCACGATGGCTTCATGACGGCCATCGCCATCGACGGGGTCGTTGTTGAGGTCACCCAGGATGACGAAGCGGGCATCGGCGGCCAGGCCACCGCACTGCCCTTGGTCGTCACACAGCCAGGGCTTTTCGCCGCCCGACAGGTACTCGCTCCACAGCCGCAACTCGTCGTGGTTGCGTGCGGCGTTGCGCTTTTCCGGCCCATCGAAGACCGGCGGAGTGGGGTGGGAGACCAGTGCATGCACCACACCGTGCGGCGTCCTTACCGGCACGTCCCAGTGCGATTTGGAAGACAGCCGCAACTGCGACCAGACATGGTCGTTGTAGAACGACGCACCGGTACGGGGATCGAGCGGGCGCAGCGCACCGGGCAGGGCGCTCCACTTCAGCAACTGGAAGCTGCGTACTTTGTTGGTGTCGATCGGGTAGCGCGACAACACCAGCATGCCGTACTGACCCGGGTGCAGGCCATAGCCCCAGGCATCGTTGCCGCGGCTGCGGCCTTCGCCGCCGACCACGCCGTTGTTGTCCAGGTCAAGGCCGCTCTGCACGCCGGTGTTCACCGGCGCCAGATAGCGATAGGGGTATTGCAATGCTTCGCCGCCACCGGGCTGGGCCACGCCCAGATAGCGCTGCTGGAACAGGTCGGCGGCACGGTGGGCGTCGTCGTAGTCGAACTCATTGAGCAGCACCAGGTCCGGCCGCACCTGCTGCAGCACGGCGGCGATCTTGCGCGCATGCGCGCTGTCGCCCTCCAGCTCGGCGATCAGGCCGCCGGCGTCGTCGGAGTACAGCGAGGTGTTGTACGTGGCCAGGCGCAGCGTCGCTGCATCTGCGCCGGGCATGGCGGAAGTCATCGAGGCATCCTTGGCAGGTACCTGCGCGCAAGCGGCGCACAGCAGGGTCAAGGCGAGGAACAGGGCGCGGCGGCCGGTGCGGGTGATGGTCATGGCGGTATTGTGCACCCGTGCCGGTGTCAGCGGTTTGTCAGCGCCCGTCGGTTGACGCATCGAAAAGATGCCAGCGACGGCCATCGTAGGCTTCCAGTGGATGGAACCGGCGCTTGTAATCCATCTTCTGGTGGCCGGCGATCCAGTAGCCCAGGTAGACATGCGGCAGCCCCTCGCGCCGGGCCCAGGCGATCTGCTGCAGGATGGCGAAGGTGCCCAGCCCGCGCGTGGCGTGGGCAGGATCGAAGAAGGTATAGACCGCCGACAGGCCTGCTTCGGTGACATCGGTTACCGCGACGGCCAGCAGCGGCCCGGGACCGTGGCCATCCACGGGCGGCAGGCGGATTTCCATGAACCGGGTATGCGACCAGCTGCCGATCAGGAACTGCTCGAACTCATGGGGCCCGTGATCGTCCATCCCGCCGTTGGCGTGACGATCGCCCAGGTAGCGCTGATAGAGCGCGAACAGTTCCGGGCGCGGCGCTGCGGCGGCAATGCGCACTTCCAGATCCTGGTTGCGTGCCACGCAACGGCGCTGGCTGCGGTCGGGCGCGAAGCGGGCCACGGGGATGCGCACCGCCACGCAGGCGCGGCAACCGGCGCAGTGCGGTCGGTACACCAGGTCGCCGCTGCGGCGGAAGCCCCAGCTCAAGGCCATCGGGTAGAGCCCGCCGAGGCGGCGGTCATGGGGGTCCAGCACCAGGTCGCGTGCGGTGCGCTCTGGCCAGTAACCGCAGGGGTGCTCGCCGGTCTGGAACAAGCGCAGGTCTTCGTCGGTGTCGCCGTGTATCGCCATGCCCACAGCATAGCGGCTGGGCGTCGCAGCAGCTGCGACCGGCTGTTGGCTGAACGGTGCCGGCGCGGGTGTCAACCGGAGCCCTGCCGGGGCGTTTTCCTTATCGAGGGTGACGACAGCGCGCCCCGCCCACCTACCAAGGAGTCAACCTGATGAAATCCCGTACTTCGCTGCTGCTGGTCCTGTTGCTGGGCACCTCCACCGCTGGCGTCGCCGTGGCGGCCGAACCGACGACCGGCAGCACGCCCACGCCGCGCCCGGCGCGCCTGGATACGAATGGCGATGGCTTCGTGGACCGCGATGAAGCGGCAAAAGCGCCACGCCTGGCATCGCGTTTCGACGCGCTGGACACCAACAAGGATGGCCGCCTGTCACGCGATGAAATGGCGCGTGGCAAACATGGGCGCAAGGGTGCTCGCCATGGCCATGGCGAACGGCTGGCAAAGCTGGACACCAACAAAGATGGGCGCATCAGCCGCGAAGAAGCCAAGCTCGACCCACGTCTGGCGGCCCGCTTCGATGCCCTGGACGTGAACAAGGACGGTTACCTGGACAAGACCGACCGCAGCCAGCGCATGAAGCAGCACCGTGATGCGTGGTTTGCCCAAACCGACACCAACAAGGATGGTCAACTGAGCAAGGCCGAGTTTGATGCGGCCAAGCCGGCACGCGGCGGCCGCAGGCCCCATGCCGAACGCGCGCCGCGCTGAGTCGCCGGCGACGGGCGGGACGGGCATCGCGTTGCGGTGCCCGTCTTTGGCAGTCATTGTCCGCCCGACAGCCCGATCGTATAGAGCACCGCGGCGATCACCAGCAGGCTGCTGACAATGATCGCCGTCGGGCCATACGTGGTCTCGTACTTCCAGTTGCGTCCACGACGCCCGCGGCGGGCATTGTCACGCGCGATCATGGGCGCCATGATCCTGCGCAGCGGAACCAGGCATTGGTAGTTGATCGCGCCCAGGCCCAGTGCCAGCACGGTCAACTGCAGCCACGTCGACACGTGCAGCGAGGTGGCCAGCAGTGCGGCCACGCAGGCCACGACGGCGGTCGCGGTGTTCAGATGCACGAAGCGTCGGATCGCCTGGCGCTCCTGCGCGGTGTCAGCGAAGGACAGCAGCAGGCGACCACCGGCGTAACTGGCCAGCACGCCGCCGATCACCGCACCGACGAGCACGCCGATACTGAAGTTGCTCGCCAACAGTGGCGTCTGGCCGGCTGCAGCGGTGAGCGACCCCAGCGCGGTACCGCCACCGACACTGGCCCCACCCAGGCCCAGCTTGCTGCTGCCGACGCTGACACTGGTGCCCAGCAGGACGGCGGCGGCGCTCGCGGTGCCTGGCGCGGCCACCATCAACATGGAGACCACCGTGGTGGTAAACGCCGCGCTGGGGGCGCTGCTGCGGGCGAATCGTCCGAACCGCTCCATCAGTCCATCGCGCACGTGTGCGCGTGCGCGCGACAGTCGCTTGCGGACGGCGGCATCGCTGAGCCCGAGCAGGTCGGCGACCTGCTGCGAACGCTGGCCTTCGCGGTAGTACAACAGGAGCACCTCGCGGCTGTCCTCAGGCAGCGCGGAAATGATGTCCGCGGCAGCCACTTCCTCCTCCACCCTTTGCAGGCGGTCCAGCGCATCAGGCGCCGGATCGGCGGCCATGCCCAGCGCCAGTTCGGCGGCCGGACCGGAAAGCGGTCGCCCCCGTTGCGTGCGCAGCCAGTCACGCGCGAGGTTGCGGGTGATCTGCCGCAGCCAGGGCAGGAAGCTGCTCGGATTGCGTAGCTGGTGCAACTGCTGCCAGCCGCGTACGAAGGCCTCCTGGGCGATGTCCTCGCTGGCCTGGCGGTCGCGGGTGATCGCCAGCGCGATCGCCGACACGGTGTTCTGGCAAGCCAGCACGATGCGTCCGTATGCCTGCGGGCAGCCACCGGCCGCGGCCGGCAGCTCGCGGTGCAGGGTCTGGTCGATGCTGTCTGCGAAGGCGGTCATGGCGGCATTCCTCGGGAGATGCCTGCCATGACGTGGCAGGGCGCTGGATGTGACCGGGCGGCTCAGCCTGCTGGCTGGATGCGTACCCGCACTTCCTCTTCATCCTGTTGTCGTGGGGCCGCTTGCGGCGCGACCGGTGCCGGTGCCTGCTGCACGGGCACCGCCGGTGGGGGTGACTGCTGGGCGCCGCGATGCCCCAGGCCGATGAACAGCGCGACCCCCGCGATCACCACCAGCAGGGCGATGCGGATCCGCCACGCCCAGCTGCGGGCCGGCCGCGCCTGGACCTGTTCGCGGAAGGCGAACTCTGCGATCGGGTGGTCGCGGCGCGTGGTATCGAGCAGGCGTGCATCGCGCAGGATGTCGCGTGCGCGCGGCTGGTCGTCGGCACGCACGATCCACACGGTGGGATAGCTGTCCGCTTTGCCTTTGTCGAGATAGCTGAACTGGCCCCGTCGCCGGGTATGGTAGGTCCGGCCGTTGGTGACCCGGACCTCGATGCCATGGCTGCGCAGCAGCTCGGCCACGCCCTCGGTGGTCTCGACACGTTGGCTGCTGAAAATCTGCCGCATGGGTTACTCCTTGGCCGGCACGGCGGCGGCCGCCGCGCTGTCCGGGACCACGCGGATCAGGCCTTCCTGGGCGGTGCTGGCCACCAGCCGCCCATGGCGGTCGAAGAACTGGCCGCGGGCCAGGCCGCGTGAGTCCTGCGCACTGGGGCTGTCGAGCGAATACAACAGCCAGTCATCGGCGCGGAACGGGCGATGGAACCAGATGGCATGGTCCAGCGAGGCCATCTGCACATGGGGTTGGTAATAGCTGATGCCATGCGGGAAGGTCGCCGTGCCCAGCAGGTGGAAATCCGAGGCATAGGCCAGCAGGGCCTGGTGCAGCTCGGGGGCATCGCCAACGGGTTCGTTCAGGCGCAGCCACAGCTGATGGTAAGGCGGGCGCTTGGGCGGATCGAGCTCATCGCGTGGCATGACGTGGCGGAACTCGAACGGGCCGCCGCGGTGCAGCCAGCGCTGCACCTTGACCGGCAGGCGCTGCAGCACCTCAGGTGGCAAGGGCGCCGACGGGGCGATGTCTTCCGGCTGCGGCACTACGGGCATGGCGTGTTGATGCTCGGCGCCGTGCTCGGCCTGCTGGAACGAAGCCGCGCAGAAGAAGATCACTTTGCCGTGCTGGATCGCCGTGACCCGGCGCACGGAGAAACTGCCGCCATCGCGGGTGCGGTCCACGTCGTAGACGATGGGGTGGTCGATGTTGCCAGCGCGCAGGAAATAGGCATGCAGCGAATGCACATGGCGGCCATTGTCGACGGTCGCCTGGGCGGCGGCCAGCGCCTGGCCGAGCACCTGGCCACCGAAGACGTACTTGGTGCCGATGTCGCGGCTCTGGCCACGGAACAGATTGTCTTCCAGCCGCTCCAGGGTGAGCAGTTGGATGAGCTCGGAGACGACGGGTTCCTGGGGAAGGCTCAAGGGTGGCGGCCGGTGCGTGACGGTGTTGCAGTATAGCGGGTGTGATTTGAATGCCTGTATTGGTGTGTTTACGGCTTTCGGATGGTTTGGCGCAGGCAGCGGCGGGCTGTGGGTTGGTCGCCTGGCGGTTGGTCCGTGTTGGGTCGCGTGCGGGGGGCGTTGCCGGGGGACGCCGCAAGTACGTCCATGTAGGCTTGCGTGCGGCTCCTGCCGCACACA
>DALZLW010000122.1:0-11907 GCA_032007425.1 Stenotrophomonas sp.
CACGGGATGATCCTTAGAGCGTGCAGCCCACGATTGTAACGGCCGCCGCCGCTGGCGAGGTAGCGCCGGGCCAGGCCCGGCGAACCCAGCGGCAGGGTGCGTGCCGCCGCGGCGCCGGAGGCACTTGACCTAACCAGGGCTTGCGCCAGCCATCGGGCACGCTGGCGCGCATCAGCCCTGCGCAAGCACCGCCAGCACCGCGGCTTCTTCCACATCCGCCACCACCTCGGCGCGGCCGATACCCCGCCACAGCACCAGCCGCAGGTGGCCGGCGACGTTCTTCTTGTCCAGCCGCATGCGCCCCAGCAGTGCGGCAGGATCCAGTCCGGCAGGCATGGCCACCGGCAGGCCCAACTGCAGCAGCAGCGCCTGCAGGCGCTCGGCATCAGCGGCCTCGGCCATGCCCAGCGCAGTGGACAGGCGTGCGGCCAGCACCATGCCCACCGCGACCGCTTCGCCATGGATCAGCGCGTCGCGGCCCGGCGCGGCGTACCCCTGCTCGGCTTCGATGGCATGGCCAAAGGTGTGGCCCAGATTCAGCAGTGCACGCTCGCCCTTTTCCAGCGGGTCACGTTCAACGATGGCGGCCTTGTGCCGGCAACTGCGGGCGATGGCTTCGCCCAGCAAGGCGGGATCGCCCGCCAGCAGGCCCTGTGCATGTGCCTGCAGCCAATCGAAGAATTCCGGGTCGCCCAGCGCACCGTACTTCACCACTTCGGCCAGTCCCGCACGCAGTTCGCGCGGCGGCAGCGTCTGCAAAGCCGCTGTATCGGCGAACACCGCACGCGGCGGGTGGAAGGCGCCCACCAGGTTCTTGCCGGCAGGGATGTCCACGGCCGTCTTGCCCCCCACCGAGGAATCCACCATCGCCAGCAGCGAGGTCGGCAACTGCACGCAATCCACGCCGCGCATCCAGCAGGCGGCGGCAAACCCGGCCAGATCGCCGACCACGCCACCGCCCAAGGCAAACACGCAGGCATCGCGGGTCGCCCCGATCCGCGCCAGCGACTCGATCACTTCGCCGAAAGCGGCCAGGGTCTTGGAGGCTTCGCCGGCCGGCAGCACGTGCTCGCCGATGATCAGTTCCGGGCGGGCATGAAGCAGCGCGGCGCGCAGGCCGGCCAGGTACAGCGGCGCGACGTCGCTGTCGCTCACCAACAGCACGTGGCGGCCGCGCGCATGGGCGGCCAGTTCATTGCCCTGGCCGAGCAGGCCGGGGCCGACGGAAATGGAATAGGGGTGGTCGCCGCCTACGGCGACGAGCAAGGGGGCGGGAGGGGTCATGCGGGGAGGTCCTGTCGCTGCCAGCGCGCAGCCAGCTTCAATACGAGGTGGGAGGTGGCTTCGCCAGCGGTATGCGGGTCGGTGTCCAGGATCAAGTCGGCCAGCCCCAGATACAACGGATCACGGGCGGCGGCCAGGTCCTGCAGCACCTGCTCGCGGTCCGGTCGCTGCAGCAAGGGGCGGCCTTTGTCACGGGCAAGCCGTTCCAACTGCGCGGCCACGCTGACACGCAGATAGACCACATAGCCGCTCGCGGCGATCGCAGCACGATTGGCCGGATCGAGTACCGCACCGCCGCCGGTGGAGATGAGCTGGCCCGATTGCTTCAGCAGCCGCGACAGCACGTCCGCTTCCAGGCGGCGGAAACCGGCTTCGCCGGAATGCTCGAAGATCTCAGGAATGGAGGCACCGGCCTGGTCGACGATGGCCTGGTCGACATCGACGAAATCCAGCGTGAAACGCTCGGCCAAGCGGCGGCCGATGCAGGACTTTCCGGCACCCATCGGGCCGATCAGGATCAGGTTCGGAGCAGGGTTCATCGGCAGGGATGCTACCACCTCCACATGCCGTTCTTGCCGCCATGGCAGCAGTTTCAAAGCGAACTATTGGCCGCCGCCTGCGATGATGCGCCGCTGGGCATCGAGCCGGACCACGTGGTCGGCCCGGGCGGGCAGTGTGCGCAGGGCCTGTCGGCTGACCCGTTCGTAATACTGCACGAAACGGTCCAGCTGCGCGCGCGACATCCCGCTGCGACCGGGTTCGGCCGCCTGCATGGCCTGTTCCTGCTGCCAACGCCAGCGCGGCACCACGGAAAAGTCCGGTGGCTGCAGGAACCACAGGCGATCGCAGCGCCGCCACAGCGCCTGGTAATCGCCGCCCAGCGCATTGTTGCACCAGCGACGCCAGCGGCCGTCGCTGTCGGCGTCGCGTTCCAGAGGATTGAGCGGGGTGTCCAGGCTGCCCGAACCGGCGTCTTCGGCCGGTGTGCCCAGGAACCAGCCTTCGAACACCAGCAGGTCCAGCGCCTGCAACTGCGGCCAGCGGGCCTCGGGCAAGCGCTCGTCGGCCAGTTTGTCAAAGCGCGGCAGGGACAGTGGCTGCCGTGCCGTCACCGCATCAAGCACGGCGTGGGCCAGTGGCAGATCATGGGTGCCCGGCGGGCCACGGGTGATCAGCAGCGGATGCACCTGGCGGGCGAGCCGCTGGCGGTCGTTGCGGGTGAGGTAGACATCGTCGATGGACAGGGTAGCGGCATTCAGGCCGCGTGCTTCGGCGCGGGCCACCACCTGTGCGGCCAGCGTCGATTTGCCGCTGCCCTGCAGCCCGCTGATGGCCAATACTGGCACCCGCGCGCCACTGCCCAGCACATCATCCAGCGCCTGATCGGCCAAGGTGTCCGGGAATCGTTTTGACGCGGGCATGTACGCAGCAGCAACCATACCGCCACAATAGCCTAAACCGAGCCAGAAATAAGCCAGCATGAGCGATCTTTACAACGAAGCCCTGAGCACCTTCGCTGCCTTGTTCGAAGAGGCCAAGGCCAGCGCCGAAGTCGAGCCCAATGCGATGACCGTCGCCACCGCTGATGGCAACGGCCGCCCGTCGGCACGGACCGTCCTGCTGAAAGCCTTCGACGCGCGCGGGTTCGTCTTCTATACCCACCTGGACAGCCACAAGGGCCGTGAGCTGCAGGCCAATCCCCACGCCGCGCTGCTGTTCCTGTGGCGCAGCCTGCGCGAGGCGGGCATCCAGGTGCGCATCGAAGGACGCGTGGAGCAGGTGGCTGATGCCGAAGCGGATGCCTATTTCGCCAGCCGCCCGAGGATGAGCCAGATTGGCGCCTGGGCGTCGGCGCAGTCGCAGACCCTGCCATCGCGCGAGGCCTTTGATGCGCGGGTTGCCGAGGCAGAGGCACGTTTCCAGGGACAGCCCGTTCCGCGGCCCACTGGCTGGAGTGGTCTGCGCGTGGTCCCGGCACGGATTGAATTCTGGTACGGCGCGCAGTTCCGCCTGCACGAACGCTGGTGCTACGAAGTGGATGCGCAGGGACAGTGGGGCAAGCGGCAGTTGTTCCCCTGAGTGTGCGTTGGCGCACGTCATGCGCTTACGGATTGTGCACACTGCGCTCACCCTGATTCCGGTGTGCCGCCATGTTCTTGTCGATCTTCTCGCGTCTGTTAGCCGTGCCGCCCCTTCGACAAGGGGCCGAAGCGGTCCTGCTGCTCGCTGCACGGCTGGTCGCGGGGGTGATGTTCAGTGTGTCCGGCTGGAACAAGCTGTTCACCGAGGCGGGCCGCGAGCGCATGGTGCACACCCTGATCGACGCTGGCATACCGTTTCCGGCGTTCAGTGCGCCGGTGCTTGGCGGCATCGAATGGGTGGCCGGAGCATTGCTGGTGGTCGGTCTGCTGACCCGTGCATCGGCCTTGCTGCTGGCCGCCATCTGCGTGGTCGCTGCGCTGACTGACGGTATCAGCCGCATTCCCGTGGGTCTTGGCCTCCTGGATTGGCTGAGCTGGTTCTTCTATCTCAGTGAAGTGCCCCTGGGCGTACTGCTGCTCTGGGTGGCCTGCGTGGGCGCGGGATGCTGGTCGGTGGAGGCTGCCTGGCGACGGCAGCGGTAGGCCACGGGCATCCGTGGCCAAAGCGGACCGGGATGCGTCCGCTGCCCGGACCGCGGGCGCCCTGCAGTTCCATTACCGTACCCGCGCACCGGCCGCGCGCAGCCAGCGCCACAGCGTGGTGCGTGACACACCCAGCGCCTGCGCCAGGCCTTCGCGATCACCGCGGTGCTCGCGCAGCAACTGATGCAGGCGCGCTGGATCCGGGCGCATGCTGCTGGTGGTTGGCGGGGCGTCGTGGGCGGTCACGCCCAGCTCCGGTGCGAGCGCCAGCAGGCGGGTCGGGTCGATCAAGGGCTCGTCGTTCTGCCAGTGGATGCGAAGGCGGTCGACCAGATTGCGCAGTTCACGCACATTGCCTGGCCACGGGGCTGCACGCAGCAGCGCCATGGCCTCGGCATCCAGCGGTGCGGGCATGCCCCGCAGTTGCTGGAAAAAGTGCTGGATCAAAGGCGCGATATCCTCCCGCCGCGCACGCAACGCTGGCAGCGCAATGCGCAGCGCCGCCAGCCGGTAGAACAGGTCGCGTCGAAACAGCCCCTGCTCCACCCGTTGTTCCAGCGCCTGCAAGGTGGCCGCCACCACCCGCAGGTCCACGGCGGTGGGCTCGGTGGCGCCGACGCGCAACACCTCGCGTTCCTCCAGCACGCGCAGCATGCGGGTCTGCAAGGGCAGCGGCAACTCGCCAATCTCATCCAGGAACAAGGTGCCCCCATCGGCGGCCTCGATAAGGCCGGTGCGACCGCCGCGCCGCGCGCCGGTGAACGCACCATCGCTGTAGCCGAACAACTCCGATTCCAGCAACGACTCACTGATCGCGCCGCAGTTCAACGCGACGAAACGGCCGCGGCGGCGACTCAACGCATGCAACTGACGTGCGACCAGCTCCTTGCCGGTGCCGGTTTCGCCGGTGACCAGCACCGTGCTGTCGTGTGGCGCATACAGCGTGATGTGCGCGCGTACCTGCTCCATCACGGCGCTGTCGCCAAGCAGGGCGGGAGCGACCTCGCGTGGTGCGCTGCGCCTGCGCCGGGCCGCGGGAGCGCTTTGCGCCTGCCACTGGCTCAGTTCCAGCGCGTGTTCGAAGGCATGGCGGACGGAGTCGGCCGAGTACAGCAGGACCCCGGGCAGGCCGGCGGCTTCAGCATGATCGATCGCCATGCCGGTGCCGACGATGACGTCGATGCCGCGGGCGCGCAGGTCGCCGATGCAGTCGCGGGCATCTTCGCGGGTCAGGAACCGGCGGTGTTCGATGTCCAGGCCGAAGCTCTGCTGGAAATCGCTGAAGGACGGCACGTCGCTGGCATGGGTGACCAGGCCGATGCGGTTGCCGATCCGCCGCGCGCGCGCCAGCGCTTCCATCAGGTCAAAGCCATTGGCCTGGATCGGCACCAGCGGCACGTCCAGCCGCCGTCGCAGCCACGCTGCGTTGGAGCCGCCGGCAATCACCACATCGCAAGGCTCGCGGCGCAAGCGTTGGCCGATCACTTCCACCGCTTCCTCGAAGCCGAGATTGATCTGTTCGATGCGGGCGCGGCGATCAAACTCGGGAATGACATCACCGAGCAGTCCGGTCAGGCGCGACACGCTGACCGTCCAGATCACAGGGCGGTGGCTGTCGCTATCGCCTTCGTGGCTGCGGGCGGGCGAGCGAGGCAGGTACATGCGTCATGTCCGTGTGCGATGTTGCATGTTACACCCGTTTCAACGTTTCATTTGTTTCAGTGACAGCCAACGCCACGGCCAATGAAATCAGTGACTTCCCGGTTGGCACGGTGTTTGCTGCTACCCCGGCATCACCATCACTGGATCCGCACGATGCCCCAAGCCTCCCTGTCTGCCGGTAACCGCTTCCGTGAAGCGCTGGCCGCTGAATCGCCTCTGCAGGTCATCGGCGCCATCAACGCCAACCACGCGCTGTTGGCACAGCGGGCCGGCTACCGCGCCATCTACCTGTCCGGCGGCGGCGTGGCGGCAGGCTCGCTGGGGCTGCCGGACCTGGGCATCAACACGCTGGAAGACGTGCTGATCGATGTGCGCCGCATCACTGATGTCTGCGACCTGCCGCTGATGGTCGACATCGATACCGGCTTCGGCCCCAGTGCGTTCAACATCGCGCGCACGGTGAAGTCGCTCATCAAGGCGGGCGCCGGCGCGTGCCATATCGAAGACCAGGTGGGCGCCAAGCGCTGCGGCCACCGTCCGGGCAAGGAAATCGTCTCGCAGGGCGAGATGGTCGACCGGGTGAAGGCCGCCGCCGACGCCAAGACTGATCCGGCGTTCTTCCTGATTGCCCGCACCGACGCCATCCAGGTCGACGGCGTGGATGCGGCCATTGAACGGGCGATCGCCTGCGTCGAGGCCGGTGCCGACGGCATCTTCGCCGAGGCCGCGTATGACCTGGACACTTACCGCCGTTTTGTCGATGCAGTGAAGGTGCCGGTGCTGGCCAACATCACTGAGTTTGGCGCCACGCCGCTGTTCAGCCGCGATGAGCTTGCCTCGGCTGGCGTGGCGATCCAGTTGTTCCCGCTGTCGGCCTTCCGCGCCGCCAACAAAGCCGCTGAAGCGGTCTATACCGCCGTGCGCAACGATGGTCACCAGCGCAACGTGGTAGACAGCATGCAGACCCGCAACGAACTGTACGACCGCATCGGTTACCACGCCTTCGAGCAGCAGCTTGATGCGCTGTTCGCCGCCAAGAAATAAGCAGTACCCTGACGCATCACGTTTCCGGAGGGAAAACATGAACGAAACGACCGCAACCCCGACCTTCAAGCCGAAGAAATCCGTCGCCCTGTCCGGCACTGCCGCCGGCAACACCGCGCTGTGCACCGTTGGCCGCAGCGGTAATGACCTGCATTACCGGGGCTATGACATCCTGGACCTGGCCCGCAGCAGCGAGTTCGAAGAGATCGCCTACCTGCTGGTGCATGGCAAGCTGCCCACCCGCGCCGAACTGGTGGCCTACAAGGCCAAGCTGAAGTCGCTGCGTGGCATTCCGGCCGCGGTGAAGGCGGCTCTGGAAGAACTGCCGCCGTCCGCACACCCGATGGACGTCATGCGCACCGGTGTATCCGTGCTCGGCTGCGTGTCGCCGGAAAAGGACGACCACAACCATCCCGGCGCGCGTGATATCGCCGACAAGCTGATGGCCAGCCTCGGTTCGATGCTGTTGTACTGGTACCACTGGAGCCACAACGGCCGCGCCATCGACGTGGAAACCGACGACGATTCCATCGGTGGCCACTTCCTGCACCTGCTGCACGGTGAAAAGCCGCAGGAATCGTGGGTCAAGGCCATGCACACTTCGCTGGTGCTGTACGCCGAGCACGAGTTCAATGCCTCCACGTTCACCTGCCGGGTGATCGCCGGCACCGGCAGCGACATGTACAGCGCGATCGCCGGCGGCATCGGTGCCTTGCGCGGCCCCAAGCACGGTGGTGCCAATGAAGTGGCCTTTGAAGTGCAGAAGCGCTACGACAGCCCCGATGAAGCCGAGGCGGACATCAAGGCCCGCGTGGAACGCAAGGAAGTGGTGATCGGCTTCGGCCACCCGGTGTACACGGTGTCTGATCCGCGCAATGAAGTGATCAAGACCGTCGCCCGCGAACTTTCTGACGAACAGTCCAGCCGCAAGATGTACGACATCGCCGAGCGCCTGGAATCGGTGATGTGGGACATCAAGAAAATGTTCCCGAACTTGGATTGGTTCAGCGCGGTCAGCTACCACATGATGGGGGTGCCGACGGCGATGTTCACCCCGCTGTTCGTCATCGCCCGCACCGCCGGCTGGAGCGCCCACGTCATCGAACAACGCATCGACGGCAAGATCATCCGCCCCAGTGCCAACTACACCGGCCCGGAAGACCAGGCCTTCGTGCCGATCGACAAGCGCGCCTGAGCGCGCCCGTGCAGTACCCCATGGCCGGCGTGTCCGGCCATGGCTCCACGCTTGCCACCACCGTGTGGCAGCCGGCCCGCCAAGAGCATCACGCCAGCCCATGAACTCCGAACACCGCAAAACCCTGCCCGGTACCGCCCTGGACTACTTCGACGCGCGTGCCGCGGTCGATGCCCTGCAGCCCGGCGCCTACGCCACCCTGCCGTATGTATCGCGCGTGCTGGCGGAAAACCTGGTGCGCCGTTGTGATCCTTCGACGCTGGAGGCATCGCTGCGCCAGCTGATCGAACGCCGCCAGGACCTTGATTTCCCCTGGTTCCCGGCCCGCGTGGTGTGCCATGACATCCTCGGCCAGACCGCGCTGGTGGACCTCGCCGGCCTGCGCGATGCCATCGCCGACGGCGGCGGCGATCCGGCCAAGGTCAATCCGGTGGTGCCGGTGCAGTTGATCGTTGACCATTCGCTGGCGGTGGAGTGCGGTGGCTTCGACCCGCAGGCCTTCGAAAAGAACCGCGCCATCGAAGACCGCCGCAACGAGGACCGCTTCCACTTCATCGACTGGACCAAGCAGGCCTTCCAGAACGTGGATGTCATTCCGCCGGGCAACGGCATCATGCACCAGATCAACCTGGAGAAGATGTCGCCGGTGATCTACGTGCAGGACGGCGTGGCCTTCCCCGATACATGCGTGGGCACCGACAGCCACACCCCGCACGTGGATGCGCTGGGGGTGATCGCCATCGGCGTGGGCGGCCTGGAGGCGGAAAACGTGATGCTCGGCCGCGCCTCGTGGATGCGCCTGCCGGATATCGTCGGTGTCGAGTTGAGCGGCGAGCCGCAGCCCGGCATCACCGCCACGGACGTGGTGCTGGCGCTGACCGAGTTCCTGCGCAAGGAACGCGTGGTGGGGGCGTGGCTGGAGTTTTACGGTGAAGGCGCCGCGGCACTGACCATTGGCGACCGCGCCACCATTTCCAACATGTGCCCGGAGTATGGCGCGACTGCGGCCATGTTCCATATCGATGCACAGACCACCGATTACCTGCGCCTGACCGGTCGCGACGAAGCCCAGGTCGCGCTGGTGGAGACCTATGCCCGCACGACCGGCCTGTGGGCCGACGACCTGCGCACGGCGCGGTATCCGCGCGTGCTGCGCTTCGATCTTTCCACCGTGGTGCGCAACATGGCCGGGCCGAGCAATCCACACCGTCGCCTGCCGGTGTCCGAGCTGGCCGAGCGCGGCATCGCCGATGCCGGCAAGCTGGCCGCTGGCAAGCTGGAGCAGGACAGCGGGCTGATGCCGGATGGCGCGGTCATCATCGCCGCCATCACCAGCTGCACCAATACGTCCAATCCACGCAACGTGATCGCCGCCGGTCTGCTGGCACGCAATGCCAACGCGCGCGGCCTGCTGCGCAAACCCTGGGTCAAGAGTTCGCTGGCCCCGGGTTCCAAGGCGGTGCAACTGTATCTGGAAGCGGCCGGCCTGCTGCCCGAACTGGAACAGTTGGGCTTTGGCATCGTGGCCTTCGCCTGCACCACCTGCAACGGGATGAGTGGCGCCTTGGATCCAGTGATCCAGCAGGAGATCATCGACCGCGACCTGTATGCGACCGCCGTGCTGTCGGGCAACCGCAACTTCGACGGGCGCATCCACCCTTACGCCAAACAGGCATTCCTTGCTTCGCCGCCGCTGGTGATCGCCTATGCGATCGCCGGTACCGTGCGCTTTGACATCGAAAAGGATGTGCTGGGCGTGGACGTGCAAGGCAACGAGGTCCGGCTCAAGGACATCTGGCCCAGCGATGCGGAGATCGACGCGGTGGTCAAGACGGCGGTGAAGCCGGAGCAGTTCCGCAGTGTCTACAACCCGATGTTCAACATCCGGGTGGAACACGGGGCGCCCGTGCCGCCGCTCTATGACTGGCGCCCACAGAGCACCTACATCCGTCGGCCGCCCTATTGGGAGGGCGCGCTTGCCGGTGAACGTACACTGGCTGGAATGCGTGCGCTGGCCGTGCTGCCTGACAACATCACCACTGACCACTTGTCCCCGTCCAATGCAATCCTTGCCACCAGTGCGGCGGGTGAGTATCTGGCGAAAATGGGCTTGCCGGAAGAGGACTTCAATTCCTACGCCACCCACCGCGGCGACCACCTCACCGCCCAGCGCGCCACGTTCGCAAATCCCAAATTGTTCAATGAAATGGTGCGCAACCCCGACGGCAGCGTGAAGCAGGGATCGCTCGCGCGGGTGGAGCCCGAGGGCAAGGTCATGCGCATGTGGGAGGCTATTGAAACCTACATGGAGCGCAAGCAGCCGCTGATCATCGTCGCCGGCGCCGACTACGGCCAGGGCAGCTCGCGTGACTGGGCGGCCAAGGGCGTACGCCTTGCCGGCGTTGAAGCCATCGTCGCCGAAGGCTTCGAGCGCATCCACCGCACCAACCTGATCGGCATGGGCGTGCTGCCGCTGGAGTTCAAGCCCGGCGTCACCCGCCTGACCCTCGGCATCGACGGCACCGAGACGTTTGATGTGATCGGCCAACGCACGCCCCGCGCTGACCTGACCCTGGTCATCCACCGCCGTGACGGCCAGGACGTGATCGTGCCGGTGACCTGCCGCCTGGACAGCGATGAAGAAGTGGCGATCTACGAGGCTGGCGGCGTGCTGCAGCGCTTCGCACAGGACTTCCTGGAAGGCGCGCGGGTGGACTGACTGATCCGGCCCAGTTCAGCCTTCCTTACTCCATCCAACCAGGATCGTGATGTCATGAGTGGTGTTCCGCAACTCCGTATCCCTGCCACCTACATGCGCGGTGGCACCAGCAAGGGCGTGTTCTTCCGCCTGCAGGACCTGCCCGAAGCGGCGCGCCAGCCCGGCCCGGCGCGCGACGCCCTGCTGCTGCGGGTGATCGGCTCGCCCGACCCCTATGGCAAGCAGACCGACGGCATGGGCGGGGCCACCTCCAGCACCAGCAAATGCGTGATCATTGCGCCTGCCTCGATGCCCGACCACGACGTCGACTACTTGTACGGCCAGGTGTCCATCGATGCACCCTTCGTCGATTGGAGTGGCAACTGCGGCAACCTGAGCACGGCGGTAGGCCCCTTCGCCATCGCCAACGGGCTGGTGGATCCCTCGCGGGTACCGCGTGATGGCCTGTGCACCGTACGCATCTGGCAGGCGAACATCGGCAAGACCATCATCGCCCTGGTCCCGATGCGTGACGGGCAGGTACAGGAGATCGGCGATTTCGAACTGGACGGCGTCACCTTCCCGGCGGCGGAGATCCAGCTGGCATTCCTCGACCCGTCCGACGACGGCGATGCCGGGGCGATGTTCCCGACCGGCAATCTGGTCGACACGCTGGACGTGCCAGGACTTGGCAGCTTCGAAGTGACGATGATCACCGCCGGCATCCCGACCATCTTCCTCGACGCCGCCGCCCTGGGTTACACCGGCACCGAGCTGCAGCCAGCGATCAACGAAGACAAAGCCGCGCTGCAGCGTTTTGAAGCCATCCGTGCCTACGGCGCCCTGCGCATGGGTCTGATCGAACGCCTTGAAGACGCCGCGACCCGCCAGCACACGCCGAAAGTCGCCTTCGTGGCACCGGCCCGGGATTACCTCAGTTCCAGTGGCAAGGCGATCGCGGCCAAGGACATCGACCTGCACGCCCGTGCCTTGTCGATGGGCAAACTGCACCACGCGATGATGGGCACCGCGGCGGTGGCGATCGCAACGGCCGCGGCGATCCCGGGCACCCTGGTCAACCGTGCGGCCGGAGGTGGTGCCCGCGATGCAGTGACCTTCGGTCACCCGTCAGGCACCTTGAGGGTGGGCGCGCAGGCGCAGCAGGTCGACGGCCAGTGGACAGTCACCAAGGCAGTGATGAGCCGCAGCGCGCGGGTACTGATGGAGGGCGCGGTGCGGGTGCCTGGGGATACGCTGTAGTTTTGTTTTTCCGCCGGGAGCGGCGGCGCTTCCTGGTTGGCCGCGTGGAGCGGGTTCATCGGGGTTGGCCGGGAGGAGAGGTCGGTCTGGGGGACGGCAAAAGCCGCTCCTGCGGGCCTCGCGTCGCGCCATCCATGGCG
>DALZLW010000123.1:0-1045 GCA_032007425.1 Stenotrophomonas sp.
GGCTGCAGGCGGGCGGCGATGCGCGCGCCCAGCCCCAGCCGCTCCAACCCGGCAACCGCCAGCACGATGGCGTCATAGCCGCCGTTATCCAACTTGGCCAGGCGCGTGTTGACGTTGCCGCGCAGATCGAGCAACTGCAGGTCCGGGCGCAGGGCACGCAGTTGGGCCTGGCGTCGCAGCGACGAGGTACCGACACGCGCGCCGATTGGCAACGCTTCCAGCGAGGCATACAGGTTGGAAATGAAACCATCCGCCGGATCGTGGCGTGGCAGGATGGCCGGCAGCACGAAGGGCGCATCCAGTTCCATCGGCACATCCTTCAACGAATGCACCGCGCAATCGGCTTCACCCCGCAGCATGGCCAGCTCCAGCTCTTTCAGGAACAGCCCCTTGCCGCCGATGGCCGCCAGCGAGCGGTCCAGCACTTCATCGCCGCGCGTGCTCATGGGGATCAGTTCCACGTGCAGGCCGGGATGGACCTGGCGCAGTTGATCGGCGACATGTTCGCTCTGCCAGAGGGCAAGCGGGCTTTTGCGGGTGGCGATGCGCAGGGTGTTCATGCTGTTCATTCTAGCGGATGGGTCTGCTGGGCTGCGGGCGGGTTCATCGCCTGCGGTGTTGGTTCGCCGCCTGCGGGCGGGTCTTCCGCCTGCGGGCAGGTCTGCGCCGGAAGCGGCGGCGCTTTTGTTGTGGGGCCGGGTGTTGGGTTCCGCGCGGGTTCGGGCGGGTGAGGCTGACCCGGGGGACGGCAAAAGCCGCATCCATGCGGGCCTCGCGTTTCGCCATCCATGGCGAAACACGCCCCCGGTCAGCCTCACCCACCCGAACCCCTCAGACTCTTACCTCCACCCACCACGAAGCAGGTAGGTAAAAAGCAAAAGCAGAAACAGAAACAGAAGCAGAAGCAGAAGCAGAAGCAGAACTCATTGTCGCTCCTGTCCTGCACTGAATTGCTCTGTTATGGCCTTGGTCTTGGCTTTGGCCTTGGTCTTGGCCTTGGTCTTGGCCTTGGTCTTGGCCTTGGTCTTGGCCTTGGTCTTGGCCT
>DALZLW010000123.1:1145-11584 GCA_032007425.1 Stenotrophomonas sp.
TGGCCTTGGCCTTGGTCTTGGCCTTGGTCTTGGCCTTGGCCTTGGTCTTGGCCTTGGTCTTGGCCTTGGTCTTGGTCTTGGTCTTGGTCTTGGTCTTGGTCTTGGTCTTGGCTTTGGTCTTGGCTTTGGCCTTGGCTTTGGCTTTGGCCAGCGAACATCGCCGTGGAGGAGGTTGATGGGAGTGGGATGCTCGGGCGGTGAGGAGGTCCTGAGGGACCGTGTGCGGCAGGAGCCGCACGCGAGCTTACATGGACGTACTTGCAGCGTGTCCCGCAGGACCTCCCCACCGCCCGAGCATTCCACGGCCCGTGGCAGCGCCCAGCCATGACCGCTGTTGCTGTTGCTGTTGCTGTTGCTGTTGCTGTTGCTCGCGAATTGCGGGCCGGCCGCAGGCCGCTTCGGGCTAGAAGTGGCGCAGGTGCTGGCGCAGGCCCGGTACGCAGCGTCGGCTCACTTCCAGCGGCTGGGCACCGTGGCGCAGGATCGCCTGCACCTGCCCTGCCCCGTCGCGGCGCAGTTCAACCAGCTCATGGCGGGCGACCAGGCAGTTGCGGTGGATGCGCACGAATCGATCACCGAACTCTTCTTCCAGCGATTTCAAGGATTCCTCGATCAGGTCCTCGCCGCGCGCGTGGTGGACCACGACGTATTTTTCTTCGGCCTGCAGGTAGTGGATTTCCTCAACCGGGATCAGGCGAACGCTGCCACGCAGGCGTGCGCACAGTACGTTGCGCACCTGGCGCGCACCGGCATCGGTGGCGGGCACGCGCTGCCGGCCCGCCAGGAACAGCCGGGCGCGTTCGATCGCGGCCTCCAGCCGCTCGGCACGCACCGGCTTCATCAGGTAATCAATCGCCGCAGCCTCGAAAGCTGACAGCGCATGCGCATCGTAGGCCGTGCAGAACACGACGGCCGGCCGCGGCTCGAAGCTGGCCAGGTGCCGCGCCGCTTCGATGCCGTCCAAGCCGGGCATGGCGATGTCCAGCACCACCAGGTCAGGCTGTTGTTCGGCACACGCGTGCAGGGCCTGCTCACCGTTGGCCGCGGCAGCCACCACCTCGATTCCCGGCAGGTCGGCGAGCAGCAACTGCAGGCGCTCGCGCGCCAGCGGCTCGTCATCGGCGATCACTACCCTCATGCCTGCTCCCTCGCTCAACCGGCACGTCGATGTGGCACTCATAGTAGCCCCCGTTGAATCGCCCCGTCATGCGCGCGCTCGGCCCTAGTCGCCAGGCCAGGCGGTGGGCGATGCTGCCCTGTGCATGGCCCGCGCCGGGCGACAGCGGGCGGGGGGGCGCTTGCGGGTCCGGCGCCGGATTGTGGATGCGGATATGCAACCGGCCCTCCTCGCTGCTCAGGCGTACAGTAACCGTGCCACCGCCCGGCAGACGTGAAATGCCATGCAACACCGCATTTTCCACCAGCGGCTGCAGCACCAGCCGAGGCAGTGGCTGGCTCCAGGGCAAGGGCTCGATACGCTCCCAGACCACGTTCAGACGCTCGCCCAGCCGCAGCGATTCAATGGCCAGATAGCGCTCGGCCAGGGCGCATTCATCGGCCAGCGTCGCGTCCCCGTCTCCGGCCCCCAATGCCGCCCGGAACAGGTCGGACAGGTCGAGCACGGCGCGCTCGGCCAACTGTGGATCGCGCCGCACCAGCACGGCGATCAGGTTCATGCTGTTGAACAGGAAGTGCGGGCGGATCCGCGCCTGGAGGGCATCGGCTTCGACACGTGCACTGGCTCGTACCTGCCCCGCCCAGTGATCGCTGACGTGGAAGTAGCGCAGCGCCAGGGCGGTGATCAGCGCGGTGGTCGCCGCACTGCCCAGGCTGAAGCGCCACAGGCCAATGCCGGTGGCAAAGCCTGGCTGCCCGACGACGGTGTAAAGCGCATGCAGGATGGCGCCGCACACAAGTGCCACTGCCGCACCGAGCAGTACCGCCAATGGAGCACCGACACGTGCGGGAAGGCGCATCAACCGACCGCGCAGGGCACACAGCAGGGTGGTCACCAGCAATGCCAGCCACAATGCATAACCGCTGGCGGCCAGCAGTTCGGCCATGGTCCAGTGGCGCCGTGCATCCGGCGCCAATGCCAGCACCAGTACCACCAGTTCCGCCAGCCCCAGCATCGCCATCAGCCGCGGCACGCGGCACAGTTCAGGCATCCAGCTGAGCCGGTGGCTGGCGGTCATCGGTCAGCCAGGCCCCAGCCGGGCTTCCAACCAGTTGGCCAATGCGTCGATTTCCTCGGCGCAGACCTGGTGGGCCATTGGATAGGTCTGCCAGGCCACATCAACCCCCAGGGCCTGCAGCGCCTGCGCGCTGTGGCTGGCGACCGGCAGCGGAATCACCGGATCCTGGCTGCCGTGGGCCATGAACACCGGCGCCTGCACCGCACCGTCGGCACGCGCTGCACCTTCGGCATCGGGCAGGTAGGTGGACAGCGCAATGACACCGGCCAATGGTGCCGTGCGCTGCAGCAGGGCGCTCAGCACGATCGCCCCGCCCTGGGAGAAACCGGCCAGGAAGATGCGCTCGGCGGGAATGCCCCGGGCGATTTCCGCATCGATCAGGCCCTGCAGCAGGGCCACCGATTCGGCAACGCCGGCGCGGTCGGCACGCGAGCGGAAATCCATGCTGACGATGTCATACCACCCGCGCATCCGCACACCATTGTTGATGGTGATCGGGCGCACCGGTGCGTGCGGGAACACGAAACGGATCGCCGGCCACTGCGGGCGCACCAGCTCGGGCACGATGGCGGCGAAATCATGGCCGTCGGCGCCCAGGCCATGCAGCCAGATCACGGCCCATTGCGGCGCCTGGCCGGTGGTCTGTTCAACGGTTTCCAGCATCATCCAGCTCCAACAAGGTCAGGCTGCATTATGCCGTGCCCCATCGATGTGGGCGCGTTGGCCGTGACTTCAGTACAGCGGCGGCTTGTCGGCCGCCAACTGCCGCAGCTCGGCGGCGCGCACCAGCACCTTGGGCGGATCGAGCTCTTCGGGGATATCCATCAGGCCGAAACGGCGCAGGACATTCCCCGGACCACGCAGGGAGGTAAGCGCGATCAGCGGGATGGACAGCACCATGCCCACCACCACCGGTGCCATCCACAGCGCCAGCGCCGGCGAAACCGACCAGGCCAGCACGCCCATGAACGCACCGAACACACTCAAACCGCCGTAACGGCGCACCAGCGCCAGCCAGTCGATGCCACCATCGTCGCGCTGCTGCGCGTCCCAGCCCGAGTCCTTGCCGGCCAGCACTTCGGCCACGCCGCGCGACTGTACATACATCACCACCGGCGCCATCAGCGCGGCCAGCAGGGTTTCCAGCAACACCGAAACGAACGCCCGCACCGTGCCACCGCAACCACGACGGTCGACCGGATCAAGCAGCGTGGCCAGGTAACCCAACAGCTTGGGCATCAGCAGCACCACCATGGTCGCCACGAACAGGCGCACCACCTGCACTTCATCCTGCGTGCGCCAGTACACGCTGGGTGAAAGGTGCAGCACTTCGTTGAAATCGATACCCCCCTGGAACAGCGGGATGGCGATGCCGATCAGCATCAGCATCGCCCACATCGGCGCGGTGAAGTAGTGACCGATGCCGATCATCATGTGCATGCGGCTGATCCAGTGCAGCCCGCGGCTGCCGACGATCTTGCCGTGCTGCAGGTTGCCCTGGCACCAGCGGCGGTCGCGCACCATCATGTCGGTGAGTGTCGGCGGGCCTTCTTCGTAGCTGCCTTTCAGGTAGGGCACCATGTGCGCGGCCCAACCAGCGCGCCGCATCAGCGCCGCCTCGACGAAATCGTGGCTCATGACATGGCCACCAAAGGGTTTGCGGCCGGGCAGCGACGGCAGGCCAGCCTGGGCGGCGAAGGCCGCGGTGCGGATGATCGCGTTATGGCCGTAGTAGTTGCTCTCCGCACCGTGCCACCAGGCCACGCCACGGGCGATCACCGGCCCATAGACACGCCCGCCGAACTGTTGCATGCGCGAGAACAGCGTGCGCCCGCCGACGACCACGGGCAATGTCTGGATGATGCCCACGTCCTGGTTCTGCTCCATGCCCGCGACCAGGCGCACGATGCTGTCGCCGGTCATCAGGCTGTCGGCGTCCAGGATCAGCATCTGCGGGTAGGCACCGCCAAAACGGCGAACCCAGTCAGCGATGTTGCCGGCCTTGCGACCGCTGTTGTCGGCACGGCGCCGGTAGAACAGGTGTCCGTGCGCCCCCAGTTCCGCCCGCAGTTCCTCGAAGGCCTGCTCTTCGGCCCGTGAGATGTCTTCGCGGCGGGTATCGCTGAGCACGAAGAAATCAAAGCTCTGCAGCCGCCCGGTTTCTGCCACCGATTCGTAGATCGCCTGCAGACCAGCAAGAAGGCGCCGCGGGTCCTCGTTGTAGGTGGGCATCAACAAGGCGGTGCGGGTATGCAGCTCCGGCAGCGGCTCATCCGGATCAATGCCAAGCCGGTAACCGCGATCGAACACAGCGGTCAGGTAACCGGCCACGGCACTGGCAAAGGACAATGCAACCCAGGCAAACAGGCCCACGAACAAGGCCAGCAGGCAGGCCTCCAGCACGGTGATGCCATTGGGTGACAGCACCCGCCACATCATGGTGGTGGCGGTGATGGTCATCAGCGCCGTGCCACCGAGCAGGTAGGTGCGTCGCAGCGCGATCAGTCGTGGGGCGGTGCGGTGGCGAGGTTCACGCAACGCACCTTCGCGCAGGGATTGTTCGGGCATGGCCAGCGGCGCGGGCGCCGGCAGCGAGGCCATGCCAGCATCCAGCCGGCTGTCCACGCGGGCATCCATGCCTGCTTCCGTGCCCTCGGCGATCACGCCTTGCACCTGTGTGTGTCAGAACGGCAGCCCACGAATGCGTTACTCCGGCGGATGAAAAATGCGGCTCAGTGTAGTTCCACGGGTGTAAGCCGCGCGCGAAGGGCTTTTTGCGGTGTTTTCGCCCATTCAGCTTGAATCTGCCATAGCTTCCGGTTGACTGTGCGAATGGGAATTGTTTCTCCATTTTCGGCGGGCTGGTCGTGGGGAGCGGCGGGGGCTGGGTGGGGGCCGTGCGGGGCCGGGGCGGCTGGGCCGGACGTCGGAGACGGGCTTTTGCCGTCCCCCACACCACCGCCCCGACCGCCCAGCGCGACCAATCAGCTGTTGCTCTACCCAGCAGCCACCCACAAAAATCCCCGCCGCTGTTACGCGGCCAACCTGACTGAAACCGATTTCAAACCGCCGGTATATCCTGCACGGCGGCCGCGGTCGCCCGGCTGCGGGCCTGGTCCATCGCCACCGCCATCTGCTGGCGGGCAAGCAGCTGTTGTGCCTGTTGTACTTCCGGGGTGGGCAACAGCACCGGGCCCGGTGCGGTTTCCAGTAAAACCGTCTTGCTCATGCAACCTCCATTGACGACCCGCGGCGGCCTGCCCTTGCCAGGCAGCGGCACACGGATTGCGCACCGTACATCAATTCCAAGTCGGCTGTGTTGCGACCTTGGTCGCAGGCAGCAGCCCATGGGGACAGCGGTTAACGGAAATCACGCGAGCGCGGTTGCAGTCCGGCCAGAAGCGGGCTGAAATCATGCAGGTCCCCGGCGATCAGGTGGCGTACACCGTCCACACATTCCCAGCGACCGCGCACTCCCAGCAGGCGCGCGCCCAGCAGGGCTTTGCGCCGCCGCAGTGCCAGTTGCGGCCAGACAATCACGTTGATCATGCCGTGTTCGTCTTCAAGGGTGACAAACACCGTGCCACTGGCCGTACCCGGACGTTGTCGCTGGGTCACCAAGCCGATCACGTGTACCCCTCGGCCATGCCCCAACGCCCGCAGTTGCGCTGAATCCAGTGCGCGCTCCTGGCGCAGGCGGGGGCGCAGCAGTGCCAGCGGGTGCTCGCCCAAGGTCAGGCCGCTGGCACGATAGTCGGACAGCATGTCCTGTGATGCTTCTGGCGCTGGCAACCGCACCGTGTCCTCACGGGTACTGTCCGGCAACAGGTCACTGCCCTGTTCAATGCCGGCCACCGCCCAGCGCGCGGCATGCCGGTGTCCGGCCAGGCTGGCCAGAGCGCCACCATCGGCCAGCAACTGGCGTGCACGCCGGTCCAGTCCCGCACGCCGACACAGGTCGGCCACATCCTGGAACGACCGCTGCTGCCGTGCCGCCATGATCGCCTCCGCCGCCGCCTGCGAAAGCCCGGTCAACTGCCGCAGGCCAAGCCGGATCGCCGGCTGCATGCCACCCGGTACGCCGCCTTCCAGCGTGCAATCCCAATCACTGCAGGCCACGTCCACCGGCAGCACCGCCACGCCGGCGCGCGCACCTTGGCCGCGGCGCGCGTCCTGCACGATCTGGCTGGGTGAATAGAATCCCATCGGCTGCGCGTTGAGCAGGGCGCAGGCAAAAGCCGCTGGCTCATGCTGCTTCAACCAGCAGCTGATGTAGACCAGTTTGGCAAAGGAGGCCGCATGGCTCTGCGGGAATCCGTAGGAACCAAAGCCCTTGATCTGCTCGAAGATCTGGTCGATGAATTCACTCGAGTAATTTTGGTCTTCCATCAACGAACGGATCCGCTGGCGGTGCGGCTCCATGTCACCACCCTGCCGCCAGGCGGCCATGGAACGGCGCAGCTGGTCAGCCTCATCCCCCGTGTAACCGGCATGGATCACCAGTTCCATTACCTGCTCCTGGAACAGAGGGATGCCCAGCGTCGGCCCCAGGATGGCTTCCACGCCGGCGGAGGGATAGCTCACCGGTTCCAGTTGCTGGCGCCGCCGCAGGTAAGGGTGCACCATGCCGCCCTGGATCGGTCCGGGACGCACGATCGCCACCTGGATCACCAGGTCATAGAAGCACTTGGGTCGAAGCCGCGGCAGCATGCTCATCTGCGCACGTGACTCGATCTGGAACACGCCCACCGTGTCAGCCGCCTGGATCATGGCGAAGGTCGGCAAGTCGTCCATCGGCAGCCGCGCCAGGTCGACCTGTCGGCCACGGTGCCGCTCCACCAATTGCACCGCTTTGCGGATGCAGGTCAGCATGCCCAGCGCCAAGCAGTCCACCTTGAGCATGCGCATGGTCTCCAGGTCATCCTTGTCCCACTGGATGATGGTGCGCCCGGGCATGGCCGCGTTCTCCACCGGCACCACCTGGCTCAGCGGCTGACCGGAAATGACGAAGCCACCGACGTGCTGGGACAGGTGCCGCGGATGGTCACGCAGTTGTCCGGTCACCGCCAGTACCTTGGCCAACAGCGGGTTGTCCGGATCGAAGCCGGCTTCGGACAGCCGCTGCGCCATCGGCGTTTCACCGTTCCCCCAGCCAAAACAACCCGCCAACAGTTCCACCTGGTCCATCGGCAGGCCGAAAGCACGCGCCACGTCACGCACCGCGCTGCGGCCACGGTAGCGGATGACCGTCGCCGCCAACGCAGCCCGTTGGCGGCCATATTTTTCGTAGACATACTGCAGCACTTCCTCGCGCCGCTCGTGTTCGAAGTCCACGTCGATATCCGGCGGTTCATTGCGCTCACGCGACAGGAAGCGCGCCATCAGCAGCCGGCTCTCGGCCGGGTTGACCACGGTGATGCCCAGCACGAAGCACACCGCCGAGTTGGCCGATGAGCCCCGGCCCTGGCAAAGGATGCCGCGACTGCGGGCGAAACGCACGATGTCTTCCACCGTCAGGAAGAACGCCTCATAGGCCATGTCGGCAATCAGCTTCAGCTCTTCGTCCACCTGTGCGCGCACGGCTGGCGGCGCGCCTTCCGGCCAGTGCGCCTGCATGCCGCGCTCGCTCAAGGTGCGCAGCCAGCTGGCCGGCGTGTGACCGGCCGGCACCAGTTCTTTGGGATGCGTGTAGTGCACCGTGTCCAGGCTGAAATGGCAGCGCCGCGCCAGCGCCACCGCATTGGCCAGCAGTTCCGGCCGATGAATGTTGCCCAGCGCGCGCCGGCTGCGCAGGTGGCGCTCGCCATTACGGAACAGCAGGGCCCCGCACTCGGCCAAGGGCAGGTTATGGCGGATGGCGGTCATGGTGTCCTGCAGGACGCGTCGGCTGCGCAGGTCCATGTGCACATCCCCACAGGCCAGCGCCGGCATACCCAACTGCGTGGCCGCATCCAGCAACTGCGCAAGGCGCGCCTGGTCATCCTGTTCGCGCAGCAGCTGTACGCCCAGATGCACGCGTGCACCCAACTGCTGGCGCAGCCACTGTCCCTGCTCCAGCACGGGCACCGGACCCGGCAACCAGATCGCGAACAGGCCGGCAGCGTCGGCCGTGCATGCGGCCAACACCTGCTCGATATCCCCGCGGGATAACCGGTAAGTACCCTTTCCAGCAGCGCGCCGGCCGCGGGTGATCAGCTCGCACAAGCGCACATAGCCGTCCTGGTTCTCCACCAGCAGCACGCATTTCAGCCCACAGTCCAAGGTGAACTCGCTGCCCACCACCAGCGCCACGCCGGTACTGCGCGAGGCTTCCAGCGCACGCACGATGCCTGCCAGCGAACACTCATCGGTGATCGCCAGTGCCTCGTAGCCACAGGCCCGTGCCCGCGCGAACAGGTCCTGGGCACTGGAGGCGCCGCGCAGGAAGGAAAAATCCGACAGGCAATGCAGTTCGGCATAGGCCGGCAGACCGTCTTCGCGCAGATCATCATTGGCCGCGGCCAGGTGCTGCCGGGTTTCCCAGGCACGCGGCATGCGTCCGCCCGGGCTGCCATCCCGCGGTACCTGCCGGCTCATGAGAACCAACCGTGCAGCATCCACGGACCGTGCTGGCCGGCGGCCGCGAACACCCAGGCCTGCTGCCCCTGCGAGGTTTCCACGACGTAGTAATCGCGGCGCGCATCACCGCCATCCCACCAGCCACTTTCCAGCCGCTCCGGACCTGAAACGATGCGTACGCCGGCATCGCGCAGTGGTTCGGGCCGGGCCAGCAACCAAGCCGGCCGTGGCGGTCGTGGCGGTGCCTGGGCGATGGCGATGCGATCCCCCTCATGCCGCTGCCACGCACGTTCCGGGCGAGGATCACCGGCCGGGCCGACGCGGTAGACCGATGCATCGCCCAGGCGCGCACGCAGGCGTTCGCGCAGCTGCGGCCAAGGCAGCTGTTGCTGGTTGCGTACGTCGAACAGATCACGGCTGGCTGGCACGAAGGGCGGCAGCTCCCGGGCCAGCAAGCGCAGCGCCACCACCGGTTGAGCCAGCGCAACACGCTCCAAGCGATTGCGGGTGAGTTCGAACAACAAGGCAGGATCGCGCTCGGCGGCCAGCAGCCCGACGTCCACGTCGGTGTGCGCACCTTCGTGTTCCAGACGCAGGACGAAACGCTGCACGCCGCCATCGCGGATGGACAGGAAGGTGCACAGGTCCAGCAACAGGCGCCGCAACGGAAACAGCAGGGCCATCTGGCTTTCCACTTCGTAGCCCAGTTCCACCCGTGCATCGAAGTGGTCCGGCGGGGCATACCAGGCCAGATGCTCGACCTGCTCACCGTAGAGCAGGCCCAGGTGCTCCAGCAGCTCCACGCCAAAGCGCCGGCGCAGGCTGTCACCGGGCATCGCCCGCAGTTCCTTCAGTGTCCGGATGCCCATCCGCTGCAGACGTTCACCGGCATCACCAGGCAGCTGCGCGCGCCGCACCGGCACCTGGTCCAGGTAATCGGACAGGACGGCTGGCTGGTCGATGTTGGCGCCATCGCGCAGGCTGGCCAGCACCCGCGCCGCACGCGCGGTCGGCGCCAGTGCGATACGGTGGCTGAAACCAAGTTCGCCCAGCTCCTGACGCAGGCGGGCCTGCAGCTGCGGCCACGGCCCGAGCAGGCGGAAGCTGGCCTGCACTTCCAGCACGATGCAGCCGGGCCACTGCTGGCTGACCAGCGAACTGTGGCGATACGCCCATGCCGCCAGGAAGCGCTGCCAACGCGGTTCCGATGCCGGCTCATGGTCCACCAGCTGGAGTCCTGGCAACAAGGCATGTGCGGCCGTCAGGCGCATGCCCGCGTGCAGCCCCCCCTGCACCGCGCTGGCATTGACCGCATGCAGGCTGCGCAGCTGCGCCGGCCCGCCCACCAGCGCCAAGGGCGCCTGCGGATCAGGGTGGCGCCGCAGGACGGCATCCAGCGCCAGCTGCGGCAACACGATACAGGCCCAGAGCATGCCCCGCCCTCACCCACAGGCCAGTGAAAACGTCTGCGCCGGCGCCGGTCCACCCCGGCACTTGCGCACCTGCCAACGGGTTGCGCGCCCCGCGCGCTGGGCTTCCAGACGCAACGCCGCCGGCGATGGATTGGCCGCATGGCGGCTCTCGCGCAGCGCAAAGCCCAGGCACTGGCCACTATCGGCGGCCACCTGCAGGCGCCGCAACGCCGCCGCATCGGCCTGCCGCGGCCAGCCCAGCACCGCGCCGCAG
>DALZLW010000124.1:0-5013 GCA_032007425.1 Stenotrophomonas sp.
CCGGGCCGAGCATCGGCAGAGTGATGTGCAGGAACTGCTTCCAGCGCGAGGCGCCATCGATGCGCGCGGCCTCGTACAGATCGTGCGGGATCGCCTGCAGGCCCGCCAGGAAGATCACCATGTTGTAGCCGAAGTTCTTCCACACGGCGAACAGCATGATGGTCGGCATGGCCCAGCTCGGGTCACCCAGCCAATCGATCGGACCGACGCCGATGTGGGCAAGGCCATAGTTCACCAGCCCATAACTGGTGTGGAACAGATACCGCCAGATCACCGCCACCGCCACCAACGTGGTCACCACCGGGGCGAACAGCGCCGTACGGAACAAGGCCTTGAAGCGCGCGGCCGGGGCATTGAGCAGCAGTGCGGCGCCCAGTGATACACCGATGGACAGCGGGACGCCGATCACCACGAAGTACGTGGTGTTCCACAGCGACTTCCAGAACATCGGCGTCTGCAGCAGATCGATGTAGTTGCCGAGCCCGACGAAGCGCAGGTGGCTGCTGTCGGCCAAGGCGTAGAGGTCGAAATCGGTCACGCTCAGCGCCAGCGCCGAGGCCACCGGCAGGCCGAAGAAAATGGCCAGCACGAGGATGGCCGGGCCGGCGAACACCCAGCCGGCCAAGGTACGACGTTTCATGGCTGGCCTCCTTCGACCACCGCGGCTTCACCCGCGGCGGCATGGGCCTGGCCGGGTACAGCCTGTTGTTGCAGTTGCTGTTCGTGCATCCAACGGCGCTTGGCCAGCACCTTGTCCACGCGATCGTCGAGCTCGTTCACCGCCGCATCCTGTGGCTGGCCGCCACGCACCACCTTTTCAGTGACGATGCGCATTTCCTGCACGATACGCTCCCATTCGAGCACCTTGGGCGTGGCGCGCACGCGTTCGAGCTGGTCACGGAACGCCGCTGCCAGTGGATCGTTGGCCAGCGACGGGGCCTGCCAGGTGCTGCGGCGCGGCGGCAGGTCGCCGATGATGGCGTGGAAGCGGGCCTGGATCTGCGGCCGCGACAGAAACTCGATCAGCTTCCACGACGCGTCTTTCTGCTGCGAGGCGCGCGAGATCACCAGGCTGGTGCCGCCGGCGATGCCTGCACCGGGACCGTCCGGACCGGGCAAGGCCGCCGTGCCCCACTTGCCTTCCAGTTCATTGGGCTGCAGTTTCTTGAACTCGCGGATGTTCCACGGGCCCGAGATGTAGAACACGTTGAAGCCGCGGAAGAACTCTTCCCAGACGTTGGAAATCTGCGTCTCGGACATCTTCGGTGCCCAGCCCTGCTCGAACATGTTGGCGTAGAACGCCAGCGTTCGGCGGAAGCCGGGACTGCGGAAGTTGCCGCGGGTTTCCTCGTCACGCAGCAGCGGGTCCGGCTGCTGCAGGGCGAAGGACAGCTGCTGCTCGAACTCGTTGAGCGGCATCAGCATCGCGTAACGATTCGGGCCCTGCATCTTCTTCACGTCGGCCATCTGCTGTTCGAACTCGGCCCACGTGCGTGGCGGCGCATCGTGGCCGGCCTTGGCCAGCAGGTCCTTGCGGTAGTACAGCAAGCGGGTGTCGACGTACCACGGCACACCGACCAGTTCGCCGTGGACCACGTTGGTATCCCAGATGCCCTGGAAGTAATCGTCGGGCTGTACCACCTGCGATTGCGCCACGTAGGGCGCCAGCGGGGTCAGGGTATCGAGCTCGGCGAATTCGGGAATCCAGGTATTGCCCAGCTGGAACACATCCGGCAGCCCTTCGGCGGCAAAGGCGGTGAGCAGCTTCTCGTGCGCGGCCGTCCACGGGATGTTCTGCACTTCCACGCGGATGCCAGGGTTCTCGGCCTCGAATTCCTTCACCAGATCGGTGACGACCTCCGCCTCCCGGCCCATCGCCCAGAACCGCACGGTGGTGGTGCCGCTGTCCTGGCGTGCGCACCCTGCCACGGCCAGCGCCGCCAGCAGTGGCAGGGCCCAGCGGCGCAGGCGGCTGCCCAGGGTGCGCGCCGGCTTACTTGCCGGAACTGTTGTTGCGCGTTGCATTCTTCTGTTCCTGTGCGGCGGCCGCACGCGATTCGGCGATGCCGACCGCGCGCGCGGCGGCGGCCTTTTCGTCCTTTTCCAACTGCAGCGGCGGCAGCTCGCCTTCCGGGGTCAACCAGCCACCGGTGAAACCTGCCCGCTCCAGGCCCTTGCGGATGTGCGGGTTCTTCTTCATCACGTCCCAGACGAAATCATTGCGGTAGTTGGCGATCATCGTCAGGATCGGGCCCTGGTCGATGGCGATGTAATCGCTGGCCACCCAGCCGCGGTCCGGCACCATGCGCCCGGTCTTGATCGGGATGTCGTAGTTGAAACTGGGATTGAACGAATCCAGGAAGCCGTAGCTGGAATAGATGTAATCGCCGAAGCGCTTGTGCATTTCCAGCGTCGCCGGGATCACTTCTTCCGGTGCGAACACGATCGAGGAGATCGCCGCGGTCGGCGCGATCGTGCCGTCGTCGAAGTTCTCGCGCAGGCCGGCGCCGCGCGAGGAGTAATGGCGAAATTGACGTTGCTCGCCGCGGTATTCCTGGGTGGTGTTCTGCGGGCCGTCACTGGCGGTCAGGCCCCACACATTCTCACCATATTCCTTCCACTGCATCGGGTTGCTGATCGCGTACTCACGCTGGGCCAGCGCCGCCGAACGGCTGTTGAGGAAGTAGGTGCTGCCACGCTCGCGCATGTAAGCGTCCTGGATGTCGCGGAAGTCGATCCAGACATGGCTGTACTGATGGCCGAACAACGGACCGAAGGACAGGTATTCCTGGCCTTGGTACACGCCCCAGTCGTTGTCATAGGTGCGCGTCCAGACCGTCCACGCGTCCGGGTTGACCGGATGGCTGGGCGAACCCAGGGCGAGGATGTAGACCATCATCGCTTCGTTGTAGCCCATCCAGTCATGCTCGATGAAGCCGCTTTCCGGGAACCAGCCCATCGAGATCAGCGGCGCCCGCTGCTGCAGCCACGGCCAGTCGACGCGACGGTACAGGGTTTCGGCGATGTCGCGGATTTCTTTCTCCCGCGCATCGTCGCCGGTGTAATAGGACTGGGCGAACAACACCCCCATCATCAGCAGTGCCGTATCCACCGAAGACAGTTCGACCCAGCTGTCGTAGCGCCGGCCTTCCTGCATGTCCAGGAAGTGGTAATAGAAGCCCTTGTAGCCAGCCTTGCCGGTACGCTGCGGCCCCATCGGCAGGTCACGGAAATACTTCAACGTGAGCAGGGTGCGGTCCACCGCCTGGGTGCGACTGATCCAGCCGTTCTCGATGCCGATCGGGTAGGCCGTCAGTGCATAACCGACCGAGGCGATGCTCGCGAACGGGCGCGACGGGTAGCGGTCCGGAGTCAGGCCGTTAAGTTCGTTGGTGGTGTCCCAGAAGAACTGGAAGGTGCGTCGCTCGATGTCATCGAACAGTGGCGGCAGGTCCGGCTTCATGGGCCGCGGTGGCGCGTCGGCTTCGATCAGGATGACGGGCGGCCGCGGCTTGGCCGGCGTTTCAGCCTGTGGCTTGCACGCGACAACGGCCATGGCCAGCGCGGCGACGGTCAACAGGCGGTTTACCTGCATGGGCCCTTTCCTCCTGCGGTCTTGGTGGATGACAAGCATAACGTCCCTGGAGCTGAAATCGTTTACAACGCAGCGCCTTAAAAAACCACGCGAACGTGGCTGCGCAGGGCACTGCACGGATCGTCCCCTGCCATGCATCCGCGAAAGCAGGCGCATGGCAGGGAACGATCGACCGGCAGGTGCGCCGGTCGATCGCCCCACCCCACCGCCGGCAGACGGTGGGGGTAGAGCTGCTTCTTGCCATCAGAAGCGGAAGCCGACTTCCGCCTTGACCTGGCGCGGCGTACCAATGATTTCGCCGGTTTCGTTGTAGCTGGCTTCCAGCTTGCCGTTGGTCTTGCGGTAGTTGTACGTCGAGAAGTTCTCGAAGTTGAACACGTTGATGATGTCGATACGCGCATACATCTCGGTGTCGCCCGGCATCTTGAACGTCTTGGTGGCCTGCAGGTCCACCGAACGGTAGCCGAAGATCTTGCCGCCCAGCAGGAACTTGCCGTTGGCACCCGGCACGGCGGCCATCGGCGTGGGCAGGTTGAAACCGCTGGCCTGCGGCACGCCGTACCAGTCGTTCACCGCAGTCGGGGTGGCCAGGGTGATCTTGCCACCGAAGGTGATGCCCCAGAAGCCCGCGTAGGAGCCGGTGAGCACCAGGCGGTGGCGCGGCGCGCCGTTGGAACGGATGGTCGGGTAATCTTCGATCAGGCCGCGGTCAAAGGCGTACTTCTCGTTGATGTCGCGGTTGTGGCGGGCGGTGGTCCAGGTATAGGCGACCGAGGTGCCCCAGCCGCTTTCCTTGGTGAACGGCTTCTGCGCCGACAGCAGGACCTGGGTGGCACGGGTCTTGATGCCCTGCTGGCCGATGATCAGGCTGCCGAAGCCCGGCACGTTGCAGCTCCAGGCCTGGCTCAAGCCATTTTCGGAGCCGCCGCACAGGCGCGGGTCATCGAAGAACTGGCCGGTCGGATAACGGTTACCCAAAGTGAAGGCGAAGCCATCGTAGCTCAGGGTACGGGCGATGGTGGCATCGGTCAGCCAGTCACCGATCTGGTTGGACATACCGAGGCTGAACTGATCGGAGTACGGCGCCTTCAGGTTGTTGTTCAGCAGGTCGACTTCCAGGCCGGCATTGCTGGTCGAACCGACCAGGGCCTGCAGGTTCTCGATGCCGTTGAGCAGGTTCGGATCCCAGTTGTAGCAGGCGGCCTGGCCGTTGATGCAGGTGCCCGTGTTCGGGTTGCGGAAGTAGATGGTCGGCTGCGGCAAGGCCAGCTTGGTGGTTTCCAGCTGCAGGTTGTCGAACAGGTCACGGTCGTAGGAACGGCCGGCACCACCGTGGATGACGTGCTGTTCGTCGGCATTGATGTCATACGAGAAGCCCAGGCGCGGCTGCCAGGCATTCTTGAACGCCTTGCGGTTGT
>DALZLW010000124.1:5113-11482 GCA_032007425.1 Stenotrophomonas sp.
TCGCGGTCCTGGAAGGTCAGCTCGATGCGATCGTTGTCGGTCGGCTCGAAGTCGATCTTGCCGAAGATCAGGTCCTGCTGGAACGGCTGGCTGGCCGGGCCCAGGCCGGCGGCGCCGTCAGCCGGCAGCAGACCGACGCTGCTGCTCACGGCACCGTCCGGTGCGATGGTGACCGGCAGGTCGAAGCGCTTGGCTTCATAAGTGACGAAGAAGTGGGCCTTGTCCTGGATGATCGGACCGCCCAGGGCGAAGCCGTATTCCTTCTCGGCCGAGACCATCTTGTTCTGGCCGGCCTGGCGCTCGGCCGGGGTCTTGGCGCGCATGTCTTCATCGGTATAACGGTAGAAGGCTTCACCCTTGAACTCGTTGGTACCGGACTTGGTCGCCGCCGTCACCGCGGCGCTGGAGACCTGGCCGTATTCGGCCTTGTAGTTGCCGCTGATGACCTTGTACTCGCCGATGGCCAGCTGCGGGAACGGGTTGCCGGCGCTGCCGGACTGGCCGGCGACACCGCCGCCCTTGACGTAGCTCTTCTGGCCCACGCCATCGATGTACACGTTGGTACCGTCGGCATTGGTCGCGCCGCCGCGCAGCGAGGTGTTGCCCTTGGCATCACGGGTGAAGATCAGGCCCGGCACCGCGTCGGCGAACTCGAGGAAGTTGCGCGACACCTGCGGGGTGGTCTGGATCTGCTGCAGGCTGACGGTCTTGCCGACTTCCGAGGTGCGCACTTCCTGCAGCAGGGTCGGCGCGACCACGGTCACGGTGTCCAGGTTGGTGGCGCTGGCATTGGAACCGGCGGCAGCGGCCTCACCCGCGAAGTTCAGCGTGGCCGTCGAGGCCACGGTGACGGTGACCTTCTGCGTCTGGCCATTGGCCACCACGTCGTAGGTGCCCGGGTCCAGACCCATCAGCGAGTAGCTGCCGTCGGCACGGGTGGTCGCGCGACGCACGGTGCCGGTGGCCACGTTGGTGGCGGTGACTTCGGCGCCAGCCTGGACCGAGGCCACCTGGCCACGCAGGCTGGAGGTGGCGGACTGCGCCATCAGGTTGGGGGCGGCGCCGAACATCAGGCAGCTGACCAGGGCGCACGACAACAGTCGACGTGCCGGCAGGCGATGGCGGACAGGGGTATGGGTCATGGAACTCTCCGGGGTGGTGGTCGCCGTGGCGACCCTTTCATTTCAATCAATAGGAATGCTTCCGGCTTCAACGGCCGGATAGCGTCTCGGGTCTTCGTCTGCTTGAATCGCGCACGATCAGTCGCGGCACGAGCGTCTGCTTATCGCCGGCACCTTCCGTGCTTTTTCCATCCATCAACTGCATCAGGCGCGTCATGGCGTTGTCACCGAGCTCGGCGATACTGACCTGCATCGTCGTCAACGACGGGTGAACAAACCGCGCCAGCGGAATATCATCGAAACCTGCCAGGGCGACATCGTCGGGCACGCGGACACCGGCCTGCGCAAAGGCGTACAGGCATCCCAGAGCCATCATGTCGTTGGCAGCAAACACCGCGTCCGGCAGCGACCCTGCTGCCAGCATCTCCTGACCGGCGCGATGGCCGGAAGCTTCGTCGAAATCACCGGGCAGCTCGATGCCTTCCGCACTACCGCCCGCGGCGGCCAGTGCATCGCGGAAGCCACGCAGGCGTTCACGCGCATCGAAGTTGGAGTCCGGGCCTGAAATAAATGCAATCCGCCGATGACCGGCATCGAGCAGGTGGCGGGTCATCGCCACGGCACCGGCATGGTCATCGATGCTCAGCACAGGGTGCTCCTGTTCTGGCAGATAGGTATTGATGAGGACCGTAGGCAGTGCCTGCGGCAGGTTGTCGGTCAGGAAGCCCGGGCTCTCGGCATAAGGCGACAGCACGAGCAGGCCATCGACGCGGCCACGCATCGCCCGCAGTGCGGCGCCCTGCTGGACCTGGTCACCGTGATAGCTCGACACCAGCAGGTGCAGGCGATGGGCACGCGCCACCTGGTCAATGCCGCGCATCAGCTCGGAGAAGAACTCGCCGTACAGGTCCGGCAGCACGACACCGACCGTATTGGTGCGGCGGCTGCTCAGGCTGCGGGCGGCGGCATGGGGGGTGTAACGCAGGCGTGCGGCTACGGCGAGCACGGCCTGACGCACCGGCTCGGCGACGTTTTCATGTCCGTTGAGCGCACGCGACACCGTGGCCACAGAGACCTTGGCTTCCCGCGCGACATCTTTGATGGTGATCGCTGCCTTGTTCACGAAGCCGCCCTCCACGGCTTGAGCCTTTCAGCACGGCGCGGAATGTAAGCGTTTCCAATGTCCAAAGTAAACACTCCGTTAGTCCAATTGTTTGAGAAGACATCCCAAGCCTGTCCCGACGGGACCCGTCGCGACAGGCTTGGACAGGTTGGGACAACGCGGTCAAACGTACTCGTCTTCGGTGTACGCACGAATCGACAAGGCATGGATATCCGTCTCCATCATGCTGCCAAGTGCAGCGTAAACGGCGCGATGACGCGCCAACGGCGCCAACGCGACAAACGCCTGGCTGACCACCAGGACAGTGAAATGTCCACGCCCGTCACGCGTACCGGCGTGGCCGACATGGCGATGGCTGTCGTCTTCGATCTGCAAGTGCGTGGGGGCCAAGGATTGCTGCAGCGCGTCACGCATGCGGGCGATCCGGTCACTCACGGCAGCACTTTGCGGAACGGCCGCACCTCCGTGCGCACATACACGCCTGCCGCCACGTAGGGATCGTCCTGGGCCCAGGCCTGCGCCTGCGCCAGGGATTCGAATTCGGCCACCACTACGCTGCCGCTGAATCCTGCCGGGCCGGGATCTTCGCTGTCGATGGCCGGGCACGGACCCGCCAGCAGCAGACGGCCCTGCGCCTGCAGGGCCTGCAGACGCGCCAGATGGGCCGGCCGGGCCTGCAGGCGGGCAGCCAGTACGTCCTGCCCGTCGTAACCTTCAATCACATACCACACAGACGTTCTCCTGTTGGGACTCCCCTGCCCGCATTCTAGCGGCTGGCTGCCCTGCCCCCGGCGCAACTGGACATCGAGCACGGCAGCGCTTACTCTATGAGCCATTGCACGTGGCTGGACGCAGCGTCCCGTCGGTTCAAGGCTTTCCGCCAACCGATGACCGCCCGCTGGTCGGGGCCAGCCCACGCTGACGACCTCCCCTGGCTTCATTGCCGCCGCCGATGTGGCGCCTTGAGCTGTTTGCTGTGTGGAATCACGCTTGAACCGGAAGGCACGCAGGTGCCAGCCAAGACGATCGTCACTGCCTGATGCAGGCCACCGGATGTCCCGGCGCCGGCCCAGGTCCGTTGCAATCCTTACGCCCAATAGATGACTGCCGAACGCGCACACGACGCGCCCCCGTCAACCCGGCCTTCCGCCCCCCAGCAGCAGGAAATGCCGCTGGCCGTGGTGCATGGACAGCCGGTGCTGCAGATTCCGCAGGACCTGTACATCCCGCCGGATGCACTGGAAGTCATTCTTGATGCGTTTGAAGGACCGCTGGACCTGCTGCTGTACCTGATCCGGCGACAGAACCTGGACATCCTGGACATCCCGGTCGCCGAAATCACCCGGCAGTACGTGGATTACATCAATGTCATGCAGGAACTGCGCTTTGAACTGGCGGCCGAATACCTGGTGATGGCCGCGATCCTGGCCGAAGTGAAGTCGCGGATGCTGCTGCCACGGCCACCCAGCGTGGAAGGCGAGGAAGGTGATCCGCGTGCCGAACTGGTGCGGCGCCTGCAGGAGTACGAACGTTTCAAGCAGGCCGCCGAAGACATCGACGCCCTGCCCCGGCAGGACCGCGATACCACCCCGGCCCATGCGTTCATGCCCGAGCGCAGTACCGTCCGCCTGCCCCCGCCGGTGGATCTGAAGGAAATGCTGCTGGCGCTGCACGATGTCCTCAAGCGCGCCGAGCTCTTCAGTGGCCATGCCATCCGTCGCGAAGCGCTGAGCGTGCGGCAACGGATGGGTGAAGTGCTGGAACAGCTGGAAGAGGGGCGTTTCCATCGCTTCGAATCCCTGTTCAGCGCCGAGGAAGGCAAGCTGGGGGTGCTGGTCACCTTCCTGGCGGTGCTGGAACTGGCCAAGGAACAACTGCTGGACATCGTGCAGGAACAACCGCTGGCGCCGATTTACGTGAAATCGCTGGCCGCGGGAAACACCAACGCACCGCTGCAGTTCAGCAGCGAGTTCGATGACGACGACGCCTCCAACCAAGCCCAGTGAGCCCCGCCTGAAGATGGATCAAGCGCTGATCAACCGCATTGTCGAAGGT
Source organism: Stenotrophomonas sp. (assembly GCA_032007425.1). Taxonomy (GTDB): domain Bacteria; phylum Pseudomonadota; class Gammaproteobacteria; order Xanthomonadales; family Xanthomonadaceae; genus Stenotrophomonas. The sequence continues at coordinate 9,413 of DALZLW010000124.1, forward strand.
GCCCTGCTGGCCTCCAGCCAGCCGCTGACCCTGGCCCAACTGCGTGATCTGTTCGCCGAAGACGCGCCGGCACCGGCTGGCAGCATCGAACGGGCACTGGAAGCACTGCGCGACGGCTGCGCGGGGCGCGGCGTGGAACTGGTGGAAGTGGCCTCCGGCTTCCGCTACCAGGTGACCAACGAGGTGCATGGCTGGATCAGCCGGCTTTGGACTGAGCGCAAGACCCGTTACACTCGTGCCACGCTGGAAACCCTGGCACTGATCGCCTACCGGCAACCGATCACCCGCGGCGAGATCGAACAGGTCCGTGGCGTGGCCGTCAGCAGCGCGATCATTCAGGCCCTGGAAGAGCGCGAATGGATCCGGGTGGTCGGCCACCGCGACGTGCCAGGCAAGCCGGCGCTGTTCGGCACCACCAAAGGCTTCCTGGATTACTTCGGACTCAAGCGCCTGGATGAACTGCCACCGCTGTCTGAACTGCGCGACCTGGGCGAGCTGGAACCGCAGCTGCCGCTCGACGCCGATGGCCAGCCAGCCGCCGCCATTGCCGCCGGCGCCGCCGGGCCGGATGTGGCCGTCAATGAAGACGTAGACCCTGCCGCACCATCAATGCAGGCAGATGCAACCGCAGCCACGGCCGATGCCGGTGCTGCACCTGATGAGCAAGCACCTTCGCCCCGTGATGACGGGCACCCCGAAACCGCGCCGGGCATGCGCGCGGCGCCAGTGAACGAGAGCGAAGACAACGCCGTCGCGACGACGACCGTGGCTGTTGACCGAGCCGATTCCGAACCAGAGGCCGACCCCGAACCCGTCGGCCGGAGCAGAACAGATGAGTGACACCCCTCGCAACAAACTTTCGCTGAAGCGCGAAGCCACGTCCGAACAGTTCAAGCTGGAAGAGCGCCTGCACAAGGTGCTGGCCCAGGCTGGGCTGGGCTCGCGCCGTGCGCTGGAGCAGCGCATCGCCGAAGGCCTGGTCAAGGTCAATGGTGAAGTGGCGCAGACCGGCATGTCGGTCAAGAGCGGCGACCGCATCGAACTGGACGGCCGCGGCTTCGTCGCCACCGCCCTGAGTGAGCCGGCACGCGTGCTGGTCTACAACAAGCCGGAAGGCGAAGTGACCACCCGCGAAGACCCCGAAGGTCGGCCGACCGTGTTTGAATCCCTGCCGCCGCTGAAGGGCGCGCGCTGGATCGCCATCGGCCGCCTGGACATCAACACCACCGGCCTGCTGCTGGCCACCACCGACGGCGAGCTGGCCAACGCCATGATGCACCCGTCGTTCGAGGTGGAACGCGAGTACGTGGTCCGCGTGCGCGCACCGGAAGGCGAAGAAAAGGTGGCCGATGCCATCGTCGACCGCCTGCAGCGCGGTGTCGCGCTGGACGACGGCCCGGCCAAGTTCGACGAAATCGAGCGCATCGGCGGCACCGATTCGCATGACTGGTTCCGCGTGGTGGTCAAGGAAGGCCGTAACCGCGAAGTCCGCCGCCTGTGGGAATCCCAGGGCTGCCAGGTGAGCCGCCTCAAGCGCAGCCGCTATGGCAAGGTCAGCCTGCCGCGCGAACTGGCCCGTGGCCAATCGGTGGAACTGGACAGCGCCAAGGTCGAGGCCCTGCGCAAGGAGCTGAAGCTGGAAGAAGGCGCGCCTTCGGCGCTGACCCTGCAGCCTGTGATCGGCCAGCGCCGTGCTGCCAAGACCACCGTGCGCGTGCGCGAAGGTGGCCGTGGCAATGCCTACATCAACGGCAACACCACCGCCGATGAAGGCCGCGAACTGCGCCGCTTCGACAACGTGCGCGAAGACCGCGGCCGCGGTCGTGGCGGCAAGGGTGGCGGTGGCTTCAAGGGTGGTCTGACGGTCAGCGGTGAAGCAGCAGCCAAGCAGTCGCAGAAGCCGTTCAAGCAGCGCGCCCCGCGCAATGATCGCGCCCTGCCGGAAGGCAACCCGGCCGCGTTCCGCAGCTGGTACGTGCCCGATGGCGTGAGCACCGGCCCGAGCGGCCACCGCAATGCCGGTCCCGGCGCGGCCCGTGGACCGGGTGCGCGTGGTCCGGGTGCACGTGG
>DALZLW010000125.1:0-11462 GCA_032007425.1 Stenotrophomonas sp.
CGCCGGCACCGCGCCGGTGCGCCAGCGTCACGCTGCACGCTGGGCCATGGCCGCGTGCGTGGCCCTGTTGACGGTGACCTGTGGCGGTTGGTTCCTGGGCTCGGACACTGCGCAGTTTGAAACACCGCACGGCACGCCGCAGCAATGGATACTGGCCGATGGTTCGCAACTGCAACTGGATGCGGACAGCCGGGTGACGATCTACTTCAGTCCGTTGCAGCGCCGTCTGGATGTGCAGCGTGGCCGCGCCGCGTTCGTGGTCGCCGAGGGTTGGCGACCCTTCGAAGTGCAGGCGGCGGGTCTGCGCGTACGTGACATCGGCACCACCTTCAGCGTGTCCCTGCAGCGCGAACTGGCGCGGGTGGACGTGCTCGAAGGACGGGTGCAGGTGCGCGCGGAGGTGGATCCGCGGGTACTGGCGGACATCGGTGCGGGGCAGAGTGCGCGTATTGCCTACCGCGATCACCGGGTGGAGCTGCGCGAAGAAGCACCGGCGGCAATCAGTGGCTGGTGGCAGGGCCGGATCGCCTTCCATGACGAGGCGCTGCGCGATGTGGTCGATCAGTTCAACCGCCGAAACAAGCAACAGGTCGTCCTCGAGGATGCACAGGCAGGCAGCCTGCGCTTGAGCGGCAACCTGCGTGCGGAGGGCTTCGAGGCCTTGGCGGCCTACCTGCAGGCGCAGCCGGCGCTGGAGGTACGCGGCACCGCCGGCGGCATACACGTGCGCAGTCGACGCCAGTGATCGAGCTGCGTGCGCCACGCCAACGGGCGCCGCGCACGCGCTGGGCGGCGTGGCTGTTGGCGATGGCAGCGCCTTCGGTGCACGCCCTTGATGACCAGGCACTGTCCCAGGGCATCGCGGCACAGCCCTTGGAGTCCGCACTGCAGCGGCTCTCGCAGCAGACCGGCCTGCAGTTCGTGTATGACACGGGGCGCATCGGCAATCCCCGGGTGTCGCCGGTTGCAACAGGTACGCCGATCGCCGAGGCGTTGCCGCAGTTGTTGCGCGGAACGGGGTTGGCGTTCCGCCGCCTGGATGCCAGTACGATCACCTTGCAGGCCGGGACGGATGTCCCGGCGGCACAGGCAAGCACCGATGACACCGCGCAGCCCGCGGATGGGCGGGGCTCGGCAGCGCCGGCGACCCTGGACACGGTGCAGGTCCTTGGCTTCCACCGTGACATCGCCCGTGCGGTCGAACTGAAGCGGGACGCGGCCTTGCTCGGCGACGCGCTGGTGGCCAGCGAACTTGCCGCCTTTCCCGACACCAACCTGGCTGAGTCGCTGCAGCGCCTTCCGGGCGTGGCGATCACCCGCGAGGCCGGCGAGGGCCGGCAGGTCACCCTGCGCGGGCTGGGGCCGGAGTTCACCCGGGTGCGGATCAACGGCATGGAGGTGCTGAGCACCAATGCCGGCATCGATAGCCACGGCGGCATCAACCGAACGCGTGGTTTTGATTTCAACGTATTTCCCTCGGATGTCTTCCAGCGCATCGCGGTGAACCGGAACACCGATGCGGTCGAGGGCGAGGGCGGTCTCGCCGGCACCGTCGATCTGCGCACGCCGCGCCCGTTTGATCAGCCAGGCCGGCGACTGTCCTTGGCCGCTGGCGGGCTGTACCAGGACAACAGCGGCAGGGTATCGCCGCGCGTGGCGGCGCTGGTCTCCGATACCTGGCTGGAAGGCCGCCTGGGGGGCCTGTTGTCGGTGGCATACAGCCAGCAGCAGACGGTGGAGTTTGGACACAGCACTGTGCGTTGGGCCAGTGGCGGCTGGGACCTGGCGAACGTGGCGGCCACCGTGGATCCTGCGTTGGTTGCGCGGCTCAATGGCGGCGGCGCCGACGCGCTGTTCTACCCGCGTTTCAACCGTTACGACGTCTATCAGTACCAGCGTCGGCGGCTGGGTGTGGTCGGCAGCCTGCAATACCAGCTCAGCGACGCAACGCAGGTGCACCTGGACCTGCTGTTCGGGCAACTGCGTAGTGAACGGGCGGAGTACCACCTGGATGCGTCGGCGTTCAGTCGCAACAATGCGGCGGGCCTGTACAACACCGGGCTGCGCGAGATCACCATCAAGGGCCTGCAGGTCGAGGGCAACGACATCGTGCAGGGCGACTTCGGCAACGTCGATATCCGTTCCGATACGCACCAGAACAGGGCCGCCACACGTTACCGGCAGGCCGTGCTGGGGCTGTCGCGGCAGGGTGAGCGGCTGCAGGTGGAGGCGATGATCGGGCTGCAGGACTCGCGCTTTGACAATCCGCAGGACGACAACGTGTTCCTGTTCGCGCAGAACCGCGATTTCAGTTTCGATTATCGCGGTGGCGGTCGCGTGCCGGTGATGCACTACGGCGCGGATGTCGCCGCTGCCGACACCTGGTTCCTCGATACCCTCCGTGTCCGCCACGGCAGTACCGCATTCGCTGCACGAACGCTGCGCCTGGGCTTGCGTTACCCCCTCACGGCAGCGCTGTCGTTGTCAGCGGGCGTGGAGGGCCGCACGCAGCAGTTCGACAGCCGGTACTGGTCCAGTGACTACAGCGATGCGCGCTTTCGTGCGGTGGATGATCTGGTTGCAGTGCTGCCTTATGACTTCGCCGCGGGCATGGGACATGCAGGCCTGCCGCAAGGGTGGTCGGTGGCGCCACCGGATCGGGTGCTGGCGGCGCTTGGCAATGGCCCATGGCAGCCGCGGCTCGACCCCGGGGCATCCTGGCAGGTGCGCGAGAGGCCGATGGCCGCTTGGCTGCAGCTGGATGCAGACACCTTCCTCGTCGGCCGGCGCTGGCAGGGCGGCGTGGGCCTGCGATCGACCAGCACGCAGTTGCAGACCGCCGGCTACGTGGACACGGGCAGCGGACTGGCATGGACCGGGTTGAAGCAGCGTCGCGGAGCCGTGCTGCCATCGTTCAACAGCCGCCTGCAGCTGGCGCCGCCGCTGCAGTGGCGGCTTTCTGCACAGCGCGACATCAGTCGACCCGCCCTGGATGCGTTGGCACCACGGCGCAGCGTCGATTCGCTCAATCGGCAGGTGAGCATCGGCAATCCGGCCCTGTCCCCGGTACGTGCCACGGCGCTGGACTCGGCCTTGGAGTGGTACCTCGACAACGGCGGTGTGCTTGCGGCCACTGTGTTCTACAAGGACATCGATGGCTTCGTCGTGTCCACGCTCAGTCGCGTACGTTACCAGGATGCCGGCTTGCCGCTGGGCCTGCTGGACCCGGCCGTGGTCACGGCCGATCAGGTCTTCACCTTCATCCGGCCACAGAACGGGCAGGGCACGCACCTGCGTGGCACGGAGCTGAACTGGCAACAGCGATGGGGTGCGTTTGGCGTGCAGCTCAACCACACCTGGGCGGATGCGCGGATCAGCGTTGTCGCGGCCAATGGGGAGCACATCCGCACGCGCTTGCCGGGGCTGTCGCGCAACACCTTCAATGCCACTCTGCTCTGGGAGCGGGGCCCCATCAGCCTGCGCACGTCGGCAACGTGGCGCGACCGGTATCTGACCGCCGTGCCAGGAGGCAATGGCAACGACGTGGCGGGGGTCAATGCGAGTCTGTACGTGGATGCGGCGGTACGTGTGCGCCTGTGCGATACGTGGTCGCTGCAGATTGAAGGCAACAACCTCACTCGTGAGGTGGACGATCAGTACGTGGACAGCAGCAACCGGGTCTATAACCACGCGCGTGCAGGTTGGCAGGCATTCTTCGGAGTCCGCGCCGAGCTGTAGCCTGTCATGAAAAATTCATCGATGCGGCGGTACCCGATGCGCGCGCTGGCCAATCGTAGTTGGGGAAGCGCGCGATTGCGCGTGTCTTTCCGCCCACCAAGAGCCGATACCGATGAAGAACCGAACCCTTCTCCTCGCGCTGTCCCTGGCCCTGTCCGGTACGCTGTCCTGCCAGGCGCAGACCCGCCCGGAAACCAATGATCTTGATGTGTACCCCTTGAACCATGTGCAGCTGGCAGGTTCGCACAATACCTTCGACAAGAAGGATGAGTACGAGTATCTCAGCGATGCGTTCGCCGATGTGCAGATGGTGGAGATCGACGCCTGGACCAACTTCGGCAGCTGGCGGGTGAGCCACAGCAATCCGTTGGCCAACATCAACAATTGTCCGAAGAGTGGTGTGCCTGGCAATGATCGCAACCAGGACCTGCGTTCGTGTGTGGACACGATCGCACGCTACCACCGAGATCATCCCAACCACCCGCTGTTGATCATCAAGCTGGAAGTGAAGAACGGCTTTGGCAGCAACACCCAGCCTGCGGATCTGGACAATCTGATCGCTGACATCCAGGGCGGTGGCGCCGGTGCGCGGATTCCGCTGCGTGATCTGTACACGCCATTGGACCTGATGTGCGTGGACAGTGCCTGCAGCAGTCGCCATGCCTCACCGGAGGCCGCGCTGGCGGCAAAGCCGTGGCCGACGCTGGGCCAGCTGCGCGGCAAGGTGATGTTCGTGCTGATCCCTGGCACGGTGTCCGACTCGGCACCGCGTGATTACGCCGCCGCCTTGGCCAGCGGCAAGGCCCGCCTGGCATTCCCGGCGATCGCGGTCAAGCAGGCGACCGATCCGCGCCCCGGCTATTACGGCGCCAATGCGGCCTGGAACGTGGTCTTTGATATCCAGGCCGGTCGCCTGGACAGTGGCGAGATTCCACGCGCGCTGGTGGCTGATTGGGCACTGCGCAACTTCCTGCTGTCGGTGAATGATGACCACCCGGGCGGTGCCAGCGCAGATGTCAGCCTGGGCCGGGCACGACTGCACCAGTTGGCGCGTGAATTCAACGCCAACATCGTCAACACCGACCAGGAACGCAGCGGCATTCCTGCTTCCTTCGCCATTCCCTGAATTTCCTGACCATCGCCATGCGTCCAGGTGCCCGCGTTGCGGGCGCCGTGGCCGCGTGCAGCCTGCGCTCCCCCTTTCCCCTTGCTTTTTGAGTCCCGTCGATGAATCACCTTCGCCCCACACACCACCCTTTGTCCTTGGCCTTGGCCAGTGCCCTGTTGTTCGGACCGCTGGCGGCTCATGCACAGACGCCTGCTGCCGCGGCAGCCGACCCCGCCACGACCTTGGACACCGTCGTGGTGTCCGGTTACCGACAGAGCGTGGAACGCGCCAGTGACCTCAAGCGCGAGGCTGCCGTGCAGCGCGACAGCATCGTTGCCGATGACATTGCTTCGTTCCCGGACACCAACCTGGCCGAGTCGCTGCAGCGTATTCCCGGCGTGGCCATCACCCGTGATGCAGGTGAGGGGCGGCAGATTTCCGTGCGTGGCCTTGGCCCGGAGTTCACCCGCGTGCGCCTCAATGGCATGGATGCACTGAGCACCTCGGGCAGCATCGACAGCCGCGGCGGTACCAATCGCAGTCGTGGCTTCGACTTCAACATCTTCGCTTCCGAGCTGTTCAACCGCGTCGATGTGACCAAGAGTGGTGATGCGCGGATCGGTGAAGGCGGCCTGGCCGGGACGGTGGACCTGCACACGCCGCGTCCGTTCGACTTCCCCGGTTACAAGTTTGCCGCATCCACCGGCGGGCTGTACCAGGAGAACAGCGAGAAGACCAGTCCGCGTACCGCCTTGCTGATCTCCAACACGTTTGCCGATGGCCGCTTTGGTGCCCTGTTTTCGGCGGCATACAGCCGGCGTCAGACGGTCGAGCACGGCAACAGCAATGTGCGCTGGGCGTCCAGTGGCTGGGACCTGCGCAATGTCTCGGCGGCGGTCGATCCGGCGCTGGTTGCGCGTCTGAACAGCACCGGCAGCGATGCGCTGTTCTATCCGAGGTTCGATCGCTACGATGTCTACGATTACGACCAGAAGCGGGTCGGCCTGACCGGTGCACTGCAGTTCCAGGCCACGGACGATGTGCTGTTCTCGTTGGACATGGCACACGGCCGCATGCGTTCGGAGCGTGAGGAGTACCACATCGATGCGTCCTCGTTCAGTCGCACCAATGCGCTGGGGCAGTACAACACCGGGATCAAGGAAACCACCATCAATCAACTGCAGGTGGCGGGCAACTCCATTGTCTACGGCGACTTCGGCAACGTGGATATCCGCTCTGACACCCACCAGAACAGTGCGACGACAACCTACCGCCAGGCGGTACTGTCGATGCAGGCCGATGCAACGGACCGCCTGCGGATCGATGCAATGATCGGTTTCCAGGATTCGGAGTTTGACAACCCGAAGGACAACAACCTGTTCTTCTTCTCGCAGAACCGCGACTTCAGCATCGACTACCGTGGCAACAGCCGTTTCCCGGTGCAGGCGTATGGGTTTGACATTGCCGATCCGGCCAACTATTTCCTCGACATCATCCGCCTGCGCCACGGCCAGACCCGCAACCGGCTGGGCAGCGCGCGCGTGGATCTGGATGTCATCCTCAATGACAGGCTCACCCTCAAGGTGGGTGTGGACAGGCAGAGCCAGACCTTCAGTAGCGCCTACTGGTCCAGCGATTTCACCGACCAACGCTTCCGCAGCGTGGCCGACATCAGCAGCCAGCTCCCGTACAACTTCGCCAGTGGCGCCGGTGTGTCCGGGCTGCCCACGGGATGGCTGACGGCGGACCTCGGTTCGGCGTGGGACACCCTGGGTGCAGCGCGTTATACGCCGGCGCGTGACTACGGCAGCAGTTGGTCGGTGAACGAGAAGCCCACCGCTGGCTACGCGCAGCTGGAGTTCGATACGACGCTTGCCGGGCTGCGCTGGCGTGGCGACGTGGGCCTGCGTTATGTGCGTACGGCGCTGCAGAGCAGCGGCTTCGTCGGTGATGGCAACGGCGGCTTTGACTGGGTGACGCTCAAGCGCGACTACGACGACGTGTTGCCATCGTTCAACAGCGCGCTTGAGCTGCGCGATGATCTGGTCTGGCGCTTCGGCGTCAGCCGCAACATGACCCGGCCGTCGCTGGCCTCGCTGGCGCCCAATGGTGCGGTGAACTCGCTCAACCGCACGGTGTCGGCAGGTAACCCGAACCTGGATCCCTTCCGTGCCGATGCCATCGATTCTTCGTTGGAGTGGTACTTCGAGGAGGGCGCGATGCTGGCGCTTGCAGGTTTCTACAAGAAGATCGATTCGTTCATAGTTTCCACGGTCAATGAGATGAGCTACACCGCGTCGGGCTACCCGCTGTCGCTGCTCAACCAATCGGTGGTGACCCCGGATCAGCCCTTTACCTTCACCCAGCCGGTCAATGGCCGTGGCACCTATCTAAAAGGTGCGGAGATTGCCTACCAGCAGGCACTGCGCTTCCTGCCGGGGCCGCTGGATAAGCTGGGCGTGCAGCTGAACTACACGTGGGCCGATGCGCGCATGGATTTCGATGTCGGCGGGGGAGAGCGCGCCAATACCCTGTTGCCAGGCCTCTCGCGCAGCACGGTCAACGGCACGGTGTATTGGGAGGATGAGCGTTTCAGCGCACGTGTCTCAGCGACGTACCGCGACCGCTACTTGACCGCCGTGCCGGGTGGCAACGGAAACGACGTGGCCGGCGTGAACGCCAGTACTTACGTGGATGCCTCGCTGCAGTACCGGTTCCGCCCCGGGCGGACGCTGGTGCTGCAAGCGAACAATCTCACCGATGAGGCCGACGACCAGTTCGTGGACAGTTCCAATCGGGTGTATAACTACACGCAGTCAGGTCGCCAGTACTTCCTTGGCCTGCGTGTGGAACTCTGAGCCTGCGACGCATGACGGCGGCGTGCCCTGCCGGACAGGCTGTCTGGCAGGGCACGGGGTGCACACCAGCCGCGCGCCAAGTGTAGCAATCCTTTGGCCACGATTTCGGGGCTCGCCGGGTCCTGGCCGGTGACCCCATGGCGGTCGCAGTAACTTTGTTAACCGACTCACAATTCCATCCCAAGAGCCAAAAACCTGACCGCTGACGGGGTCAACGCTTATGGCATTCGACCAGCCTGCGTATGCAAATGGAACTTCCAATCATCAAGGCAAGGAAGTACCTCATGTCACGCGCATTACCCACAGTCGGCTGCCTTTGTATTTCATCGTTGTTCCTGTTTCCCGGAAGCGACCTGATCTGCCGCGCATCCGCCGCAGAGCAGCACCTCGTCTTCATTTCGGACACGCAGTACCCATGGACCGATAAATCCGACAACGGCACGCCAGAAGACGAAAAAACAACAATGAAGCGGTCCCGCAAGTTCATCCTTGACCAGGGCGAATCCACGCGACAGTTCCGCGAGGCCCATGGTGGGCTGGACAAGGTTCCGCTTTTCCTCAACGGCGACATCACCGCCTACGGCCATGGCTGGCAGCGCGAGTTCATGTATGACGCGCCGTTCAAGCAGAAGTACGTGCGGAATTTCTACGTCGGACTGGGCAACCACGATTACGGCAACAACGTGGACAATTGCTCCAACAACGGTTGTGCACGTGACATGTACCTGGACATGCTTGGATGGGCGGAAAAATATCCTTACTGGGACTTCGACTACGCCACCATGCGCCGAGGCGGGGCCGGCCCGCTGCTTCGCCGCGGCAGCCTCGCCTATTCGATGGTCTTCGGCAAACTGATGGTCATACAACTGCAGAACGAGCCGACCTACGAGGTCAAATTGACCAGCAACAGTAGCTCGTTCAAGGCCGATGTGACGTCGTCGCTGGAGTATCTGCGACGCCAGCTGGAGTGGGCGCGCATTGCGGGGCGTGACGTCATCCTGTCCATGCACAAGCCACCCTATGCCCAATGGTCCTCACCGGACAACAAGGCCTTCGGGCAGTTGCTCAAGGACAACCGGGACATCATCCTTGCGATATTCGCGGGCCATCTCCACAAGAAGCACGGACTATACAGGACGGTCGAAGGAATTCCGGTATATCTCAGCGGTGCCGCACATTATTCAACCTGGCTGGCTGCCCGCTACGATCCTGATGCACGCACATTGAAGGTCGGCCTGGTCAAGGATAATGACTGGAGGAAGAGCACGCTCGCTGGTGAATCAGCCGCCGCGGCCGCACGGGCTTATGTCGCGATACCCGACTATCGTGACTTCGGCAGCCATCAATGGGGTACCTGGGGCGATGTCGCGACGTGCCGCGACGGGCACTATATATTCGGCATGAGCGTCAAGGGTGAACCCCCACTTGGCAACGGTGACGACACCGGCCTCAATGCTGTGCGTTTCCGTTGTGCGCCACGCGGTGAACACGGGCAACAGGAACTGGTCAGCAAGGAAAGCCCCTGGGGCGTCTGGGATGAGTTCCAGTCCTGCCCCAATTACGGGTATGCCATCGGCGTCCAGATGCGCATCGAAAAGAACCAGGGGCAGCACGACGACGACACGGCGATGACCAACCTACGGCTGTTGTGCTCCGGAGGGTGGACCCTGACCGGCACGCCACCGGCGCAGTGGGGGGATTGGGGACGCGAACATCGCTGCCCTGCGGGCATGGCACTGGCCGGATTTGTCAGCAAGGTGGAAGACGACCAAGGCGTTGACGACGACACGGCACTCAACCGCATCCAGATGTTCTGCCGCAAAATGCCCTGAACTGAAGTGCACGGCAGGCAGCATGCGTACAGTGCGTGATACGGGTCGAGCAGATGATCGGCAGCGGGGCGTTGTGTTGGAGTGGTGGTAAACCACCGCTGGCCAACTGCGTCGCGCTGCCTCCGGAACGCATCAGGCCCGGGAACCCGGGCCTGACGATTCAACACGGACCAGCGAAGATCAGAACCGCGCAGTGGCACCAACGAAGAACGTACGCGCACCGCCATCGTAGTTGTTGCCTTCCTCGATGGTGGATGTGTCGCGCAGATTGAGCACGCCGGCGCGCAGGCGCAGGTGTTCGTTGATGTCATAACCGGTCACCAGGTCCCAGGTCGTGTAGGCCTTGGCAAAGGTGGCGCTGGACGCGGAAACCAGCTGTTCGCCGATGTGCTGGGCGCTGAGGTTCAGCGACCACGCATCGGTGACCTGCCAATCCAGCGAGGTGTTGCCGGTGATCTTGGGCACCACCAGCAGGCTGGCGCCGGTGGTGCGGTTCTTCGATTCCAGCATGCGCGTGGCGTTGGTGGTCCAGGTCAGGCGCTCGTGCAGCGGCACCGTGACGGTGGCTTCCACACCGCGGGTGCGGGCCTTCTGCACGTTCTGCGCGACCGTCCACCAGAAGCCGTTGACGAAGCTGGTGGTCTGGCCCGGGATCTCGCGCAGCGGAACCTGCTGGATCTTGTCATCGAAGTCGGTCAGGAAGTAGGTCGCCGAGGCCGACCAGCCGTCCTTGTCAAAGCCCAGGCCGAGCTCGTAGTTGGTGCTGGTTTCCGGTTCCAGGTTGGGGTTGCCGGCCATGTAGCAGCCGGTGGTGCCGTCGGCGCTGACCGAGCGGTTGGTCCAGCCTTCCACGGTCAGGCTGGTGCAGCCGTTGCCGCCGGACTGGGTGGCGGCACCGGCGGTGCCCTGCTTCAGGTTGGGGGCACGGAAGCCCTTGGACACGCCACCGCGCACGGTCCACACATCGGAGGGGTGCCAGACACCGTAGATACGCGGGCTGAGGTTGTCGTCGTAGTTGTCGGTGTTGTCCCAACGCAGGCCGACGGTGAGGATGAAGCGCTCGTGCAGGGTCAGGTGATCTTCGGCAAACAGCGCCCACGAATCCGCTTCGCTGACCGGGCTGATGCGGCCGCTGCCGGTCCAGGTCACCGGCACGGTGCCGATGGTGTCGCTGTTTTCCAGCTGCTCGCGCTTCCACTGGCCGCCGACATTGAGGTTGTGCTCCACGCCCCAGTGGAGGCCACGGGAGAAGGCGGTATCAAACACGGTTTCCTTGGCGTGGTTGCCGATGGTGCTGCCCTTGTCCTCGTAATCGTTCTGCACGAGGGTGGTCTTGGACGTGGTCAAATCACCGTAGCGGCCATCGTGGGTGACCACGTAACCGGTCTGGACGACCTTGGACAGGCCCCAGCGGCTCACCGAGCCACCGCCCTTGTTGCGCTGGTTGCCGCGCGAGGCTTCCACGCCGACGGTGTGGTCGTCGTTGATGCGCCAGTTGAACAGCACGTTCGCGTTGTCGGCCTTGTTGCCGGGGGTCTGGCGCGCGCCGGTGTCCGATTCGCGGTCAGTGATGTTGGCGCCGACACGCAGGCCCAGGTTCGGGGTCAGCGGGCCGCTGAACACCGCACCCATCTGGGTGGTGTTGCCGCGCGTATCCGAATCGGGCTTGCTGTAGTTCAAGGTGACCGAGCCACCCCATTCGTCCGGGATCTTGCGGGTGATGATGTTGATCACCCCGCCCATGGCGTCCGAGCCGTACAGCGAGGACATCGGGCCGCGCACCACTTCGATGCGCTCGATCATGTCCGGCGACAGCCAGTTCAGGTCCTGCGGGCCGAGGTCGTCGCGGTAGTTGATGCCCGACGAATTGCCCTGGCGGCGGCCGTCGATGAGGATCAGGGTGTACTGCTCGGGCAGGCCGCGCAG
>DALZLW010000126.1:0-147 GCA_032007425.1 Stenotrophomonas sp.
CCAAGGCAGAATCCGCCAAGGCAGAGGCCGCCAAAGCAGAGGCCGCCAAAGCAGAGGCCGCCAAAGCAGAGGCCGCCAAGGCAGAATCCGCCAAGGCAGAGTCCGCCAAGGCAGCATCCGCCAAGGCAGAATCCGCCAAGGCAGAGG